>NZ_CP125957.1:4253333-4580000 GCF_030064125.1 Pseudomonas sp. G2-4 | reverse complement strand
TGTAGCTCAGTTGGTTAGAGCGCACCCCTGATAAGGGTGAGGTCGGCAGTTCGAATCTGCCCAGACCCACCAATTTTGTGTGGGAAACGCCTGTAGAAATACGGGGCCATAGCTCAGCTGGGAGAGCGCCTGCCTTGCACGCAGGAGGTCAGCGGTTCGATCCCGCTTGGCTCCACCACTACTGCTTCGATTGTATAAAGCTTAGAAATGAGCATTCCATCGGTTCGATGGTGAATGTTGATTTCTAGTCTTTGACTAGTTCGTTCTTTAAAAATTTGGGTATGTGATAGAAAGATAGACTGAACGTTACTTTCACTGGTAACGGATCAGGCTAAGGTAAAATTTGTGAGTTGCTCTTAAGTGAGCAAGCGTACGAATTTTCGGCGAATGTCGTCTTCACAGTATAACCAGATTGCTTGGGGTTATATGGTCAAGTGAAGAAGCGCATACGGTGGATGCCTTGGCAGTCAGAGGCGATGAAAGACGTGGTAGCCTGCGAAAAGCTTCGGGGAGTCGGCAAACAGACTTTGATCCGGAGATGTCTGAATGGGGGAACCCAGCCATCATAAGATGGTTATCTTGTACTGAATACATAGGTGCAAGAGGCGAACCAGGGGAACTGAAACATCTAAGTACCCTGAGGAAAAGAAATCAACCGAGATTCCCTTAGTAGTGGCGAGCGAACGGGGACTAGCCCTTAAGCTTCTTTGATTTTAGCGGAACGCTCTGGAAAGTGCGGCCATAGTGGGTGATAGCCCTGTACGCGAAAGGATCTTAGAAGTGAAATCGAGTAGGACGGAGCACGAGAAACTTTGTCTGAATATGGGGGGACCATCCTCCAAGGCTAAATACTACTGACTGACCGATAGTGAACTAGTACCGTGAGGGAAAGGCGAAAAGAACCCCGGAGAGGGGAGTGAAATAGATCCTGAAACCGTATGCGTACAAGCAGTGGGAGCCCACTTTGTTGGGTGACTGCGTACCTTTTGTATAATGGGTCAGCGACTTATTTTCAGTGGCGAGCTTAACCGAATAGGGGAGGCGTAGCGAAAGCGAGTCTTAATAGGGCGTCTAGTCGCTGGGAATAGACCCGAAACCGGGCGATCTATCCATGGGCAGGTTGAAGGTTGGGTAACACTAACTGGAGGACCGAACCGACTACCGTTGAAAAGTTAGCGGATGACCTGTGGATCGGAGTGAAAGGCTAATCAAGCTCGGAGATAGCTGGTTCTCCTCGAAAGCTATTTAGGTAGCGCCTCATGTATCACTGTAGGGGGTAGAGCACTGTTTCGGCTAGGGGGTCATCCCGACTTACCAAACCGATGCAAACTCCGAATACCTACAAGTGCCGAGCATGGGAGACACACGGCGGGTGCTAACGTCCGTCGTGAAAAGGGAAACAACCCAGACCGTCAGCTAAGGTCCCAAAGTTATGGTTAAGTGGGAAACGATGTGGGAAGGCTTAGACAGCTAGGAGGTTGGCTTAGAAGCAGCCACCCTTTAAAGAAAGCGTAATAGCTCACTAGTCGAGTCGGCCTGCGCGGAAGATGTAACGGGGCTCAAACCATACACCGAAGCTACGGGTATCACTTAGGTGATGCGGTAGAGGAGCGTTCTGTAAGCCTGTGAAGGTGAGTTGAGAAGCTTGCTGGAGGTATCAGAAGTGCGAATGCTGACATGAGTAACGACAATGGGTGTGAAAAACACCCACGCCGAAAGACCAAGGTTTCCTGCGCAACGTTAATCGACGCAGGGTTAGTCGGTCCCTAAGGCGAGGCTGAAAAGCGTAGTCGATGGAAAACAGGTTAATATTCCTGTACTTCTGGTTATTGCGATGGAGGGACGGAGAAGGCTAGGCCAGCTTGGCGTTGGTTGTCCAAGTTTAAGGTGGTAGGCTGAAATCTTAGGTAAATCCGGGGTTTCAAGGCCGAGAGCTGATGACGAGTTACCCTTTGGGTGACGAAGTGGTTGATGCCATGCTTCCAAGAAAAGCTTCTAAGCTTCAGGTAACCAGGAACCGTACCCCAAACCGACACAGGTGGTTGGGTAGAGAATACCAAGGCGCTTGAGAGAACTCGGGTGAAGGAACTAGGCAAAATGGCACCGTAACTTCGGGAGAAGGTGCGCCGGTGAGGGTGAAGGACTTGCTCCGTAAGCTCATGCCGGTCGAAGATACCAGGCCGCTGCGACTGTTTATTAAAAACACAGCACTCTGCAAACACGAAAGTGGACGTATAGGGTGTGACGCCTGCCCGGTGCCGGAAGGTTAATTGATGGGGTTAGCTAACGCGAAGCTCTTGATCGAAGCCCCGGTAAACGGCGGCCGTAACTATAACGGTCCTAAGGTAGCGAAATTCCTTGTCGGGTAAGTTCCGACCTGCACGAATGGCGTAACGATGGCGGCGCTGTCTCCACCCGAGACTCAGTGAAATTGAAATCGCTGTGAAGATGCAGTGTATCCGCGGCTAGACGGAAAGACCCCGTGAACCTTTACTATAGCTTTGCACTGGACTTTGAATTTGCTTGTGTAGGATAGGTGGGAGGCTTTGAAGCGTGGACGCCAGTTCGCGTGGAGCCAACCTTGAAATACCACCCTGGCAACTTTGAGGTTCTAACTCAGGTCCGTTATCCGGATCGAGGACAGTGTATGGTGGGTAGTTTGACTGGGGCGGTCTCCTCCTAAAGAGTAACGGAGGAGTACGAAGGTGCGCTCAGACCGGTCGGAAATCGGTCGTAGAGTATAAAGGCAAAAGCGCGCTTGACTGCGAGACAGACACGTCGAGCAGGTACGAAAGTAGGTCTTAGTGATCCGGTGGTTCTGTATGGAAGGGCCATCGCTCAACGGATAAAAGGTACTCCGGGGATAACAGGCTGATACCGCCCAAGAGTTCATATCGACGGCGGTGTTTGGCACCTCGATGTCGGCTCATCACATCCTGGGGCTGAAGCCGGTCCCAAGGGTATGGCTGTTCGCCATTTAAAGTGGTACGCGAGCTGGGTTTAGAACGTCGTGAGACAGTTCGGTCCCTATCTGCCGTGGACGTTTGAGATTTGAGAGGGGCTGCTCCTAGTACGAGAGGACCGGAGTGGACGAACCTCTGGTGTTCCGGTTGTCACGCCAGTGGCATTGCCGGGTAGCTATGTTCGGGAAAGATAACCGCTGAAAGCATCTAAGCGGGAAACTTGCCTCAAGATGAGATCTCACTGGGACCTTGAGTCCCCTGAAGGGCCGTCGAAGACTACGACGTTGATAGGCAGGGTGTGTAAGCGCTGTGAGGCGTTGAGCTAACCTGTACTAATTGCCCGTGAGGCTTGACCATATAACACCCAAGCAATTTGTGAACTCGAAAGAGGCCAGATTGCGGTGTGTGAAGACGACACGAACCGAAAGTTCGAAGCTGCTCACAAAGCAACACACAAACTATCGCATACCCATTTGCTGGAACGTGACCGCAAGGCACGCGCCGGCTACCGAATTTCTTGACGACCATAGAGCATTGGAACCACCTGATCCCATCCCGAACTCAGCAGTGAAACGATGCATCGCCGATGGTAGTGTGGGGTTTCCCCATGTGAGAGTAGGTCATCGTCAAGATTAAATTCCGAAACCCCTATCTGCTGATGCAGGTAGGGGTTTTGTTTTTGCGCTGGAAAAAAGCTTGTGCCGAAAAAAAGATGACCTTTAGTGGTCATCTTTTTTTTTATCTGGACTGTTAGGCCTCAGGCACAGGGCAGCTCAAATCGCCCTCCTTGCACTTGAGGTAGGTCTTGAACGCCTCGACTCGGGCCTTGGTCTGGGCTGTGATGCAGTTGCTGTAGATCAGCGGATAGACGCTACCACCCTCAACACGGGACGCAGAAAAATTGCATTCGGCGTCACGGAAGCCGATCCAGGCCCGTTGTGCCTTGATCAGCATTTGCTTGGCCTCGGGGTTGTCCTTCAGGCGTGCTGTGATCTGCTTATACAGGCTGTTCAGCTCGTTGTCGGCGGCCTTGTTTTCTTTGGCCGCGCACTCGTTCATCTCACCCTGAGTAATGGCATTGGCGCAGTCGTCGGCTTGGGCAGCGGTGATAAAAAACAACGGTGTGAGGGCCAGAAGCAAGCGTGATGGCATGGTTGATCTCTCCTTGAGGAGGTTACAAAGGCCGGAGGAGTGTACCCAAACAATGGACTGATACAACTTTCCGGTTGGCCTCGTGGTCTTACAAGCCTACTGTTGAACACAGGAGGTGACCCATGCATTCATCCGACCGTATCGAAAGAAAGATCCTACTCAAGGCGCCGCGCTCTCAAGTCTGGCGTGCCCTGGCCAATGCCGAAGCCTTTGGTCAATGGTTTGGCGTCGCCCTAGAGGGCAAGCGATTTGTGGCGGGCGAGCGTACGCAGGGACAGATCACTTATCCAGGTTACGAACACCTTATTTGGGACGTGGCGGTGGAGCGGGTCGAGCCCGAGCGGGTGTTCTCGTTTCGCTGGCATCCTTACGCCATCGAGCCGGAGGTCGATTACTCTCAAGAGGCCGAAACCCGGGTGCAATTCGAACTCGAAGACATGGATGGTGGCACCTTGCTGAAAGTGGTGGAGTCGGGGTTCAACAATATCCCTGAAGCGCGCCGACTCAAGGCCTTTCGCATGGACAGCCGTGGCTGGGACGAGCAAATGGCGAACATTGAAGCGTTTCTGAGCAAGGCCTGATTCTTCTTCCGTAAACGTGAACGCCGCCGATGCCCCGAGAGGCTAAGGGTTTGCGGAAGTGCTGGTATAGCGAATGTCTTACACACGATGGTAGCTATGTCGTCTATTGCACTTTGGATCCGAGGCGTAATCTGGACTTATCCACTGAAGCACAGGAAGTGCTCAGGATCAGGGACGATCGACCTTGCAAGGATGGCTACCGACAGGGAGTCGTAATGGTCTTGGAAAAACCCGCTTCGGCGGGTTTTTTTTCGTCCGTCAAAAAGCTCCGAAAACGCTGTATAGCGAAACGCTTACACGCTGGCGCTGCTTTCTCGTCTTTTTCCAAAGCATCGTAAGGCCTAATCTACATCCATCCACTGAGTACAGGGAGTGCTCGGGGTCATGGATGATTGGACCAGGCATGGAATGCCGGACAGGGAGTCAAATTGGTCCTCAAAAAACCCGCTTAGGCGGGTTTTTTTTCGTCCGTGAAAAAGGAGGCCCTCCGAGTGCAAGATCAGGCGCTACTGGCCTGCAACGCCTGGGCGCGCAAACGAGCGATGTCCTTGCTCGGTGACGCGCCAAATAGACGGCTGTATTCGCGACTGAACTGCGAAGGGCTTTCATACCCCATCTTGTAACCGATGGATGAAACGTCGCTGTTCTCCGCCAATAGCAGTCGTCGGGCTTCCTGCAGACGCAGCTGTTTCTGGTATTGCAGCGGGCTCATGGCGGTCACGGCCTTGAAGCGGTGATGCAGTGCCGAAGGGCTGAGGTTGATCATTTGGGCGAGGCTGTCGATGCTCAGTGGCTCGGCATAATGAGTGTTGAGCCACTCGATGGCCCGGCTGATGCGATGGGTCTGGGTATCGGGAATAGCAATTTCGTGCAAGCGCTGGCCTTGGGCCCCGCGCAGCAGTCGGTAGAAGATCTCCTGCTGGGCCAGGGGCGCCAGGGTAGGGATATCGTCCGGACTGTCCAGCAGCCGCAGCAGGCGCAACATCGCATCGAGCAGTGGCGCATCGATACGGTCCAGGAACAACCCACGCCCGGTTCGCTGGACCGGTACACCGATAGGGCTGGTGTCGGCGATCAGCCGGCAGATTTGTGCCGGGTCGATGTCCAGACGAATGCACAAGTAGGGCCGTTCAGGACTGGCTTCGACCACCTGGCCGGCCAACGGCAAGGTTACCGAGACCACCAGGTAGTTGAGCGGGTCATACACGTAGCATTCATCCGCCAGGCGCACTTCCTTGCGCCCCTCGACGATCACGCACAGCCCAGGCTTGTGCACCACGTGCAGGGCGTCGCTCGGCTGGTCGCTGCGGATCAGGTGCAAGGCCTCGATGGCCGTGGGGTGGACGCCGTATTTCGGCGCGAAACGCTTCATCAGCTCCGCCAGTTCGGCGCGACGCTGATTGACGCCGTCATCAGCCGCTATGTGGATGGACGTGGATACCGACATGCCGCTCAATCTCCCTGGCCAAATGAGTGGACCGAGCTAGTAAAGCCGATTGTGCGGCTGGCGACTAGAGGTCGTTTTCTCGCTACAGGATCGTGCAAGCGAGCAGGAGGATTCGGCTAACCCGCGTATCGATCGGTTCCCTAATCTGGATGTGTCCAAACGCTCCCACCGGGAGCCAACACATCCAGACAAGGAAACCATCATGTCCGATATCCAAAACAAAGTTGTAGTCATCACCGGTGCCAGCAGCGGAATTGGCGAAGCCGCTGCACGGCTGCTGGCCGCCCGGGGCGCCCGTGTTGTACTGGGTGCACGACGCGTCGACCGCTTGCAGGCGGTGGTCCAGGAACTTGAAGCCGCCGGCCAGCAGGCCGCCTGCAAAGCCGTGGACGTGACCCGTCGCGATGATGTCCAGAGCCTGATTGATTTCGCGGTCGAGCGTTTCGGCAAGGTCGACGTCATCATCAACAACGCCGGGGTCATGCCCCTCTCCAAACTTGAGGCGCTGAAAGTCGAAGAGTGGGACCGCATGATCGACGTCAACATCCGCGGCGTGCTCCACGGCATCGCGGCCGGCCTGCCCTTGATGCAGCGCCAGCGCAGCGGCCAGTTCATCAACATCGCGTCCATTGGTGCCTATGCCGTCAGCCCGACCGCCGCGGTGTATTGCGCCACCAAGTATGCCGTGCGGGCGATTTCCGAAGGCCTGCGCCAGGAGGTCGGCGGTGATGTGCGGGTGACAGTGATTTCCCCTGGCGTCACAGAGTCGGAACTGGCCGAGAGCATTTCCGATGAGGGTGGCCGTGCCGAAATGCGCGAATTCCGGCGGATCTCCATTCCCGCCGAGGCGATTGCCCGGGCGATTGCCTACGCCAT
The DNA here is from genome assembly GCF_030064125.1 of Pseudomonas sp. G2-4. Taxonomy (NCBI): domain Bacteria; kingdom Pseudomonadati; phylum Pseudomonadota; class Gammaproteobacteria; order Pseudomonadales; family Pseudomonadaceae; genus Pseudomonas; species Pseudomonas sp. G2-4. The sequence goes on along the minus strand of NZ_CP125957.1, from coordinate 4,572,981 downwards.
CGAGCAACCGGCAGATGTGGACGTCAGCGAACTGATTGTGCGGCCAACCGCCAGCCCGTTCTGAACCGAGCCAAACGACAGGAGATGCTCCATGAGAACGGCATTTGGAGAACAGAACAAATTCGTCGGCCTGTGGGTGACGGCCGATGGCGTGATCCGCCATCGGCTGTTGCCAGGCGGACGCTACGACGAAGCACGGGGTTTGCGCGAAAGTGCTTACCAAGGCGACTACTGGTTACAGGACGACCATATCGAATACCACGACGACACCGGTTTCACCGCCGATGGGGATTTTCGCGAGGGCGTGCTCTATCACGCGGGGATGGTGTTGTATCGCCAGGAGGGGCGATGAACCGAGGACCTTTGTGGTGAGGAGGATAACGCCCCTCACCACAGATTTCATTTCCATCGGGACTGATCGTTACGCCAATTCCAACCGTGCCGCAGCACGCTGGGCGATCTGCGAGCGCACCCGGAACGACTCGGTCGTGCGCCGCTGGGCTTCTTCCAATACTTGCGCGGGAGCAGTGTCCGGGCAGCCTGCGTTGAACGGCGGGGCAGGGGCGTATTCGAGTTGCAGTTGGACCAGTTCGGCGGTGTCCTGGTCGAACAACTCCGCCGCCAGGGTCAAGGCGAAATCGATCCCGGCGGTAATGCCGCCACCGGTGAGCAGGTTGCCGTCGCGAACCACGCGTTCCTTGATCGGTGTCGCGCCGAGGGTGGACAGCAAGCTGTGGTAGGCCCAATGGGTGGTGGCCCGTTTCCCTTGCAGCAGGCCCGCCGCACCAAGTACCAGCGAACCGGTGCACACCGAGGTGATGTATTGCGCGTGGCTGGCCTGTCGCTTGATAAAGGCCAAGGTCTGCTCGTCCTCCATCAAGAAGCCGACGCCGGTACCACCAGGGACGCAAATCACGTCAAGCTTTGGGCAATCCTCGAACGTGGTGGTAGGCAACAGCCTCAACCCGGTGCTCGAGGTGACCGGTGCCAAGTCTTTCCAGATCAGGTGAACCTTCACGTCGGGCAACGAGGCCAGCACGTCATAAGGACCGGTAAGGTCCAGTTGTTGAACCTGGGGAAACAACAGCAAACCGATCTGCAACGTCATGGTGATTTCTCCTAAGTGATGCCCATGGGTGGACGGCTTTACTTTAGGCTCGTAGGATTTGGCGAACACGCCAATAAGCCCACGAATCACGCCAATATGCCAAATGTCCCGAAAACCGTTCACGTCCTGGCCTTTGCCAACGTGCAAGTGCTGGATGTCACCGGCCCCTTGCAAGTGTTTGCCTCGGCCAATGACCTGGCCCGCCAGCAAGGCTTGCCGTTACCGTACGCGCCGACGGTGATCGCCGTCGGGGGCGGGGCGGTGATGTCTTCGGCGGGGTTGGCGCTGATGGCCGAGCCGCTGCCGAGCGAAGGCAGCGACACCTTGCTGATCGCTGGCGGCTGGGGGGTGTACGAAGCGGCGAAGGACCCGGCGCTCGTGGCCTGGGTCAAGGACCATGGCCTGCGCTCGCGGCGCGTGGCGTCAGTGTGCACCGGGGCGTTCCTGCTGGCCGCCAGTGGTTGGCTGGACGGACGGCGAGTGGTCACCCATTGGACTCGCTGTGAACAACTGGCCCAGCAGCATCCGCAGCTGCGGGTCGAACCCAATCCGATTTTCATCAACGATGGCCCGGTCTGGACGTCCGCCGGGGTCACTGCCGGCATTGACCTGGCCCTGGCACTGGTGGAAGAAGACCTGGGCCGTGCCGTGGCCCTGGAGGTCGCCCGGCACCTGGTGGTATTCCTCAAGCGGCCTGGCGGGCAATCGCAGTTCAGCGTGACGCTTTCGCTACAGAAACAGGGCAGCCGTTTTGACGACTTGCATGCGTGGATTGCCGAAAACCTCACCCGCGACCTGGGCTTGCCGAGCCTGGCCGCCGAGGTGGGCATGAGCGAACGCAGTTTTGTCCGCCACTACCGCGCCGACACCGGCCAGACCCCGGCGCGGGCGGTGGAGCTGATTCGCGTGGAAACCGCCCGCCGCCTGCTGGCCGACACGGCCGTGTCGATCAAGCGCGTGGCAGTGCAATGCGGCTTTGGCAGTGAAGAAACCCTGCGCCGCAGCTTCCTGCGGGCCATGGGCGTGACGCCCCAGGCGTATCGCGAGCGGTTTGCGCTCAGCCCTCAAGCAAATCCAGCAATGCCCTGAGCGTTGCCTCAGGGGCTTCCTGGGGAATGTTGTGGCCTACACCGGCCAGCACTCGGCGCTCGTAGAAACTGCTGAAATGCTCGGCGTCTTCATCGTGTTCAGGCGCGGGCCCCACACCGTCGTCGGCTCCACACAGGGAAATGCTTGGCACGCTGATGGCCGGTTGCGCGGCAAGTCGTTCTTCCAGCCACTCCAACGTCGGATCGCCCGGTGCGTACATGAAGCGATGACGGTAGGAATGAATCACCACGTCGACAAAATCCGGGTTATCGAACGACGGGGCGCTGAAGGGATAAAGCTCGGCGCCGCGTTTCCAGGTCGGTGACCACAAGCGCCAGAGCAGTTCGCACAGTTCGCGCCGATTCTGCGTCAGGCCCTCGACGCCCCGCTCCGTGTGGAAGTAATACTGGTACCACAGGCGATGTTCGGTTTGCGGGTCCAGCGGCTGCTTGGATCGGGGAATATCCTGCAGGTTATAGCCGTCGCCGGTCACCAGGCAGCGCACGCGCTCGGGCCACAGCGCCGCGACGATACACGCGGCCCGACCGCCCCAGTCATAGCCGCACAGCGCCGCTTGGGGGATGGAGAGGACGTGCATCAGGTCCAGCAGGTCCTGGGCCAGCGCCGCTTGTTGGCCGGAGCGCAGGATGGCCGGATTGTTGAACCGGGTCGGGCCGTAGCCGCGCAGGTAGGGCACGATGACCCGATAGCCCCGTTGGGCCAGAACCGGCGCGACTTCATCGAAAGCCCTGGGGTCGTAGGGGAAACCGTGCAGCAGGATCACCGGTTCGCCCGTGGCGGGGCCGTGTTCTTCGTAGGCGATACGCAGTAACGGCGTCACTGCGAAGTTGATCCTGGGCTCAAGGTTCATGTTGGCCTCCGGCATTGCGTGGTTGCGTTCAGGCAGGTTCCTGATTCACGTACTTGGCCCGATCCGGCGTGAACGTCACGATCATGTTCGTGTTCGAGCAGGTCAGGGTGTGTTCCTGGGTCAGGTCGATGTCCAGGTCCTCACCGCGCAGGCCCTGCCATTGGGCGAGATATTTGAGACAACCGAATTTTGCGGTTTTCTTCAGGCTGCGGCTGACGCCGCCTTTCCAGCCGAGCACCGGCAACTCACCGGCCAGGCAGCGTTGCGCCAGTTCCGGAAACTTCAGCGCACGGTCGCGGCCGATTTCCCAGCATTTGATCAAGCCCCGGTCGTGGCCTTCCCAGAGGTCTTCCCGGGTCAGGCCTGTTCGGGGTGAGGTGCTGATGGGGCGTTTGATATGGGTCATGTCAGGTCCTTGAGTCGGGTTTTTTATCGGGCAGCTCCGCTGCACCCGTGAGTGCATCGATCTTAGGAGGGGTTTGGGGGGCTGGCAACCTGTAACGGGTTGTGGTGATCGATAGGCTTGATGCGCGCACCGCTCTTGTGGCGAGGGAGCTTGCTCCCGCTGGGTTGCGAAGCGACCCCAAGATTTTTGCGCCTGCTGCGCAGTCGAGCGGGAGCAAGCTCCCTCGCCACGGGGTTTGTGTCCTACAAAAAATTAGGTGAACCGGAATTTTCCGACGAGTCGCGGCGGTTGCCGGTTCGGAAGAGGCGGGGATAGGCTTTGCCGGTCGCTGCAAAATCAGCGACCGGGTTTGGTCACCCGTCCAATGTCAGGCGCACACGCGCCAACCTCAGCATGTCGGCGCTTTTTTATGTGCTTGTCGGTATGCTTTGCGGTGGGCTGTGCGCGGGGCACTTTCGAGTGCGCCGGGTGCCTGACTTCCCGGTTGACCAACCTGCGTACCGCCCACCATCCTCGTTTGGTCACGAGGTGAGTGAGCTCAACTTCAAGTCAGGAGTTTCACAATGGTCAAGATCACCCCCAACCCCCCACGGGCCGAAGACCTCTCTGCCCACACCACCCTCGATTCAAAAAAACTCCGCGAAGCCGCCGACCGGGCGCTGAATCTTCACTTGTCTCCCCCGACGCCAGCCAAGCCCGACACCCAGGACGGCCAGGTCTTTTCCGTCGTCCCAGGCATCAATACCGAATCGGTGCTGACCAGCCTCAGCGAAACCCTGGCCTCGGCCAATGCCATGGTCGGTGACTTGGCGTTCGAGCTGGAGGGCTCGCGGCGGCATGTAGCGTTGGGGATTCAGCAGTTGATCGAGCTGGGTACGTTGCTGGCCAATCGGGCGTTGGATGACATTGAGCCGACCAGCTAACTGACACACCGCTCTTGTGGCGAGGGAGCTTGCTCCCGCTGGGTTGCGCAGCGACCCCAAGATTTTTGCGCCTGCTGCGCAGTCGAGCGGGAGCAAGCTCCCTCGCCACAGGGGACCGCGTTTGATCTAAGGCTCACGGCTGCCAATGATTCTTCTCCCCACTCAACTTGCGATCCAGAAAACTCGCCGCGCTGATCAACGCCAAATGGGTCAAGGCCTGGGGCGTGTTGCCCAAGTGATACCCATGGCTGTCGAACTCTTCAGCGTACAGCCCCAGCGGGTTGGCGTAGCGCAGCAGCTGTTCGAATTCCAGCTGGGCTTTTTCCACGCGGCCGGCGCGGGCCAGGCATTCGACGTACCAGAACGAGCAGGCGGCGAACGAGCCTTCGATGCCACTGAGGCCGTCGATGGGGCTGTCGTCGTTGCGGTAGCGGTACACCATGCCGTCGCGCACCAGGCTTTTTTCAATGGCGTCCAGGGTCGATAGCCAGCGCGGATCGCGGGCGCTGACGAAGCGCACCAGGGGCATCAACAGCATCGAGCCGTCCAAGGCGGTGCTGCCCTGGCGCTGGATGAAGTGTTGGCGTTCCTCGTTCCAGAAATTTGTCCAGATGTCTTCGTAGATAGCCTGGCGGGTCTCGTCCCAGCGGGCGAACGGGGCGGGCAGGGAGCGTTTTTCGGCCAACCGGATGGCGCGGTCGACGGCGACCCAGCACATCAGCCGCGAATGCAGAAAATGCTGCTTGTCGCCGCGCATTTCCCAGATGCCCACGTCCTTGTCCTGCCAGACCTTGCATACCTGGTCGACCACGTCGACGGTGTGTTTCCAGCCTTGATGGGAGATGGCTTCGCCGTATTTATTGACCAGGTACACCGCGTCCATCAGCTCGCCAAAGATATCCAGCTGTACCTGTTGGTAGGCGAGGTTGCCGATGCGCACCGGCTGCGCACCACCGAAACCGCTCAGGTGCGGGAGCTCGGTTTCCGGCAAATCCTGCCGGCCATCCAAGCCGTACAGGATGTTGAGTTTGGTCGGCTGATCACAGCAGTCGCTGACTCGACCGCGTAAAAAGCGCATGTAGGCGTTGGCTTCTTCGACGAAGCCCAGGCGCATGAATGCATAGACGGTGAACGAAGCGTCGCGGATCCAGGTGTAGCGGTAATCCCAGTTGCGCTCGCCGCCCCGGGTTTCCGGCAGGCCGAAGGTGGCCGCAGCGAGGATGGCGCCGTGTTTGCGCGAGGTCAGCAGCTTCAGCGCCAAGGCCGAGCGGTTGACCACCTCCCGCCAGCGTCCGCGATAATTCGACTGTCCGATCCAGCCGCGCCAGAACGCCAGGGTGCGTTCCAGGCAGATCGCGCTGACGTCATCCTGAAGTCGCGGGTCGTCGATGCCGCCCAACAGGAACTCGGCGGTCTGGCCCTGTTCCAGGGTGAACTCTGCCACCGCGGCGTTGCCGTCCAACATCATGGCCTGGTCAGAGCACAAGCGCAGGCTCGGTTGCCCCGGCGCCTCGAAACAGATGTGGGTGCCGTCCTGGCGCGCCGTGGTGGCGGCCCGGGCATAGTCGTGGCGCACCGCGCAGCGCATGCGAAACCTCGCGCTGCCGATGGTCATGCGGACCCGGCGCATCAACACCGGCAAATCATCCTCGCTGTCGCCGATGGGCAGCAGGTCGGTGACTTCCACCACGGCGCCGTCGCTCAGCCAGCGGGTTTGCAGCACGTTGGTGTCGGGCAGGTAGATTTGTTGGCGACGGGCATCAGGCAGGTCTGGCGCGAGTTGGAAAATCCCCGCTTCGGAGGTGTCCAGTAGCGAGCAAAAGATCGACGGACTGTCGAATTCCGGCCAGCAGAAAAAGTCGACGCTGCCTCGGTCGTTGATCAGGGCGGCAGTGCGCATGTCGCCGATGATGCCGTGGTTCTCGATAGGGCTCTGTGGTTCGTCATGATCAGCCATTGCCGCGAAACCCCGGATAAAGGCTCATCCCGCCATCAATGAACAACGTGGTGCCCACCACATAATCGGACAGGTCCGACGCCAGCCAGACCACGGCATTGGCGACGTCCTCCACATCCCCCACGCGACCATAAGGAATCAGCTCCAGCAGTTTCTGCTCCTGTTCACCCTCGGTGGCTTCGCGGTTGATGGCCGTGCGGATGGCGCCGGGGGCGATGCTGTTGATGCGGATGCGCTGGTGGCTGGTTTCCTGGGCCAGGCTCTGCATCAGTAGATCGACACCGCCTTTGGACGCGGCGTAATTGACGTGACCGGCCCAGGGAATGCGCTGGTGCACCGAACTCATGTGAATGATCTTGCCGGCGGCCCGGGACACGCCCTGGCGAATGCCCTGGCGGTTGAAAATCCGCAGGGCGGCGCGGGCGCAGAGGAACTGCCCGGTGAGGTTGGTGCCGATCACGGTGTTCCAGTCTTCCAGGCGCATGTCGACGGCGGCGGCGTCTTTTTGCAGGCCGGAGTTGGCCACCAGAATGTCCAGGGTGCCAAAGGCGTCGAGGGCCTGGGCGAACAGACGCTCGACGTCGTCCTCCTTCGAGACATCGGCACCGACGGCAATGGCGCGGCCGCCGTTGTCGTTGATCTCACGAGCCAGGTCTTGCGCCGGACCAGCGCTGGAGTGGTAGTTGAGCACCACGGCGGCCCCGGCGTTCGCCAAGGCCCTGGCCGAACCAGCGCCGATGCCCGAGCTGGCACCGGTGACCAGGGCCACTTGTTGGGCGAGGGATATCTGCATGGGTCTAGCACCTTGAACTGAGGGCCTTACCTGCTGACTGGCGTGAGGCGTGCAGAGTTCATTTGGGTGAAGCGATCTTCACACTTCAGCCACATTTGGACGCTAACCCTGTGGCGAGGGAGCTTGCTCCCGCTGGGCTGCGTAGCAGCCCCAAGACCTGGCACCTCGATCATTCAGGTAGATTGAGAGTGCCTTTGGAGGGGCTGCAGCCCAGCCCAGCGGGAGCAAGCTCCCTCGCCACAGGTCTGTGTTCACAAAAGCAGAGTGTTCGGCGGTTACCAACCCCGCCCCGAATTCACCCAGAAGTTCACCGACAACGACGTGGACACCGACTCCACCTGATGGAACCAGCCTTCCGGCAGGAACAACAGATCCCCAGCCTCCAGCGTCACGCGCAGGAAGGTCACGTCCCGGGCGTGGGGGAAGCGCTGGTAGTCCGGCTCGTCGGGGTTGAAATCACAGCCGTCCAGCCCGCCTTGGGGCGCTGTGGACCAAGTACCCAGGGCCTCGCGGTGATGGGGTGCGGCGAGGGTGAAGGTTTTCTGCCCCCAGACCTGGGCAAACAGGTTATCGGTGTCATCGCGGTGCAGCGGCGTCAGGGTGCCCTTGGGGCCGATCCAGATGCGCGGCGGGATGAACAGCGACGGGTCGAAATAGGGTGGGTATTGGATCTGCTCCATCAACTGCGCCGGCAGGATGTTGTTGCCCATGTAGGCCGGTGGTTCGCCGTCGGTGCCTTTGACCGCCGGGCTGTCCAGGGAGGCGATGAAGTCGGCCATGGACGTGGAGCGGAAATCCCGCTCGGTCGAGAAGGTTTTCTTCACGTAGTCGCCATGGCGGGTGATGCCTTGCAGTTCGGCAAAATGTACCAGGGACTCCTCGCGGCTGAGCTTGAACAACGGCCAGTCCTGCAAGGCATCGCTGATGACCACCGGAATGCCATGGGGCAGGTAGCGCGCTTGAAATTCCTGCACCGATAGCTCGCTACGCGGTCGTCGTTCCACACTGTATTGAGTGGGCAGGCTGGCGGTGAGTTTTTCGCTGAAACGCGACGGGGTGGGGTAGCGCTTGTTCATGTCGACCTTTTCCACCACGCCACCGCCATGACGGGCATGGTCGATGATCTGCGGCAGCAACGTTGCCAGGCCCATGTTGCCGCCAATCTTCAGGCGACCGCTGGCAAACAGCTCTTCGACATTGGCCATGCCGGCCATGATCCCGAGAAAATCCTTTTCCGTCACTTCGATGGTCACGTCGGGGCTGGTGTGCCGACCGGCCTGGGTGCGGCTGCTGGCCTTGACCTCGGACCAATACGCCTGATGCGGGCCGAACACGAATTGGAAGACACCTTCGATACCGACGGCGCCGGCATTGGCGAACAGTTTGCCCAGGATGGTTTGCAGGTCCACGGCGGTCACTCTTGTGGGTTTTGGTCTTAGCAGGTAACGAGGGCCTTCAGCAGAAATTTAGCCCTCGCTGCTGACCATCGCCCTAGCGCGTCGCAACCATGAACACACGGGGAAATGGCAGCAATACCGTGCCATCGTCCAGGGCTGGATAAGCCTGTTCGACCGCCTGGAGATAGCGCTCCAGGTACTGCTCGCGCTGCGCTTGATCCAGCGGCTCGAGAAACGGCCGTAAAGCGCTACCCTTGAACCACTCCACTACACCCGCGGCACCGCCGGCCAGTGGGTGGTGATAGGTGGTGCGCCACACGTCGACGCGGGTGCAGTGGGGCTTGAGGATCGAGTAATAAGTGCTGGTGTCCTCGACTTGCGTACGCATATCAGCCACCCCGGCCAGTTGCTTGGCCCAGGGGCCGTTGGCCGCGACTTCCCGCATTAATCGGTGGGACGGTTGGTGCAGGTTGTCGGGCATCTGGACCGCCAGGCTGCCACCCTCGGCGAGCTTGCTCGCCAGCGAGGGTAGCAGGGTGGCGTGGTCGGGCAGCCATTGCAGCACGGCGTTGGCGAAGATCACGTCGAACGGTCCGGATTCATTCCAGCGGCCGATGTCTGCCGTGTCGAACGTTACGGCAGGCAAGCGCTGGCGAGCGGCCTCGATCATGTCGCTGGAACTGTCGAGGCCGCGCACTGTGGCGCCGGGGAAGTGTTCCACCAGCAGTTCGGTGGAGTTCCCGGGGCCGCAGCCCAGGTCGATCACTGAGCGCGCTTCCACGGAGGGAATGGCGGCCAGCAGGTCCCGGGCCGGACGGGTGCGTTCCTGTTCGAAAGTGACGTATTGCTTGGCGGACCAGCTCATGGCGTGCTCCTTTGTGGTGGAGTGAGTCGAGGTGCCGCCAGTATAAGGGGGCGCTTGGAAGATGTAGCGAACGTAACGTTTTTGACTAATTCTGTGTGCCGCACCTTCGTTATTTCCATACACGACCGATCGGAGAAAACCGCAGTGACTCAACTGACCCTGCTGTGCCTGCCTTATTCCGGCGCCAGCGCGATGGTTTACAGCCGCTGGCGGCGCACGTTGCCGCAGTGGCTGCACGTGCAGCCCGTGGAGCTGCCGGGGCGCGGAGCGCGTTTCGACGAACCGCTGCACACCGACATGGGCCCGTTGGCGATGCAATTGGCGCGGGAACTGCGCCCGACGCTTAAGGCTCCTTATGCCGTGTTCGGTCACAGCCTCGGCGCGCTGCTGGCCTGCGAGATCGCCCATGCCTTGCGTGAACTCGGCTGCCCGGAACCGGTGGCACTGTTCGCGTCTGGCACCGCGGCACCGACGATGCGGGCCGACTACGACCGTGGTTTCGCTGAGCCGAAAACCGATGCTGAACTGATCGACCAGCTACGCACCCTCAACGGTACCAGCGAGGAAATATTGGCCAACGAAGAGCTGATGGCCCTGACCTTGCCGATCCTGCGGGCGGATTTCCTGCTGTGCGGACGCTTCCAGCCCCAGGTTCGCCCACCGCTCAACTGCCCGGTGCATGTGCTCGGCGGCACCACCGACAAGGCCACCACCGAACAACTGATTGGCTGGCGCCGGGAAACCACGGGAAGCTTTTCGGTGGACATGCTGGCCGGTGGGCACTTCTTCATTCATCAGCATGAGGCCAGGGTGCTGCGGCTGATCAAGGATCAGTTGAGCGTGCATCATCGGCGGCATGGCGTGGCGATCAGCGCGTGATTTGATTCCCAAGTTCATTGGAATGCAGTCCCATGTGGGAGCGAGCTTGCTCGCGATAGCGGTGTGTCAGCTTGCCTATACGTTGGCTGATCCTGCGCCATCGCGAGCAAGCTCGCTCCCACATTTGTAACCTGCATCATTCTCCAAATCCCCGTTCTACCCCTCTTCCTGATACAAATTCTCAAACGCTAATTTTTCCGGTCTGCATTCGTTTTATAGGGACGACTTGCCTTTGTGCCTTGTGCCCACTGATTCCGGATACCCCAGAAATGAATGCTGAAGACGCCTTGAAACTTGCTCGCCGGTTTATCGGGTTGCCCCTGGACAAGCGCCGGATGTTCCTCGCGGCGTTGGCCAAGGAGGGCGTGGAGTTCAGCGGTTTTCCCATTCCCCAGGGCGTCGAGGCCGAGGATCGCCAGGCCTTGTCCTATGCCCAGCAACGCATGTGGTTTCTTTGGCAACTGGAGCCGGACAGCGGCGCCTACAACCTGCCCGGGGCGGTGCGGCTCAGCGGTGCATTGAGCCTGCCGGCCCTGGAGCAGGCTTTCGCCAGCCTGGTGGCTCGGCACGAAACCCTGCGCACGGTGTTCCAGCGCCAGGCCGACGACCGTCTCCTGCAAGTGCCGGCCAGCGCGCCGCTGGTGATCGACCACGCGGACTTCAGTGCCATGCCGGCCGCCGAGCGCGAACAGGCGGTTCGCCTGGCTGCCGAGGCCCAGTCGATGCGGCCCTTCGATCTATCCTGCGGTCCCTTGCTGAGGGTCGAATTGCTCAAGCTCGATGACCAGGAACACGTGCTGCTGCTGACCCTGCACCACATCGTCTCCGATGGCTGGTCCATGAACGTGTTGATCGATGAGTTCATCCGTTTCTACGACGCCCATGAGGCGGGCGTTGCACCGCAGTTGGCCGACTTGCCGATCCAGTACAGCGACTACGCCTTGTGGCAACGCCGTTGGCTGGAGGCCGGTGAGCAGGGGCGGCAATTGGCGTACTGGCAGGCGCAGTTGGGTGACGAACATCCGGTGCTGGAATTACCCCTCGATCACCCGCGTCCGGCGATGCCCAGCTACCGCGGCACTCGCTATGAATTTGCCGTGGAGCCGGCCCTGGCCGAGCAACTTCGCACTACGGCTCAGCAGCACAACATCACCGTGTTCATGCTCCTGCTAGGCGCCTTCAACGTGCTGCTGCATCGCTACACCGGCCATACCGATATTCGCGTCGGCGTGCCCATTGCCAACCGTAACCGGGCGGAAACCGAAGGGCTGATCGGCTTCTTCGTCAACACCCAGGTGCTGCGCACCGAACTGGGTGGCCAGACCCGTGTCGATGAGCTGCTGCGCACGATCAAGGAAGCGGCCCTCGGCGCCCAGGCCCATCAGGACCTGCCGTTCGAGCGGCTGGTGGAAGCCCTGAAACTGGAGCGTAGCCTCAGCCATACACCGCTGTTCCAGGTCATGTACAACCACCAGCCGCAAGTGGCCGACATCGCCAGCATCCGCACGGCTTCGGGGCTGGAGTTGTCGATGCTGACGTGGCAGAGCCGCACCACCCAATTCGATCTGACCCTCGACACTTGGGAAAAGGCCGGCAAGTTGCACGCGGCCCTGACCTACGCCAATGATCTGTTCGACGCGGCCACTGTCGAGCGCATGGCCCGGCACTGGATTCGGTTGCTGCAAGGCATGGTGGCTGACAGTCGCGCCTTTATCGGTGACTTGCCGCTGCTCGAATCCGATGAATATCAGCGTCTGATCCATGACTGGAACCCGGTGGATGCGCCGTTCGAACAAACCCTGTGCATCCATCAGATGATCGCCCGCCAGGCAGAAGCCATGCCGGACGCATTGGCCGTGACCTTCGCCAACACCCAATTGACCTACAGCGAACTCGACGGCCGCGCCAATCGCCTGGCCCATAAACTCATCGAGCTGGGCGTGGGCCCGGAAGTACGGGTGGGCGTGGCGATGCCGCGTTCCGAGCGACTGTTGATCGCCCTGCTGGCGGTATTCAAGGCCGGTGGCGCCTACGTGCCGCTGGACCCGGATTACCCGGCCGAGCGCGTGGCCTACATGCTCGACGACAGCCATGCCCGGGTGCTGCTGACCGAGCAGGCGGTGGCGGCGACGCTGACCGTTCCGGCCGAAACCGCCGTGCTGATGCTGGATCGGATCGAGCTGGGGCAATACCCATGGAGTGCGCCGCTCACCACGGTCACGCCAGATAATCTCGCCTACGTGATTTACACCTCTGGTTCCACCGGCCAGCCCAAGGGCGTGGCGATTGCCCATCGCAACGTGCTGGCGCTGGTCGACTGGTCGAAATCGGTCTACAGCCGAGACGACATTCAAGGCGTGCTGGCTTCCACCTCGGTGTGCTTCGACCTGTCGGTGTGGGAGCTGTTCGTGACCCTGGCCAACGGCGGCTCGCTGATCATCGCCCGCAACGCCCTGGAACTGCCGCAACTGCCGGCCCGGGATCAGGTGCGCCTGATCAACACCGTGCCGTCGGCTATCGGCGCATTGAAGCGCAGCGGTGAAATCCCGGCCAGCGTGAGGATCATCAACCTGGCCGGTGAACCGTTGAAGCAGAACCTGGTGGACGCGCTGTATCAACAGCCCACTGTTGAACACGTCTACGACCTATACGGCCCCTCGGAAGACACCACTTACTCCACCTGGACCCGCCGCACTGTTGGCGGTACGGCGAACATTGGCCGACCGCTCAAACACACCGCCTGCTACCTGTTGGACGCCGACCTGCAACCGGTGCCTCAAGGCGTTGCGGCCGAGCTGTACCTGAGCGGCGCGGGCATCACCCGTGGCTACCTCGGCCGTGCTGCGATGACTTCCGAGAAGTACGTGCCCAACCCGTTTTCCAGCAACGGTGAGCGGCTGTACCGCACGGGCGACCTGAGCCGTTACCAGGCCAACGGCACCTTGCAATACATCGGTCGCATCGACCATCAGGTCAAGGTCCGGGGCTTTCGCATCGAGCTGGGGGAAATCGAGGCGCGGCTGCTGCAGCAACCTCAAGTGCGAGAGCTGGCGGTGCTGGCCCAGGATGGCGAGCACGGCCAGCAACTGGCGGCGTTCATCGTGCCGAGCGACACGACGGTTCTGACCCAGGCCGAGGCCCTGGCGCAACTGCGTGAAACGCTCAAGGTTGCCCTGCGCGAACACCTGCCGGACTACATGGTGCCGGCCTACCTGTTGTTCCTCGATCAACTGCCCTTGACCCCCAACGGCAAACTCGACCGCAAGGCCTTGCCGGCCATTGACGGTAGCGAGCAACAACGTGAATTCGTCGCGCCCCACAGCCCGCTGGAAAAATCCCTGGCGGCGATCTGGCAGGAGGTGCTGAACCTCGACAGCATTGGCCTGGAAGACAACTTCTTTGAGCTGGGCGGTGACTCCATCGTCTCCATGCAAGTGGTCAGCCGTGCGCGGCAGGCCGGGATCGTGCTCAACCCCAAGGCGCTGTTCCAGCACCAGACCCTGCGCAGCCTGGCACGGGTGGCGCGCCAGGGCGATACCGACCAGGTCGACCAGGGCCCGGCGAGCGGTGCGGTGCCGTTGACCCCGGTGCAGCATTGGTTCTTCGAACGCGAAATTCCTGAGCGCCAGCACTGGAACCAGTCGCTGTTGCTGGTGCCCGGCGAACGCCTCGATGTTGCCGCTCTGGAGCCGGCCCTGGTCCGTTTGACCGAGCATCACGACAGCCTGCGCCTGCGTTTTTCCCAGCTGAACGGCCAGTGGCAGCAAGCCTATGCCGAGCCGTCCGCGGCCAGCCTGTTGTGGCTGCGTCAAGCGTCTTCGGTCGAACAACTCACCGCCCTGTGCGACGACGCCCAGCGCAGCCTAAACCTGGACGACGGGCCGCTGTTGCGGGCCATGCTGGTGGACATGGCCGATGGCAGCCAGCGTCTGCTGCTGGTGATCCATCACCTGGTTGTGGACGGCGTTTCCTGGCGCGTATTGTTGGAAGACCTGCAGCGCTTCTACGGCCAGTTACAGGCCGGCCAGCCGATCCAGGCGCCCGCCAAGACCAGCGCTTACGGACAGTGGTCGGCACGCCTGCATGGGCACCTGGAAACGTTCATGGGCAGTCTCGATTACTGGCGCGCCCAGGCGAGCGAGCGGGCCGACAACGGCTTGCCTTGTGATTATCCCGAGGGGCTGCTGGAGGCGCGTGATGAGCGCAAGGTCCAGGTGAAGCTGGACGCCGAACAGACCCGTCAACTGCTGCAACAGGCGCCCAAGGCCTACCGTACCCAGATCAACGACCTGCTGCTGACTGCCCTGGCCCGCACGATTTGTCGCTGGACAGGCCAGGACCATACGCTGATCCAGCTTGAAGGTCATGGCCGTGAAGACCTGTTCGACGGCCTGGACCTGACCCGCACCGTCGGATGGTTCACCAGCCTGTTTCCGGTCAGCCTCAACCCGGGCCCGGACTTGAGTACTTCGCTTAAAACCATCAAGGAGCAACTGCGTGCCGTGCCGGACAAAGGCCTGGGCTACGGCGTGCTGCGTTACCTCGGTGAACCGGCGGTGCGCGCCGAGCTGATGGCCTTGCCGGCGCCACGCATCACTTTTAACTACCTGGGCCAGTTTGACCGTCAGTTCGACGACAGCGCGCTGTTCGTGCCGTCCAGCGAAGGCAGTGGCTCGGCGCAACATGCCCGGGCGCCACTGGCGAACTGGCTGACGGTGGAAGGCCAGATCTACGGCGGTGAACTGGCCTTGAACTGGGGCTTCAGCGAGCGGATGTTCAAGCGCCAGACCATCGAAACGTTGGCGGCTGATTATCTCGCCGAGCTCGGCGCGCTGATCGCACATTGCTGCGGGCTCGAAACGCCGCAGGCGACGCCGTCGGACTTCCCCCTGGCGCGCATCAGCCAGGCACAACTCGACAGCCTGCCGGTGGTGGCCGGGCAGTTGGACGACCTTTATCCGCTGTCGCCGATGCAACAGGGCTTGCTGTTCCACACTCTGTACGAGCAGGCGGCGGGGGAATACATCAACCAGCTGCGGGTGGACGTCCAGGGCGTCGATGCGCAGCGCTTCGGCGACGCCTGGCAGGCCACCCTCGATGCCCAGGACATCCTGCGCAGTGGTTTTGTCTGGCAGGGCGATCTCGAGCAACCCCTGCAGATCGTTCATCGCCAGGTCGAGCTGCCGTTTACGGTGTTGGACTGGCGTGAACGCGACAACCTGGCCGACGCCTTGAATGAACGCGCCGACGCCGAACGCCAGCAGGGCTTCGATCTGGCCCGGGCGCCGTTGCTGCGCCTGGTGCTGGTGCAGACCGCCGCTGACCGCGGGCACCTGATCTACACCCATCACCACATCCTGATGGACGGCTGGAGTAACGCGCAGTTGCTGGGTGAAGTGCTGCAGCGCTACAGCGGTCGCCAACCTGCGGCCAGTGGCGGGCGTTATCGCGATTACATCGCCTGGCTGCAACGCCAGGATGCGCAACTGAGCGAGGCTTTCTGGAGCGCTCAACTGGCAACCCTGCAAGAACCGACTCGGTTGGCAGGGGTCATGTCCGCCAGCGAAATCCACAGCGGCCATGGCGACCACTTCCAAACCCTGGACGCGGCTCGTACCCAAGCCCTGGAGCAGTTCGCCCGCCAGCAGAAAGTCACCCTCAACACCCTGGTGCAAGCGGCGTGGCTGTTGCTGCTGCAACGCTACACCGGCCACGACAGCGTGGCCTTCGGTGCCACCGTGGCCGGGCGCCCAGCGGAATTGCCGGGCATCGAGCAACAGGTCGGCCTGTTCATCAACACCTTGCCGGTGATCGCCGCACCACGTCCGGACCAGTCGGTCGGTGCCTGGCTGCAAGCCGTGCAGGCGCAGAACCTGAGCCTGCGGGAGTTCGAACACACGCCGCTGGCGGACATTCAGCGCTGGGCCGGGCAGGGCGGCGAAGCGCTGTTCGACAACATTCTGGTGTTCGAGAACTACCCGATAGCCCAGGCCCTGCAAGAGGGCGCCGGGCAGGGGGCGGTGTTTGGCGAGGTCGCTCATCTGGAACAAACCCACTACCCATTGAGCGTTGCCATAACCCTCGGCCAGACACTGGCGCTGCACTACAGTTTCGACCGGGCGCATTTCAGCCCGGCTGCCATCGAGGGCATTAATCGTCATCTGATGCATCTGCTGGATACCTTTGCCGAATCGGCAGCGCGTAACCTGGGGCAAATCGCCCTGGTCAGTGCTGAGGAACAGGCCGGGCAACAGGCTGCCAACCACCCGCAACCCTACCCGACCGACATCGCCGTGCATCAGCGCATTGCCCATTTGGCAGCGCTAAAACCGCACAGCACGGCGGTGATCTTCGACGGTCAGCGCTTCAGCTATGGCGAGATCGACCGCCGGGCCAACCAACTGGCTCACGCGCTGATTGCCCGTGGCGTGGGCCCGGAAACCCGGGTCGGCGTGGCCCTGCCGCGCAGCGAAGGGGTGATTGTCGCGCTGCTGGCGGTGCTCAAGGCCGGCGCTGCCTACGTGCCGCTGGACACCAGTTACCCCCGTGAACGCCTGGCGTACCTGATCGAGGATTCGGGGCTGGCGCTGTTGCTCACCGATTCCCGGGTGTCGGCACAGCTGCCCCTGGAAGGTGCCGACCAGGTGCTGGAACTCGACCGTCTGGACCTGAGCCTGCAACCGACTCATGCACCTTCGATCAAGCTCGATCCACAGAACCTGGCGTACGTGATCTACACCTCCGGTTCCACCGGCAATCCCAAGGGCGTGAGCGTGGCCCATGGTCCGCTGGCGATGCACTGCCAGGCCATCGGCGAACGTTATGAAATGCAGAGCAGCGATTGCGAATTCCATTTCATGTCCTTCGCCTTCGACGGCGCCCACGAGCGCTGGCTCACCAGCCTGACCCATGGCGCGTCGTTGCTGATTCGTGATGACAGCCTGTGGACCCCGGAGCAAACCTACAACGCGATGCGCGAGCACGGCGTGACCGTGGTGGCGTTCCCGCCGGTGTACCTGCAACAACTGGCCGAACACGCCGAGCGCGAAGGCAACCCGCCCAAGGTGCGGATCTATTGCTTCGGCGGCGATGCGGTGGCCAACGCCAGTTTCGAACGGGTCAAGCGCGCCCTCGATCCGGACTTCATCATCAACGGCTACGGCCCGACCGAAACCGTGGTCACGCCTTTGATCTGGAAGGCCGGTCGTGACGTCGCGTGCGGCGCCGCGTATGCACCCATCGGCAGCCGCATCGGCGACCGCAGTGCCTACGTGCTGGATGCTGACCTGAACCTGCTGCCCCAAGGCATGGCCGGTGAGCTGTACCTGGGCGGCACTGGCCTGGCCCGGGGTTACCTGAACCGTCCGGGCCTGACGGCCGAGCGGTTTGTCGCTGATCCGTTCAGCGCTGAAGGCGGCTTGCTGTACCGCACCGGTGACCTGGTGCGCCAGCGCGCCGACGGCACCTTCGATTACTTGGATCGCATCGACAACCAGGTGAAGATCCGCGGTTTCCGCATCGAGCTGGGTGAAGTCGAAGCCAGTCTGCAAGCCCTTGATGGCGTGCGCGAAGCGGTCGTGGTGGCCCAGGAAGGCACTGCCGGCAGCGGCAAGCGCCTGGTGGCCTATGTCGTGGCTGATGAGGCCTCGGCCCCGCGTGAGGCGTTCGCCGAGCACCTGCGCGAGCAGCTCAAGGCGACCCTGCCGGCGCACATGGTCCCGGCCTATCTGCTGCTGCTTGAACGCTTGCCGCTGACCCCCAACGGCAAGCTCGACCGCAAGAACCTGCCCAAGCCCGACGTCAGCCAATTGCAGCAAACCTACGTGGCGCCCCGCAGCCCGCTGGAGCAGCAACTGGCGGCCATCTGGCAGGACGTGCTCAAGCTTGGGCAAGTCGGCCTGCAGGACAACTTCTTCGAACTGGGGGGCGATTCCATCGTCTCGATCCAGGTGGTCAGTCGCGCCCGGTTGGCCGGTATTCACTTCACGCCGAAGGATCTGTTCCAGCATCAGACCATCGAGGCCCTGGCCGCCGTGGTCCAGACTGGCGCGCCGCGGCAATCGATCGACCAGCAACCCGTGACCGGCGAAACCGCACTGTTGCCGATCCATCAATGGTTCTTCGCCCAGCCGATTCCCGACCGCCATCACTGGAACCAATCGGTGATGCTCAAACCGACGCAGGCGCTGGATGCGCGGGCGTTGGAACAGGCCTTGGGCGCGCTGATCGTGCACCACGACAGCTTGCGCCTGGACTTTATCGAGCAGGGCGAAGGCTGGACCGCGCGTTATCGTGACGTCGAGGCGCAGGCGGCGGGCACGCTGCTCTGGCATGCCGATGTTGCCGATCTCGCTGAGCTGGAAGTGCTGGGCAACCGGGCCCAGCGCAGCCTGCAACTGGATGGCGGCCCGCTGCTTCGCGCGCTGCTGGCGACCCTTGCCGACGGCACGCAGCGGCTGCTGCTGATCGTCCATCACCTGGTGGTGGACGGCGTGTCCTGGCGGATTCTGTTCGAAGACCTGCAAAGCGCTTATCGACAGATTCTCGCGGGTGCGGCGGTGCAACTGCCGGCCAAGACCAGCGCGGTCAAAGCCTGGACCGCCGCATTGCAGGACTACGCTACCAGCGCACCCTTGCAGGCTGAGCTGGGTTTTTGGCAACAACAGTTGCAAGGCGTCTCGACGGGGTTGCCGTGGGACAATCCCCAGGGCGGGCAGCAACACGGCCAAGCCGTGACGATCCGCACGGCACTGGATAAAACCCTCACCCGACAACTGTTGCAGCAAGCCCCGGCGGCCTATCGCACCCAGATCAACGATCTGCTGCTGACGGCACTGGCGCGGGTGATGGTGCGCTGGACCGGGGACGACAGCGTGTGGGTGCAACTCGAAGGCCACGGCCGTGAAGATCTGTTCGACCACGTCGACCTGAGCCGTACCGTCGGCTGGTTCACCAGCCTGTTCCCCGCGAAGCTGACCCCGGCTGCCGACCTCGGCGCCTCGCTGAAACAGATCAAGGAACAACTGCGCGCCATCCCTGACAAGGGCCTTGGCTTCGGGGCCTTGACGCACCTGGGCGATGACCATTCGCGCCAGACCCTGCAAGCCTTCCCGAAACCGCAACTGACCTTCAACTACCTCGGCCAATTCGACGGCAGTTTCGATGGGGCTGACGACGCCTTGTTCGTGCCGACCACTGAGCGCGGTGGCGAAGAAGTGAACCTGCAAGGCCCGCTGGGTAGCCCGCTGGCCCTCGATGGCCAAGTGTTCGGCGGCGAGCTGGACTTGAGCTGGACCTTCAGTGGCGACAAGTTCAACGCCGCGACCATCCAGCGCCTGGCCGACGACTATGTACAGGAGCTCACGGCACTCATCGCCCATTGCTGCGACAGCAACAGCCGTGGCGTGACGCCGTCGGATTTCCCCTTGGCGCGGCTGACCCAGGCGCAACTGGACACGTTGGTCCAACACCCCGAGGCCGTCGACGACATCTACCCGCTGTCGCCGATGCAACAGGGCATGCTGTTTCATTCCTTGCTCGGACAGGGCGGTGGCGACTACATCAACCAGATGCGCCTCGACGTCGAGGGCATCGACCCGCAGCGTTTCCGCGCGGCCTGGCAAGCCGTGGTCGATGCCCATGACATCCTGCGCAGCGGCTTCTTCTGGCAGGGCGACCTGGCGCAGCCGGTGCAGATTGTGCAGCGTCAGGTCGAGGTGCCGTTCCGTGTGCTCGACTGGAACGGGCGCACTGATATTGATGGCGCCCTGCAAACCCTGGCCGACGCAGAACGTGCCCAAGGCGTGGACCTGACCTGCGCGCCGCTGATGCGCCTGGTGCTGGTGCGCACCGCCACCGACCGTCATCACCTGATCTACACCAACCATCACATCCTGATGGATGGCTGGAGCAGCGCGCAGTTGCTTGGTGAAGTCTTGCAGCATTACCGGGGAGACAGCGTGGCCCGTCCGACCGGTCGTTATCGCGATTACATTGCCTGGTTGCAACGCCAGGACGCCGTCCTCGGCGAGGCATTCTGGACCGCGCAGTTGCGCACGCTGGACGAGCCGGTGCGCCTGGCCCAGGCGTTTGTGCGTCCGGCCCAGGAGGTCGCGGCGAATCTGTACGGCCATCACCTCATGCACATGGACATGGCTCAGACCCAGCGCCTGGCCGAGTTCGCCCGTGAATCGAAAGTGACCGTCAACACCCTGGTGCAGGCGGCCTGGCTGCTGCTATTGCAACGCTACAGCGGAAAGTCCAGCGTAGCGTTCGGCGCGACGGTGGCGGGGCGTCCGACGGACCTGGTGGGGGTCGAGCGTCAGATCGGGTTGTTCATCAACACCTTGCCAGTCATCGCCAGCCCGCGTTCCGAACAGCGCCTGGATGACTGGTTGCACAGCGTGCAGACGCAGAACCTGACCTTGCGCGAGTTCGAACACACGGCGTTGTTCGACATCCAGCGCTGGGCCGGGCTGGGTGGCGAGGCGCTGTTCGACAACATCCTGGTGTTCGAGAACTACCCGATTTCCGAAGCCCTGGCGCAGGGTTCGCCGCAAGGCTTGCGCTTCGGCACCGTGGACAACCTCGAGCAGACCCACTACCCATTGACCTTGTTGGTCAGCGTAGGCGGCGAATTGCAGGTGCAGTTCAGCTATCAGCGCGCCAGTTTTGCCCAGGCCGCGGTCGAGCAGATCGGCCTGCACCTGCACCGGTTGCTGGTGCAAATGGCCGAGGGTGGACAGCGTTCCTTGGGCGAACTGACTTTGCTCGATCCGAGTGAGACCCGCCAGCAAGTGCAACGCTGGAATGCCAGCGCCGCTGCCTATCCGGGCGAGCGTTGTATCCATCGGTTGTTCGAGGCCCAGGCCAGCCGCACGCCGGATGCCGTGGCGCTGGTGTTCGGCGAGCAGTCGCTGACCTACGAAGCACTCAATGCCCAGGCCAATCGCCTGGCCCATCGCTTGATCGAACACGGTGTCGGGCCCGACCAGTTGGTGGGCATTGCCCTGGACCGTGGCGTGGCGATGATCGTCGGCCTGTTGGCGATCCTCAAGGCCGGCGGTGCCTATGTACCGCTCGATCCGCAATACCCGGTGGACCGGCTGACCCATATGATCGAAGACAGCGGCTTGCACCTGCTGCTGACCCAGGCCTCGGTGTTGCAGCGGTTACCGATTCCGGCCGGTGTACAGGTCTTGCTGCCTGGCGCGATGGATGAGCCGATCAGTGCCGCGCAGGCGACCAATCCACAGCGGCCGGTCGATGGCGACAACCTCAGCTACGCCATCTACACGTCGGGCTCCACCGGCAAGCCCAAGGGCGTCATGGTGCGGCATGGGGCGTTGGTGAACTTTGTCGCCAGCATGGCCCGGGAACCGGGAATCGCGGCCAGTGACCGGGTGCTGTCGCTGACCACGTTCTCGTTCGATATCTTCGGCCTTGAGCTGTACGGCGCGTTGTTCAGCGGTGCCTGCGTGGTGCTGGTGGACAAGCAGAGCGCCCACGATCCCGAGGCGTTGTTGCAGGTCATCGATCGACACCAGGTCAGCCTGGTCCAGGCCACGCCATCGACCTGGCGTATGTTGCTCGACCACCCGGCGGCCGGGGTGCTCGCCGGGCGCAAATGCCTGTGCGGCGGCGAAGCCCTGGCCGAGGACCTGGCCGAACGACTGCTCAGTGTCGCCGGTGAAGTCTGGAACCTCTACGGCCCGACTGAAACCACCATCTGGTCGGCGGCTTACCGACTCACCGAAGACCAGCGCCGCCCTTGCCTCGGTCGACCGATCGCCAACACTTCGCTGTACATCGTCGGCGATCACTTCGCGCCGAACCCGGTCGGGTTGATCGGCGAGCTGTTGATCGGTGGCGATGGCCTGGCCCGTGGTTACCACGACCGCGCGGCGCTCACCGCCGAGCGTTTCCTGCCGGATCCGTTCGGCAACGGCTCGCGCGTGTATCGCACCGGTGACCTGGCGCGGCAGCGGGCCGATGGGGTGCTCGAGTACGTCGGGCGCATCGACCATCAGGTGAAGATCCGCGGTTTCCGCATCGAACTGGGGGAAATCGAAGCCTGCCTGCTGGCCCAGGACTCGATCCGCGAGGCCGTGGTGGTTCCCCAGCAGGGGCCGGCGGGCACGCAGTTGGTGGCGTATCTGATCGCCACCCAGCCGGAGGCTGCCGAGCCTGCGGCCTTGCGTGATGCCCTCAAGTCGCGGCTGGAGGCGTTGTTGCCCGACTACATGATCCCCTCGCACTGGCTGCTGCTCGAACGATTCCCGCTGACGCCCAACGGCAAGCTCGACCGCAAGGCCTTGCCGCAGCCGGATGCCAGCCAACTCTTGCGCGCCTACGTGGCGCCCCAGGGAGCTCTCGAACAACGCATCGCCGATATCTGGCAAGACGTGCTCAAGCTCGAACGGGTAGGGCGCGACGACAACTTCTTTGAACTGGGCGGGCATTCCTTGCTGGCGACCCAAGCGACGGCGCGCCTGCAAATGGAACAAGGCGCCGCAGTGCCGCTGGAGTTGCTGTTCAGCACCGCATCCCTGGCCGAGTACGCCGACCAACTGGCGGTTCACCTGACCCCTCACTCCAGCGACGATCTGAGTGAGATGCATGACTTCCTGGCAGACCTGGAGACCCTTTGAATGACTCAGCTCGATAACCTGTCTCTGGTTCAGCGATTCATCCGTTTACCGCTGGCCCAACGGCAAGCGTTCCTGCAAAAACTGCACAGCAAGCACATGAGCTTCGCGGCGTTGCCGATTCCGGCGATGCGCGACGAGTTCGAGGTCCTCGACCTGTCTTACGCTCAGGAGCGCCAGTGGTTCCTCTGGCAACTGGACCCTCACAGCGCGGCCTACCATGTGCCGACGGCGCTGCGGTTGCGCGGCGCCCTCGACCTGTCCGCGCTGCAGCGCAGTTTCGAGGCCTTGCTGGCACGCCATGAGGTGCTGCGCACCGTGTTCGTCGACAGCGCGCAAGGGCCTGTGCAAGTGGTGCAGGAGCGACTGAGCCTGCCGATCGAGCCGGTGCGGTTGTCGGGGGCGTCGGACGAGGCCGCGCTCAAGACCCTGATCGATGGCGAAATCGCCGAACTGTTCGACCTGCAACGGGGGCCGCTGCTGCGGGTCAAGCTGCTGCAAGTGGCGTCGGATGATCATGTGCTGGTGCTGACCCAACACCACATCATCTGCGACGGTGCCTCCGCGCGGATCATGGTCAACGACCTGGTCCGGCTCTACGCCGCCCATAGCCATGGCCAGGTGCCGGACTTGGCGCCGCTGCCGATCCAGTACGCCGACTACGCGATCTGGCAGCGCAAATGGATGGAGGCCGGCGAGCTGCAACGGCAACTGGCGTATTGGACCGAGCGTTTGGGCGATGGCGGCGAAGTACTGCCGTTGCCGACGGATCGACCGCGCCCGGCGGCGCAGAGCCATCGTGGCGCACGCCTGGACCTGAGGCTGGACCGTGCGTTAACGAAGGGTTTGAAACAACTGGCTCAGCGCGAAGCCGCGACGCTGTTCATGGTCTTGCTGGCCTCATTCCAGGCCTTGCTGCACCGCTACAGCGGCCAGTCGGACATCCGCGTGGGGGTGCCGGTAGCCAACCGAAATCGGCCGGAAACCGAAGGCCTGATCGGCTTTTTCGTCAACACCCAGGTACTGAGCGCCCAGGTCTACGGCGCCTTGCCGTTCGTGGAGTTGCTGGCGCAGGTCAAGCAGGCGTCGTTGGGGGCGCAAGCCCATCAGGACCTGCCGTTCGAGCAACTGGTGCAGGTCCTTGCGCCGGAGCGGCATTCGAGCCACAGCCCGCTGTTCCAGATCATGTTCAACCACCAGAGCGGCGGTGCGGCCCAGGCCCTGCACTTGCCGGGCTTGCAGGTCGAGAGCCTGGACTGGGGTTCCCACACTGCCCAGTTCGACCTGACCCTCGATACGCACGAAATCGACGGTGAGCTGTTCGCTGCCCTGAGCTACGCCACCGACCTGTTCGACGCCAGCACCGTGCAACGCATGGCCGATCACTGGCTGAACCTGCTGCACGGGATTGTCGCTGATGCCCGGCAACGCATCGGTGACCTGCCGCTGCTGCAAACCACCGAGCGACAACACAACATCGCCCAATGGAACCCGGCACCACGGCGCTTCCCGGGCCAGGATTGCCTGCACCAGCGGATCGCCGACCAGGCGCGTTTGCGGCCCGACGCGGTTGCCCTGCGGTTTAACGCCGAAACCCTGACCTACGGTGAACTCAACGCCCAGGCCAACCGTCGCGCCCATCAACTGATCGCCCACGGCGTCGGCCCGGATGTGCTGGTGGGGCTGGCGGCCGAGCGTGGCATCGACATGCTGGTGGGCCTGCTGGCAATCCTCAAGGCCGGCGGTGCCTACGTGCCGCTGGACCCGAGTTATCCCCAGGATCGGCTGGCCTACATGATGCAGGACAGTGGCATCCACTTATTGCTGACTCAAGCCTCCCTGGTCGATCAGTTGCCAGTGCCTGCCAGCGTGCAGACGCTCTTGCTGGATGCCGACGTCAGCACCTTCACCGACAGCGATCCCTACGTGGCGATGGACGCCGCGAACCTGGCCTACGTGATCTACACCTCCGGTTCCACCGGCCAGCCGAAGGGCACCTTGCTGCCGCACCACAACGTGCTGCGCCTGTTCGAGGCCACTGAGCCATGGTTCCACTTTGGCCCGGAAGACGTCTGGAGCCTGTTCCATTCCTACGCGTTCGACTTCTCGGTCTGGGAAATCTTTGGCGCGCTGCTCCACGGTGGCGAGTTGTTGATCGTGCCCTACGACATCAGCCGTTCACCGCAGCAGTTCCACGAGTTGCTGTGCGAGGCTGGGGTGACGGTGCTCAACCAGACACCTTCGGCGTTCAAGCAGTTAATGCACGAAGCCTGCGCCGACGGCCGGGCCAACGCCTTGCGCTACGTGGTGTTCGGTGGCGAGGCGCTGGACGTCAAGGCCCTGCGCCCATGGTTCGAAAAGTACGGCGACGCGGCCCCGCAATTGATCAACATGTATGGCATCACCGAAACCACGGTGCACGTGACCTACCGACCGCTGTCGATAGCGGACCTGGAACAGGACGCCAGCAGCCCGATTGGCGAGCCGATTGCCGACTTGTCGTGGTACTTGCTGGACGGCGATTTGAACCCGGTGCCGAAGGGCTGCATCGGCGAGTTGTATGTCGGGCAAGCTGGCCTAGCCCGTGGTTACCTGAACCGTGGCGACCTCACCGCCTTGCGTTTCATCCCCGACCCGTTCGGTGAAAGCGGCGCACGCTTGTACCGCACCGGCGACCTGGCGCAGTACCGCAGCGATGGCGTCATCGAGTACGTCGGCCGCATCGACCATCAGGTGAAGATCCGCGGTTTCCGCATCGAGCTGGGCGAAATCGAAGCACGCTTGAACGCCTCGCAAACCGTGCGTGAAGCGTTGGTGCTGGCCCAGGACGGACCGAGCGGCCAGCAACTGGTGGGCTATGTGATCCCGGCGCACGCCACCGAGGACCAAGCCGGTTTGCGTGACCGGATCAAGGCCCAGCTCAAGGCCGACCTGCCGGACTACATGGTGCCGACACACCTGCTGTTCCTCGAGCAATGGCCGCTGACCGCCAACGGCAAGCTTGACCGCAAGGCGCTGCCACAGGCGGACGCCAGCCTTGTCCAACAGGCCTACGTCGCGCCTGAAAGCGAACTGGAACAGCAGCTCGCGGCGATCTGGCAAGAGGTGCTGAAAGTCGAGCGGGTGGGCTTGAGTGATAACTTCTTCGAGCTGGGCGGCCATTCGCTGCTGGCGACGCAGATGGTGTCGCGTATTCGCCAGACCCTCGGTCTGAACCTGCAATTACGCCAGTTGTTCGAAGACGCCAGCCTCAAGGCGTGCGTGGATGCGCTGGAGCACAGTGCGGTGGCGCGGCCGGCGGGCATTGCCCGTATCGCCCGGGACGCGGCGCCGTTGCCACTGTCCTACGCCCAGCAGCGCCAGTGGTTTCTCTGGCAGATGGAGCCGCACAGCGCGGCCTACCATATTCCGGCGGCGCTGCGGATTCATGGCGCGCTGGACCTGGAGGCCTTGCAACAGAGCTTCGCGACCCTGGTACAGCGCCACGAGAGTTTGCGCACCACCTTCGTCCAGGTCGACGAACAAGCCTTCCAGGTGATTCACGCTCGGATGGACCCTGTGGTGATTCCAGAAGTGCTTGAGCATGGCTCGGGTGATACGGCTGGGCAGGTCCGGGCATTCGTCAGCCGCCAGATCAGCCAGCCATTCGACCTGCACAACGGTCCGCTGCTGCGGGTCGGCCTGTTGCGACTGGCGGCCGACGAGCATGTGCTGGTGCTGACTCAGCACCACATCGTTTCGGACGGTTGGTCGATGCAATTGCTGGTGCGGGAATTGATGCAAGGCTATGCCGCCGGCCGCCGAGGCGAAGCCTTCGCAGCGGCCGAGTTGCCGATCCAATACGCCGATTACGCAGTGTGGCAGCGCCAGTGGATGGAGGCCGGCGAACGGGAACGGCAATTAGCCTACTGGACCGAAGTGCTGGGCGGCGAACAGCCGTTGCTGGCGTTGCCGACCGACCGTCCGCGCCCGGCCCGGCAGAGCTTTGCCGGGGCGCGCCTGGCCATTGAACTGCCGGCGCCGCTGGGGCGGCAATTGCGGCAACTGGCCCAGCGCGAGGGCAGTACGCTGTTCATGGTCTTGCTGGCCTCGTTCCAGGCCTTGCTGCACCGCTACAGCGGCCAGTCGGATATCCGTGTCGGCGTACCGATTGCCAACCGCAACCGGGTGGAAACCGAAGGCTTGATCGGTTTCTTCGTCAACACCCAGGTGCTCAAGGCCGAAGTCGATCCGCAGCAGCGTTTCAGTGAGTTGCTGGCGCAGGTCAAGCGTGCGGTCATCGGCGCCGAGGCCCATCAGGATTTGCCGTTCGAGCAATTGGTCGACGCGTTGCGGCCGGAGCGCAACCTGAGCCACAGCCCGCTGTTCCAAGTGTTGTACAACCATCAGAGCGTTGATCGCCAGGTCCTCCCGTCATTGCCCGGGCTGGTCATCGCAGCCGAGGAATGGCAAAGCCAGACCGCTCAGTTCGACCTGACGCTCGACACGCTCGAGGCTGAGGGCGAAGTCAGTGCCGCGCTGACCTATGCCACCGACCTGTTCGACGCCAGCACCGTGCAACGCATGGCCGATCACTGGTTGAACCTGTTGCACGGGATTGTCGCCGATGCCCGGCAACGCATCGGTGACCTGCCGCTGCTGCAAACCACCGAGCGACAACACAACATCGCCCAATGGAACCCGGCACCACGGCGCTTCCCGGGCCAGGGTTGCCTGCATCAGCGGATCGCCGACCAGGC
Organism: Pseudomonas sp. G2-4; assembly: GCF_030064125.1. Taxonomy (NCBI): domain Bacteria; kingdom Pseudomonadati; phylum Pseudomonadota; class Gammaproteobacteria; order Pseudomonadales; family Pseudomonadaceae; genus Pseudomonas; species Pseudomonas sp. G2-4. The sequence goes on along the minus strand of NZ_CP125957.1, from coordinate 4,545,307 downwards.
GCGTTTGCGGCCCGACGCGATTGCCCTGCGGTCTAACACCGAAACCCTGACCTACGGTGAACTCAACGCCCAGGCCAACCGCCGCGCCCATCAACTGATCGCCCACGGCGTCGGCCCGGATGTGCTGGTAGGGCTGGCGGCCGAGCGTGGTTTCGAGATGCTGGTGGGCCTGCTGGCGATCCTCAAGGCCGGTGGCGCCTACGTGCCGCTGGACCCGACGTATCCCCAGGATCGGCTGGCCTACATGATGCAGGACAGTGGCATCCACTTATTGCTGACTCAAGCCTCCCTGGTCGATCAGTTGCCAGTGCCCGCCGGTGTGCAGACGCTTTTGCTGGATGCCGACGTCAGCACCTTTACCGACAGCGATCCCTATGTGGCGATGGACGCCGCGAACCTGGCCTACGTGATCTACACCTCCGGTTCCACCGGCCAGCCGAAGGGCACCTTGCTGCCGCACCACAACGTGCTGCGCCTGTTCGAGGCCACTGAGCCATGGTTCCACTTTGGCCCGGAAGACGTCTGGAGCCTGTTCCATTCCTACGCGTTCGACTTCTCGGTCTGGGAAATTTTTGGCGCGCTGCTCCACGGCGGCGAGTTGTTGATCGTGCCCTACGACATCAGCCGTTCACCGCAGCAGTTCCACGAGTTGCTGTGCGAGGCTGGGGTGACGGTGCTCAACCAGACACCTTCGGCGTTCAAGCAGTTAATGCACGAAGCCTGCGCCGGTGAGCGGGGCAACGCCTTGCGCTACGTGGTGTTCGGTGGCGAGGCGCTGGACGTCAAGGCCCTGCGCCCATGGTTCGAAAAGTACGGTGACGCGGCCCCGCAATTGATCAACATGTATGGCATCACCGAAACCACGGTGCACGTGACCTATCGTCCGCTGTCGATAGCGGACCTGGAACAGGACGCCAGCAGCCCCATCGGCGAACCGATTGCCGATCTGTCGTGGTACTTGCTGGACGGCGATTTGAACCCGGTGCCGAAGGGCTGCATCGGCGAGCTGTATGTCGGGCAAGCTGGCCTGGCCCGTGGTTACCTGAAGCGCGGTGATCTCACCGCCTTGCGTTTCATCCCCGACCCGTTCGGTGAAAGCGGCGCACGCTTGTACCGCACCGGCGACCTGGCGCAGTACCGCAGCGATGGCGTCATCGAGTACGTCGGGCGCATCGATCATCAAGTGAAGATCCGCGGTTTCCGCATCGAGCTGGGCGAAATCGAAGCACGCCTGAACGCTCTGGCGACGGTGCGCGAAGCGTTGGTGCTGGCCCAGGACGGACCGAGCGGCCAGCAACTGGTGGGCTATGTGATCCCGGCGCACGCCACCGAGGACCAAGCCGGTTTGCGTGACCGGATCAAGGCGCAGCTCAAGGCCGACCTGCCGGACTACATGGTGCCGACACACCTGCTGTTCCTCGAGCAATGGCCGCTGACCGCCAACGGCAAGCTTGACCGCAAGGCGCTGCCACAGGCGGACGTCAGCCTGGTCCAGCAGGCCTACGTCGCACCTGAAAGCGAACTGGAACAGCAGCTCGCGGCGATCTGGCAAGAGGTGCTGAAAGTCGAGCGAGTGGGCTTGAGTGATAACTTCTTCGAGCTGGGCGGTGACTCTATCGTCTCCATCCAAGTCGTCAGCCGCGCCCGTCAGGTGGGTATCCGTTTTTCCCCCAAGGACCTGTTCCAGCACCAGACCGTGCAGGCGCTGGCAAGCGTTGCCCAGACCGGTGCGCAGGAGCAGGCCATCGATCAGGCACCGGTGCAAGGGCCGAGCCCCTTGTTGCCCATCCAGCAGGCGTTTTTCGCCGAGGCGATTCCCGAGCGTCATCACTACAACCAGTCGGTGCTGCTGAAACCGGCCAGCCTGTTGCAAGCATCCTGGGTGGAGCAGGCCTTGCAGGCATTGGTGCTGCACCATGACGCCCTGCGTTTGTCTTTCAGTGAAAGCGCCGGTGGTTGGCGTGCCAGCCATCGTGAGGTGGCGGCGCAACACCAGGCCTGGGCAGCAGATGGGTTGCTGTGGCAGTGCGAAGTGACTGACGCGGCGGCCCTGGAAGAACTTGCCAACCAGGCCCAGCGCAGCCTGGACCTGCAGGGCGGGCCATTGTTGCGCGGAGTCTTGGCGACATTGGCCGATGGCAGCCAGCGGCTGTTGCTGGTGGTCCATCATTTGGCGGTGGACGGTGTGTCGTGGCGGATTCTGTTCGACGACCTGCAAACCGCCTACCGGCAGTTGCTCGCCGGCCACCCGCTGCAACTGCCGGCCAAGACCAGTTCGGTCAAGGCGTTTGCCGAGCAGTTGCAGGCCCATGCCCGCAGCGCCGAGCTGCAGCAGCAACTGGCGTATTGGCAGGAGCAGTTGCAAGGCGTCCCGGCCGACCTGCCGTGCCTGGACCCTGACGCGACCGCGCAGAACCGGCAGGCAGTCACCGTTCATACGCGGCTGGACTCCCACCTGACCCGACAATTGCTGCAAGAAGCGCCGGCAGCCTACCGCACCCAGGTGAACGATCTGTTGCTCACGGCGCTGGCCCGGGTGATCTGCCGCTGGAGTGGCCATGACAGCCTGTTGATCCAGCTCGAAGGCCATGGCCGCGAGGAACTGTTCGCCCATCTCGACCTGACCCGTACCGTGGGTTGGTTCACCAGTCTGTTCCCGGTCAAGTTGACCCCGGCCGCCGGACTGGCGGACTCCATCAAGTCAATCAAGCAAGGCTTGCGGACGATCCCCGACAAGGGCGTGGGCTTCGGCGCGCTGCGCTTCCTGGGCGACGACGCCAGCCGGGCGGCCCTGCAAGGGTTGCCGGTGCCGCGCGTCACCTTCAACTACCTCGGGCAGTTCGATGGCAGTTTCGATCAGGATCAAGGTGCGTTATTCAGCCCGGCCAGCGAAAGCGGCGGCGATGAGCAGAGCCCGCTGACCACCCTGGGTAACTGGCTGACCCTCAACGGCCAGGTGTTCGATGGCGCGCTGAGTCTGGGCTGGACCTTCGCCGAGGTGCAGTTCGAGCGAGCGACGATCCAGCGCTTGGCCGATGACTACGGCCACGAACTGGCGCTGTTGATTGCCCATTGTTGCGATCCGGTGAACCAGGGCGCGACGCCTTCGGATTTCCCTTTGGCCGGCTTCACCCAGGTGCAGCTCGATGGCCTGGGGCTGGCGGCGCGCTCGGTAGACGACCTCTACCCGCTGGCGCCGATGCAGCAGGGCATGTTGTTCCACAGCCTGTATGAACAGGGCAGCGGTGCGTACATCAACCAGATGTGCCTGGACATCGAAGGCCTTGATCCGCAGCGTTTCGAGGACGCCTGGCAAGCAGCGGTCGATGCCCATGACATCCTGCGCAGCAGTTTTGTCTGGCAGGGCGGCGAGCGGCCGGTACAGGTTGTGCACAAGCAGGTGCGCGTGCCGTTTACTTCGCTGGACTGGAGCGCCCGCACTGATGCCGCACAGGCCCTGGCCGAGCTGGCCGGAACCGAACGCGACCAGGGCTTCGACCTGGCCCGGGCGCCGCTGCTGCGCCTGGTGCTGGTGCGCACGGCGCAGCAGCGTTATCACCTGGTCTACACCCATCACCACATCCTGATGGATGGCTGGAGCAATTCGCAGCTGCTCGGCGAGGTTTTGCAACGCTATGCCGGCCAAGCCTTGCCGCGCCAGGCCGGACGCTATCGGGACTACATCGCCTGGCTGCAAGGACGCGATGCCAAGGCCAGTGAAACCTTCTGGCTGGCGCAACTGCAAGGTCTGGAGGCGCCGACCCGCCTGGCGCCCTCCCAATTCGTGCCCGCGCAGCCGGCGTTCGAAAGCAGCCATGCCAGCCACTATCACCACCTGACGGTGCAGCAGACCCAGCGCCTGGGCGAGTTCGCCCGCCAGCAGAAAGTCACCCTCAACACCGTCGTCCAAGCGACCTGGCTGTTGCTGCTACAGCACCACACCGGGCATGGCACCGTGGCCTTCGGCGCCACCGTATCGGGGCGACCGAGCGAACTCAAGGGGGTCGAGCAGCAGATCGGCCTGTTCATCAATACCTTGCCGGTGATCGCCAGCCCGCGTCCAGAGCAATCGCTGAGCAGCCTGTTGCATCAGGTCCAGGCGCAGAACGTCGCCTTGCGCGAGCACGAGCACACGCCGTTATTCGAGATCCAGCGCTGGGCCGGGCAGGGCGGTGAAGGTCTGTTCGACACTCTGCTGGTGTTCGAAAACTACCCCGTGTCCCAGGCCCTGCAAGAGCAGGCACCGTCGGGCTTGAGCTTCGGCACCGTGCAGAACCAGGAACAGACTAATTTTCCGCTGACCCTGGCCGTCAATCTAACTGACACCCTGAGCCTGCACTTCACTTATGCCCACGCTGCTTTCCCTACACACACCGTCGAGCGCCTGGCTGAGCAGGTGGCACACGTGCTCGCGCAGATGACGAGCCAACCGGCCAGCCGCTGCCTGGGAGAAATCCAGCTGTTGGACGAGCTGACGCGCCAGCGTGTGCTGCGTGACTGGAACGCCACCGTGGTGCAGGCGCCGGATCGCCGCCCGGTGCATCAGTGGATCGAAGCCCAGGCCCGGCTCACGCCCGAGGCGCCCGCCCTGGTCACCGAACAGGAAACCCTCACCTATGCCCAGCTCAATACCCGGGCCAATCGCCTGGCCCATGGCTTGATCGAACGCGGCGTCGGCCCGGACGTGCTGGTGGGGCTGGCGATGACCCGCAATGTGCAGATGGTCGTCGGCCTGCTGGCGGTGCTCAAGGCCGGTGGCGCCTATGTGCCGCTGGATCCGGCTTATCCACAGGATCGCCTGGCGTACATGGTCGAGGACAGTGGCATCGCCTTGCTGCTGACCGAAACCGCAGTGCAGTCACGCTTGGGCGACATCGCCGTGAGCTGCCTGCTGCTGGATCAGTCGCAGGAGTGGTTGGATGGCTACGACGGGCTTGATCCTGGCGTCGTTGTCGACAGCCAGAACCTCGCCTACGTGATCTACACCTCTGGCTCTACCGGCAGGCCCAAGGGCGTGACCCTTCGCCATGGCGCCTTGAGCAATCACATGACGTGGATGCAGGGTTGCCTGCAGCTGACGGCCGCTGACCGCGTCCTGCAAAAAACCGCGATCAGTTTCGATGCCTCCGTCTGGGAGTTCTGGCTGCCATTGATGACCGGCGCGCAACTGGTACTCGCACCCGCGCAACTGAACCTCGACCTGACCACGTTGTGGGCCGAAGTGGCGCGGTGGCGCATCAGCGTGCTGCAAATGGCGCCGTCGCTGCTGCAAGCCCTGCTGCCCCTGGCAACTCGCGAGCAACTGGCCTCCCTGCGCCTGCTGCTGTGCGGGGGCGAAGCGCTCAGTGCGCACCTGGCGCGCCAGGTCATGGCGCTGTTCGAGGGCGAGCTACGCAACCTGTATGGGCCGACCGAAGCGACCATCGACACCAGCAGCCACGTGGTGACGCGCGACCTCGAAGACGACGTGGGCCGGATCATCGCCATCGGCCGCCCGCTCGACAACGTGCGCACCTACGTACTGGACGGCACGTTGCAGCCATGCACTCCCGGGGCCACTGGCGAACTGCACATCGCCGGTGATTCCCTGGCCCGTGGTTATCACCAGCGCCCTGGCCTCACTGCCGAGCGCTTCATTCCCGATCCGTTTGCCGAAACGCCGGGCACGCGGCTGTACCGCACCGGCGACCTGGCGCGCCATGGTGCGGAAGGCGTGATCGAGTACCTCGGCCGGATCGATCATCAAGTGAAAATCCGTGGCCTGCGCATCGAGCTGGGCGAAATCGAAGCCCGATTGCGGGCCGACGACGGCGTGCGCGAAGCGGTGGTGCTGACGCGGGAAGACACCGGCGGCGCGAGCCTGGTGGCGTACCTCGTTAGCCACGATAGCCAGGCCGACGCGGCCAGCCAGGCCCGCATGGGCGAACAGCTCAAGGCGCGACTGGCTGAGCAGGTGCCGGACTTCATGGTGCCGACCCACCTGGTCTTCCTCGACCGCTTGCCGCTGACCCCCAACGGCAAGCTCGACCGTAAGGCCCTGCCGGCGCCGGAGGTTCGCGCGTCGCAATCGACTTACCTGGCGCCTCGCAGCGACCTGGAGTGCCAGGTCGCGGCCATCTGGCAAGACGTGCTCAAGGTCGAGCAGGTGGGGCTGGCCGATGATTTCTTCGAGTTGGGCGGGCATTCGCTGCTGGCGGTGAATGTGGTGTCGCGCCTGCAACTCGACCTGGGCCTTAAGTTGACGCCCCAGTTGCTTTTCCAATTTCCGGTACTCGCGGCGTTCGTGGCTCGACTCGAGCCAGACAGCGAGCCCATGCATGCATCGAAATTGAGCAAGCTCGAAGCGCTGCTCGATGAATTTGAGGAGGTTTGATGGACACCGCTGTCGCACAACGTATTGCCAGGCGCTTTATAACGCTGCCGCTGGAAAAACGTCGCTTGTACTTGCAGAAGATGCTCGAAGAGGACGTTTCCCCGGCGAACCTGCCGATTCCGCCTGTCAGTGCCGAGTTCGACACACTGTCGTTGTCGTTTGCCCAGGAACGCCAATGGTTCCTCTGGCAGTTGGACCCTGACAGCACGGCCTATCACGTGCCCACGGCCCTGCGTCTGCGCGGGCCGCTGGACATCGCCGCGCTCGAACAGAGTTTCAGCGCGTTGGTGGCACGCCACGAGAGCCTGCGCACCACCTTCCTGACCGACGGCGAGCAGGCCGTGCAACAGGTGCACGAAGCGGCACCGGTACGCCTGCACATGCAGGCCCTGGAGCCGGCGCCGGACGAAGCGCAACTGCGCCACCTGATCGAGGAAGAAACCCGCCAGTTGTTTGACCTGCAACACGGGCCGCTGCTGCGCACGCGTCTGCTGCGCTTGGCAGCCGATGACCATGTGCTGATCGTGACGCTGCATCACATCGTCTGCGATGGCGGATCGATGCAGGTGATGGTCGACGAGTTGGTCAAGGGATATGGGGCGTTCAGCCAGGGCAAGGCGCTGGAATTGCCGGCGCTGCCGATCCAGTACACCGACTATGCCATCTGGCAGCGACACTGGATGGAGGCGGGCGAGCGCGAACGTCAGCTGGCGTACTGGACCGCCCGCCTGGGGGGGCCGCAACCGGTATTGGAACTGCCGACCGACTTCCCGCGTCCGGCGGTGATGAGCTATCGCGGCGCACGGCTGGAATTGGCGATCGACGGGGCATTGGCCGGTGCGCTCAAGCAACTGGCCCAGCGTGAGGGTGCCAGCCTGTTCATGGTCCTGCTGGCGTCCTTCCAGGCGCTGCTGCATCGCTACAGCGGCCAGAACGACATCCGCGTCGGCGTACCGACGGCCAACCGCAACCGGGTCGAGACCGAGCGCCTGATTGGCTTTTTCGTCAACACCCAGGTACTCGACAGCGATGTCCAGGGCCAGGATTCGTTCGGTGCCTTGCTGCAGCAGGTCAAGCATACGGCCCTGGGCGCCCAGGCCCATCAGGACCTGCCGTTCGAGCAACTGGTCGAGGCCCTGCAACCCGAGCGCAACCTGAGCCACAGTCCGCTGTTCCAGGTGATGTTCAACCATCGGACCCAAGGCCCGGAGGGCGAAGGACCGGTAGGGGAGCTGACAGTCGAGGGGCTGCGCTGGGACACCCACAGTGCGCAGTTCGACCTGACGCTGGAGACCGTGGAGCACAGCGACGGTCTCGCCGCGGCGCTGAACTACGCCACCGATCTGTTCAGTGCCGACACGGTGGCGCGCATGGCCGGGCATTGGCAGAACCTGCTGCGGGCGATCGTGACCGACCCGGCGCAGCGCATCGCTGAGCTGTCGCTGCTCGACGCCGCGCAGCGTCAGGCGCAGCTCGAAGACTGGAACCGCACCACGGCGCCGGCGCCGGAAGCGGGGTTTGTCCACCAGCTGTTCGAAGCCCAGGCGCGCCGCACACCAGACGCCCCGGCGCTGGTGATCGACGGCGAGCGCTGGGGCTATGGGCAGCTCAACGCCCGGGCCAATCAACTGGCGGGGAAACTGCAAAGCCTCGGTGTGGGTTCCGATGTGCTGGTAGGCATCGCGGTCGAACGCAGCGCCCATATGCTGGTCGGCCTGCTGGCGATCCTCAAGGCCGGCGGCGCCTACCTGCCGCTTGATCCGGCGTTCCCTCAGGATCGCCTGGCATACATGATCGAAGACAGCGGCATCGACCTGTTGCTGACCCAAAGCTCGTTGCTCAACCAGCTACCGCTGTCCTGTGGTGTTAATACATTGGTGCTGGATCAGGACGGCGACTGGCTCGACGGCTATGCCTGCGAGGCACCTTCGACACGCCTGGACCCGGAGCACCTGGCCTACGCGATCTACACTTCCGGCTCCACCGGCAAGCCCAAGGGCGTGATGGTGCGGCACGGCGCGCTGACCAACTTCGTCGCGAGCATGGCCAAGGCACCGGGCATGACGGCCCAGGACCGGGCGTTGTCGCTGACGACCTTCTCCTTCGATATTTTCGGCCTGGAAATCTACGTGCCGCTGATGGTGGGCGCCTGCATCGTGCTGACCGGCCAGCAAGTCGCCCAGGATCCATACGCAGTGCTGGCGCTGATCGAGGCCGAGCGGGTCAACGTGGTCCAGGCCACGCCATCGACCTGGCGCATGCTGCTGGACAACGAACGCGCCGACGGGCTGCGCGGCTGCAAATGCCTGTGCGGCGGTGAGGCACTGCCCCAGGAACTGGCGGTGCGCATGCTCGCCCTCGGCGGTGAAGTGTGGAACCTCTACGGCCCGACGGAAACCACCATCTGGTCGGCCCTGCATCCGCTGCGCCCGGCGGATGCGCAACCGTGGCTGGGCGGGCCGATCGATAACACGGCGCTGTACATCGTCGACGCCGACCTGCTGCCGGTGCCCTATGGCGTGGCGGGTGAGTTGCTGATCGGCGGTCAGGGCCTGGCCCGTGGTTACTACCAACGTGCGGCCCTGACCGCCGAGCGTTTCGTGCCGCATCCGTTTGCTGTCGGTGAGCGTCTGTACCGCACCGGTGATCTGGCGCGCCAGCGTGCCGACGGCATCCTCGAATACCTGGGGCGTATCGACCATCAGGTGAAAATCCGTGGCTTTCGTATCGAACTGGGGGAAATCGAAGCGCGCCTGCTGGAGCAGGACAGCGTGCGCGAAGCGGCGGTGCTGGCCCAGGATGCGCCGGGCGGCCAGGCGTTGGTGGCGTACATCGTTCCAACCGCCGACCTGAATGACCTGGATGCCGGCGCCCAGAGCGCTCTGCGCGACAGCCTGACGGCCCGGCTCAAGGTCAACCTGCCCGATTACATGGTGCCGGCGCACATGGTGCTGATGCCGCGCTTCCCGCTGACGCCCAACGGCAAGCTGGATCGCAAGCAGTTGCCCAAGCCCGATGCCAGCCAATGGCAGAAAACCTATGTGGCCCCGCAGACGCCCGTCCAGCAGGCGGTGGCGGCGATCTGGGGCGAGATTCTCAAGGTGCCGCGGGTGGGCTTGAACGACAATTTCTTCGAGTTGGGCGGCCATTCGTTGCTCGCCACGCAAGTGGTGTCGCGGATCCGCCAACAGTTGCACATCCTGGTGCCACTGCGCCTGTTGTTTGCCCACAACAGCCTGCAAGGGTTTGTCGAGGCCATGGAGCCGGCTTCGGCGAGCCAGGAGCCGGGCATTGCACGAATTTCCCGCGAGCAGCCGCTGGAGCTGTCCTACGCCCAGCAACGGCAGTGGTTCCTGTGGCAACTTGAACCCGGCAGCAGCGCCTACCATATTCCCGCCGCCCTGCGTTTGCGCGGCAGCCTCGACCGTGTAGCGCTGCAACAGAGCTTCGATGCGCTGGTGGCGCGGCACGAAAGCCTGCGCACCCGCTTCATGCTGAACGACGAGCGGCCGGTGCAATTGATCGACACACCGGCACCGCTGGCGATCGAGGTCGAGTCGGTGCGGACGGCCGGCGACGAACAGGCCCTGCGCGGATTGATCGAAGCCGAAACCCGACGCCCTTTCGATTTGCAGCAGGGGCCTTTGTTGCGGGTCCGGCTGCTGCAACTGGGCACGGACGACCATGTGCTGATCCTGACCCAGCACCACATCGTCTCCGATGCCTGGTCGATGCAGATCATGGTCGACGACCTGCTGCAGTTGTACACCGGTTTCAGCCAGGGCCAGGCCGTGGCGCTGGCGCCGTTGCCGATCCAGTACGCCGACTACGGCCATTGGCAGCGGCAATGGCTGGCGGCGGGGGAGCAGCAGCGTCAACTCGATTACTGGATCGAGCAATTGGGCGGCGAACAACCGATTCTCGAACTGCCGACCGACCATCCGCGCCCGGCCCAGCAAAGCTATCGCGGTGCACGGCTGCCCATCGTCGTCGAACCGGCGCTGGCCGAAGGCCTCAAGCGCCTGGCCCAGCATCAGGGCACCACGTTGTTCATGCTGTTGCTCGCCGGCTTCCAGACCTTGCTGCACCGCTACAGCGGGCAGAACGATATCCGCGTCGGCGTGCCGATCGCCAACCGTAACCGGGTGGAAACCGAGCGTCTGCTGGGCTTCTTCGTCAACACCCAGGTGCTCAAGGCCGACATCGACGGCAACCTGCGATTCGACCGGTTGCTTGATCAGGTCAAGCAACGGGCCCTCGGCGCCCAGGCCCACCAGGACCTGCCGTTCGAACAATTGGTGGAGCTGCTGGCCCCGGCGCGCAACCTGAGCCACACGCCGCTGTTCCAAGTGATGTTCAACCATGCCAGCGATGCCCGCCGGGATCTGTCGGCGTTGCCGGGCCTGAGCCTGGAGCAACTGACCTGGGACTCAGGCACCGCGCAGTTCGACCTGACCCTGGACACCTTTGAGTACGCCGATGGCCTCAGCGTCGCGTTGACCTATGCCAGCGACCTGTTCGAGCCGAGCACCGTCGTCCGCTTGGGTGAGCACTGGCTGAACCTGTTGCGCGCCATCGTCGCCAACCCGACCCAGCGCATCGCCGAACTGCCGATGCTCGACGGGGCGCAGCGCCGGATGATCGTCGAGGACTGGAACCGCACCTACGCCGACTACCCGAATCATCAACCGGTCCATCACTTGATCGAAGCCCAGGTCGAGCGTGACCCGCAGGCCCAGGCACTGGTGTTCGAAGGGCAATCGCTGAGCTATGCCCAACTCAACGCCCGCGCCAACCGGTTGGCCCATGCCTTGATCGAGCGAGGCGTCGGCCCGGATGTGCTGGTGGGCATCTCGGTGCACCGCAGCGTGGAAATGGTGGTCGGGCTACTGGCGATCCTCAAGGCCGGGGGCGCCTATGTGCCGCTGGACCCGGAATACCCACCGGAGCGCCTGGCCTATATGATCGAGGACAGCGGCATTCAATGGCTGCTGACCCAAAGTTCATTGCTCAACCAGTTCTGTGGGAGCGGTGTCACCACGTTGGTGCTGGATGGGGATGACGACTGGCTGCGGGACAACTCCACCGACAATCCGCCTGCCCGGGCCATTGCGCAGAACCTGGCCTATGTGATCTATACCTCGGGCTCCACCGGCAAGCCCAAAGGGGCCGGCAACAGCCATGGTGCGCTGACCAACCGCCTGTGCTGGATGCAGCAGGCCTATGAGCTGCGTGCCGGCGACAGCGTTCTGCAAAAGACGCCGTTCAGTTTCGACGTGTCGGTCTGGGAATTCTTCTGGCCACTGATGACCGGCGTGCGCCTGGTGGTCGCGGCGCCGGGGGATCATCGCGACCCACAGAAGCTGGTCAGCCTGATCGAACGGGAAAGCATCACCACCCTGCATTTCGTGCCGTCAATGCTGCAGGCGTTCGTGCTGGATGCCAACGTCAGCCGTTGCACCAGCCTGACCCGCATCGTCTGCAGCGGCGAAGCCCTGCCGGTGGATGCCCAGCAGCAGGTGTTCGCCAAATTGCCGAATGCCAGGCTGTACAACCTGTACGGTCCGACCGAAGCGGCGATCGACGTGACCCATTGGACCTGCCGCGACGAAGGCCGCGATGCGGTGCCGATTGGCGAACCGATCGCCAACCTGATGACCTACATCCTCGACGACGAACTGAACCCGGTGCCCAGTGGCGTCAATGGCGAGCTGTACCTCAGTGGCCAGGGACTGGCGCGGGGTTATCACCGCCGTCCCGGACTGACCGCCGAACGCTTCGTCGCCAGCCCGTTCGTGGCCGGCGAGCGGCTGTATCGCACCGGCGACCTGGCACGCTATCGCCCGGACGGGGTGATCGACTACATCGGCCGTATCGACCATCAGGTGAAAATCCGCGGGTTCCGCATCGAGTTGGGAGAAATCGAAGCGCGCCTGCTTGAACATGCGGCGGTGCGAGAAGCGGTGGTGGTGGCCCAGGACAGTCGCAGCGGTAAGGTCTTGAGCGGCTACGTCGTTGCCGAGCAAAGCGCGGCCAGTGACTGGCCCACGCTGCGCGAAGCGCTCCAGGCCCACCTGCGTCTGAGCCTGCCCGAACACATGGTGCCGACGCACCTGGGGCGGCTGGACAACATGCCGTTGAGCCCGAACGGCAAGCTCGACCGCAAGGCATTGCCGGCCCCAGACGTGACCGAGCTGCAGCAGGATTTCACGGCGCCCGGCAATGCCATCGAGCGTGCGCTGGTGGAGATCTGGCAGGGCGTACTTGGCGTAGAGCGCGTGGGTACGGCCGACAATTTCTTCGCCTTGGGCGGCGACTCGATCAACTCGATCCAAGTGGTCAGTCGCGCCCGCCAACAAGGCATCGGACTGACCCCCAAGGACCTGTTCCTGCACCAGAACATCCAGGCCCTGGCGCGGGTCGCCACGGCCGCCGATGAAGACCGCATCGACCAGGCCCCGGTCAGTGGTGACAGCCTGATGGTACCGATGCAGCACTGGTTTTTCGCCAGCGACATTGCGCACCGCGGGCATTGGAACCAGTCGGTCATGCTGACCCCGCGGGAAACCCTGGATATCGCCTGCCTGCAACAAGCCCTCGACCACGTAGTCGCCCACCACGATGCACTGCGCCTGCGCTTCACCCAGGCAGATGACGGCCGCTGGCACGCCAGCCACCAGGCCGTGGACGCCCAGTCGTCGCAGGTATGGCAGCGCAGCGCCGAAAACACCGATGAGATCCTACTCATCGCCGACCAGGCGCAACGCAGCCTCGACCTGCAACAGGGGCCGTTGTTGCGTTGCAGCCTGATCGCGGTGCAGGACGGCAGTTCGCGGCTGCACCTGGCGATTCACCACCTGGTCATGGACGGTGTGTCGTGGCGGGTGCTGTTGGAAGACCTGCAGACCGCCTACCGCCAACGGCTTGCAAACCAGGCGGTGTCCCTGCCGGCCAAATCGACGGCGTTCAAGACCTGGGCCGCTCGGTTACAGGACTACGCCCACAGCGAAACCCTGAATCGGGAACTGGATTACTGGACCGGACAACTCGACCAGGGCCTGCCGCCCTTGCCGCGCACACGTCCCGAAGGCAGCCAGGCGTCGGTGCATGGCCGGTCGGTGACGACCCGCCTGGACCCCCAGCAGACCCAGCGCCTGCTCAAGCAGGCGCCAACGGCCTATCGCACCCAGGTCAACGATCTGTTGCTCAGTGCCTTGGCCCAGGTCATCTGCCAATGGACCGGGCAGCCGGCGTGCCTGGTCCAGCTCGAAGGCCATGGCCGCGAAGAGTTGTTCGACGGCATCGACCTGAGCCGTACCGTTGGCTGGTTCACCAGCTTGTTCCCGGTCCTGCTGACGCCGGCCACCGATTGCGCCGAGTCGATCAAGCGGATCAAGGAGCAACTGCGTGCGGTGCCGAACAAGGGCTTGGGCTACGGTGTCCTGCGTTACCTCGGTGAGCCGGCGGTGCAACAGCGCCTGGCGAAGCTGCCGCAGGCCCGGATCACCTTCAATTACCTGGGGCAGTTCGACCAGAGTTTCGATGAACAGGCGCTGTTCGCGCCCAGTGAGGAGGGCAGTGGCGCAGGCCATGGCGATGACGTGGCGCTGGGCAACTGGCTGACCATCGACGGCCGGGTCTTCAATGGCCAGTTGTCCCTCGACTGGACCTTCAGTCGTGATGTCTTCGACGAAGCTGTCCTGCAGCAATTGGCCGATGCCTATGCCGTGGCCTTGCAGCAATTGATCGAACATTGCTGCACCGAAGAGCACCAGGGCCTGACGCCATCGGACTTCCCCCTGGCCCGCCTGACCCAGGCGCAACTCGACGGCTTGCCGGTGCCCGTGCAGCACGTGGAGGACATCTATCCGCTGTCGCCGATGCAGGACGGCATGCTGTTCCATACCCTGGCCGACGACAGCTCCGGCTTGTACATCAACCAGATAAGCCTGCCGGTGCATGGCCTGGACACCGAGCGTTTCGCCCGCGCCTGGACATCGGTGATCGAACGCGAAGACATCCTGCGCACCAGTTTCCACTGGCAGGACGGCTTGAGCACGCCGCTGCAAATCGTTCATCGCCACGTTGAGCTGCCTTTGCAGATTGAAGACTGGCGTGGACAGGACATCAGCGAACAAGCGATCGGCGAGCGGGCGACGGCCGACTACCTGGCCGGTTTTGACCTGAGCCGTGCGCCGCTGCAACGGGTGTTGCTGCTGCGCCTGGAAGACGACCGCTACCAGATGATCTGGACCTGTCATCACATCCTGATGGACGGCTGGAGCAGCTCACGGCTGTTCGGTGAAGTGCTGCAGTTCTACGCCCATGGTCAGGTCCAGGGCCGCAACGGTCGCTACCGCGAGTTCATCGACTGGTTGCAACGCCAGGACCAGGGCGCCCTGGAGCGCTTCTGGCGCAGCCGCCTCGATACATTGGAACAGGCGACGTCGCTCAACCAGGCGATGTTCCCGCGCCACATCGACGCCTTGCCCGGGCACGAGGCGCTGTATTCGCGCTGGGACGCGGTGCAGACCGAACGCCTGCAACAGGCTTGCCGCGCCTGGCAGATCACGCCCAACACCTTGATCCAGGGGGCGTGGCTGCTGTTGCTGCAACGCTTTACCGGACAAGACACCGTGGTGTTCGGTGCCACCGTCGCCGGGCGTCCAGCGGGGTTGGCCAACGCCGATAACATTCTTGGCTTGTTCATCAATACGCTGCCGGTGATCCAGACGCTGGACCCCGAGCAACCGCTGAACCTGTGGTTGCAACAGTTGCAGGCCTATAACCTGGATCTGCGCGAACACGCCCATGCGCCGCTCGCGGACATCCAGCGCTGGTCGGGCCAGGGCGGGCAGGGGCTGTTCGACAGCATCATCGTTTTCGAGAACTACCCCATCGATGAGCGCCTGGGCGATCAACAGGACACGGGCCTGAGCTTTGGCGAGTCGCGCAATCACGACGTGACCAACTTCCCCATGGACCTGGCGGTGAACCTCGGCGAACAGCTGTCCATCGAGTACCTGTTCCTGCGCAGCGCCTTCAGTGTGCAAGCGGTGGAGCAGATCCGCCGTACGATGGAAGACACGCTGGAAGCGATGATCCTGGCGCCGCATGCCTGCCTGGGTAACTTGCAGCGTTTGTCGGCGGACCAATGGCGGGCTTTCGAGCAGTGGAGCGCGGCGCCGAACGCCGGGTACCCGACGCAGTTGCTGCCGGAGCTGATTGCCCGTCACAGCCAATCACGTCCGCATGCCACGGCGTTGGTGTGTGGCAACGAATCGTTGAGTCATGGCGAACTGGAGCGCCGGGCCAATCGCCTGGCCCACCGTCTGATCGAACTCGGTGCCGGTCCGGAAGTCGTGGTCGGCGTGGCCCTGGAGCGTTCGGTGGAAATGGTCGTCGCCTTGCTGGCGGTGATGAAAAGCGGTTCGGCCTACGTGCCGCTGGATATCGACTATCCGCCTGAGCGCCTGGCGTTCATGATCCAGGACTCGGCCATGGCACTGCTGCTGACCCACAGCCAGGTACAGGCGCGTTTGCCCGAATCTGCCGGCCTGGCTCAGTTGGTCATCGATGAATTCGACAGCCATGGCTACAGCGAGCAGGCTCCGCGCAGTGGTTTGCTCGGCGGCAACCTGGCCTACCTGATCTACACCTCGGGCTCCACCGGTCGGCCCAAAGGCGTCGCCGTCGCACACGGGCCGATGAGCATGCATTGCCAGGCCATCGCCCGGCTGTATGACATGGACGAACGCACCCGTGAGCTGCATTTCATGTCGTTCGCCTTCGATGGCGCTCACGAACGCTGGCTGAGCACGCTGTTCAGCGGCGGCACCCTGGTGATTCGCGACGGGGCGCTGTGGACGCCAGAACAGACTTTCGACGCCTTGCACCGGCACGGCATTACCATCGCCTGCTTCCCGCCGGCCTACCTCAAGCAACTGGCCGAATACGCTGCCAACAGCCAGTTGGCACCGCCGCCGGTGCGGGTCTATTGCTTCGGTGGCGATGCGGTCCCGGACCAGACCTTCGAGCAAGTGAAAGCGGCGCTGCGGCCAGAATTCTTCACCAATGGCTATGGCCCGACCGAAACCGTGGTCACGCCGATGCTGTGGAAGGTGCCGGTCAGCGAACGCTGTGAAGCCGCTTATGCGCCGATTGGACGTGCCGTGGGCGAGCGGGCCTTGTACGTGCTCGACGACAACCTCAACCCACTGCCGCCAGGCATCGCCGGCGAGCTGTACATCGGCGGCCAGGGCATCGCCCGTGGCTACCATCGTCGCGCCGACCTGAGCGCCGAGCGCTTTGTGCCGGATCCGTTCGGCCAGCCGGGCGATCGCCTGTACCGCAGTGGCGACCTGGTGCGCCAACGTGTCGATGGCGTGCTCGATTACGTCGGGCGCATCGATCACCAGATCAAGGTGCGGGGTTTCCGGATCGAATTGGGTGAGGTCGAGGCCAGCCTGCGCCAGTTGACCGACGTCAGCGACGCGCTGGTGATCGCCCGCGACAGTGCATCGGGCAAGCAACTGATTGGCTACGTGGTCACTCCCGACGGTGTGGCCATTGGCGACCGGCTCAAGGCTGAACTGCGCCTGCAACTGCCGGACTACATGGTGCCGGCGCAGGTGATTTGCCTGGATGCGCTGCCGGTTACCCCGAACGGCAAGCTGGATCGCCGGGCCCTGCCGGAGCCGGAATTCAGGAGTGCCGAGTACGTGCCCGGGCGCAACCGTGACGAGCAATTGCTGGCCGAGGTCTGGGCCGAGGTGTTGCAAGTCGAGCGGGTGGGCATCACGGACAATTTCTTCGAGCTTGGCGGTGACTCGATCCTCAGCCTGCAAGTGGTGTCGCGAGTGCGTAACCACACTGAATTGAAGATGGAGCTCAAACTGCGGGACCTGATGCGCGGCCAGACCATCGAAGCGATTTTCGACCAGCGTTCTAACACGCTCGCGGTGACGGTCGAGGATGTGACCCAAGTGGCCGCCGCAGGGCAATTCAACCTGATCCCGATCCAACAATGGCTGTTCGACCAGCGCATGAGCGAACCGCATCATTACAACCAGGCGCTGATGCTGTGTGCCCGCCAAGCGTTGAACCTGACGGCCCTGGAGCTGGCGTTGCGCGCCATGCTGCAGCAGCACGACGCACTGCGCCTGCGCTTTTGCGAGGTCGGCGGACGTCATTTGCAGCACTACCAGCCGCTGGAGGAGATGCAGGCGCAATGGGCCAGCGAGCCCTTGCTGTGGCAGCACCAAGTGGCCGACGAGGCTGGGCTCGAGCTTTACGCCGAACAGGTGCAACGCAGCCTCGACCTGCAGAACGGCCCGGTGTGGCGCACTGCTCATGTGACCATGGGCAGCGGCGAAATCCGCGTGCTGATGGTCATCCATCACCTAGTCATCGACACGGTGTCGTGGCGTTTGCTGCTGCAGGATCTGCAGACGGCTTACGAGGCCTACAGCAACGGCCAGCTACCGAGCCTGCCGATTCGCACCAGCAGCTACCGGGCCTGGGCCGAGGGCCTGCAAGCCTATGCGGCGGCTTATCCGGCCGAGGAGAAGACCTGGTGGCTGGAGCAGATCGACCCGTCGGGCGGTGAGTTGCCGTGTGACAACCCACGGGGCAAGAACCAGGTGCAGTTCCAGTCGGTCGCGCATCTGGGCTTGTCGGAGCAACACACCCAGCAGTTGCTCAAACAGGTGCCGGCGGTCTACCAGACGCAGATCAACGACGTGCTGTTGGCAGCCCTGAGTAGGGTGCTGTGCCGTTGGAGCCAGCAGCCTTCGGTGCTGATCCAGCTTGAGGGACATGGTCGCGAGGACTTGGTCAAGGACATCGACCTGAGCCGCACCTTGGGCTGGTTCACCAGCATGTTCCCGGTGCGCCTGGCGCCGGACCCGGATGCCGACATCGGCACTTCGGTGCGCGCGGTGCAGCGGCAGTTGGCCGCCGTGCCGAACAAAGGCTTGGGTTACGGCGTGTTGCGTCACATGAGTGGCGAGCAGATGGCCGGGACCCTGGGCCAGGCGCCTCAGGCGCGTGTGACGTTCAATTACCTGGGGCAGTTCGACCAGAGCTTCGACGACAAGGCCTTGCTGGTACCGGCGGCCGAAAGCTACGGCAGCTGCTACAGCCCCCACGCGGCGTTGGGCAACTGGCTGGAAGTGGTGGGGCAGGTGTACGACGGGCGCCTGGCGCTGCGTTGCATCTTCAGTACCCGTCGTTACCGGGCCGAGACCGTCGAGGGATTGATGCGCGCGTACCAGGAGGAACTGGAAGCGTTGATCGAGCACTGCGTGGCGCAGGCGGCTTAAGTCTTGCTCCTGTGGCGAGGGAGCTTGCTCCCGCTGGACTGCGCAGCAGGCCCAAATTTTTGTTTCAAGACAAAATGCTTGGGGCCGCTTCGCGACCCAGCGGGAGCAAGCTCCCTCGCCACAGGGTTTTGCATGAGTCTGAGTGGCTCATCTTATTTACCCATGGTTTTTTCATAAGGAACCCCTGCGATGTCCCTGCATCCAGAACTCAACGCCTTCCTCGACCTGGCCGAGGAAAGCCAGGCTGATGGTCCCGGGCCGTTTCATCTGTCGACGCCGGCCCAGGCTCGTGAGGCGTTCGAGCGCACCACCGTGCAATTGCGCTGGGGCGCTCCGGCGGATGTGCAGTGCGCAGCTCACTCATTCACGGCCCGTGACGGCGCGACGCTGGCGCTGCGTCTGTATCGTCCCGCCACGGCTTCGGCCCAGGCGCTGCCGGTGCTGGTGTACTTTCATGGCGGTGGTTATGTGGTCGGCAGCCTGGAATCCCATGACGGCGTCTGCCGCGAATTCTGCGCCCGGACACCGTGCGCGGTGTTGTCGGTGGGCTATCGCCTGGCCCCGGAACACACCTTCCCGAGCCCGCTGAACGACGGCGCCGACGCCCTCGACTGGCTGGCACGGCAGGCACACACCGAAGGCCTGGACGTCAGCCGCGTGGCGTTCGGCGGCGACAGCGTCGGGGCGACACTGGCGACGGTGCTGGCGCTGCAATCGGCCCTGGAACCCGCCTCCCTGGCGATCAAACCGTGCTTTCAATTGCTCTGCTATCCGGTGACCGATGCGTCCACCAGCAGCCCCTCCACCGAGCTGTTCGGCGAAGGCTACCTGCTGGAGAGCGAAACCCTGGAGTGGTTCTATCGGCATTACGCCAATGAGCCCACCGATCGCCTGGACTGGCGCTTCTCGCCGTTGCTCGCGCCGACCCACCAGGGCATGGCTCCGGCCTTGATCGCATTGGCCGGCCATGATCCGCTGCTCGATGAAGGCCGTGCCTACGCCCGACGCTTGCAGGAACAGGGGGTGACGGTGGAGCTGATCGAATACACCGGCTTGATTCACGACTACCTGCGCTTGCAGGGCGTGGTGCCGGAGATTGACGAGGTGTACGCGCAATTGAGCCAAGCGTTGCGGACTGCACTGGCCGCCTGAAACGCCACCATTTCCACAGTTATTTGGAGTGGTCTCAGGATTTTTCACACGCCAAAGACCCCTGTGGGAGACCCCTGTGGGAGCGAGCTTGCTCGCGATAGCGGTGTATCAGTCACCTCAAATGCTGGCTGACCCACCGCTATCGCGAGCAAGCTCGCTCCCACAGTTATTTTTGGAGTGGTCTCAGGATTTGCATATGCCACAAATCCTCTGTGGGAAGGTTTCAGGATTGGCAAGCACAAAAAAACCGGGCCACGCCCGGTTTTTTGTGTGGGTGTTGTTTAGAAGTCGTAGGTCACGTCCAGCGAGGCCACGCGTTCCTGGCCGTAGTAGCAGCCGAACGAGTAGTTGCAGTGGGACACGTACTCGCGGTCGAAGACGTTCTGCACGTTCAGGCTGGTGGTGACGCCACGCAGGCTTGAGGTGGCCTTGCCCATGTCATAGCTGATGGTGGTGTCGAACACGGTGAAGGCCGGGACGTCGAACGAGTTGGCCGCGTCGCCCGGTTTGCGTCCGGTGTGGCGGGCGCCTGCGCCGAAGGTCAGGCCATTGAGGGTGGCCTGGGTGAAGTGGTAGTTGACCCACAAAGTAGCGGAGAACGGCGCTTGTTGCTCGCTGCGGTTGTCCTCGTTGCCGTAGTTGTCCTTGGTGTAGAAAGAGTCGAGGTAGGTCGCAGCGCCTATCACGTCAACGTTGTCGATGGATGATTTGACTTCCAGTTCAACGCCGCGCGAGCGTACTTGGCCGGACTGGATCGAGTTCTGCGGGTCTGCCGGATCGGCGGTCACCAGGTTTTTCTGTTTGATCTGGAACACCGAGGCGGTGATCAGCGTCTTGTCGAACGGCTGGTACTTCACACCCACTTCGTATTGCTCGCCCTCGGTCGGCTTGAAGGACTCGCCGGCAGCGTCTGTGCCCAAGGTGGGCAGGAAGGACTCGGAATAGCTGATGTACGGTGCCAGGCCGAAGTCAGTGACATAGGTCAGGCCGATGCGACCGGTGAACTTGTTGTCACGCAGCGAGGAGACAGTGCCCGCCAGCAAGTCCTTGTTATCCACTTCGGCCCAGTCCTGGCGGCCACCCACGGTCAGGATCCACTTGTCCAGCTTGATCTGGTCCTGCAGGTAGACGCCGGTCTGGCGAAC
Source organism: Pseudomonas sp. G2-4 (assembly GCF_030064125.1). Classification (NCBI taxonomy): domain Bacteria; kingdom Pseudomonadati; phylum Pseudomonadota; class Gammaproteobacteria; order Pseudomonadales; family Pseudomonadaceae; genus Pseudomonas; species Pseudomonas sp. G2-4. The sequence continues at coordinate 4,524,314 of NZ_CP125957.1, read as the reverse complement.
GGTGTTGTCCCATTGGGTGTCCAGCGTCGGGATCACGCTGCTGGTGTCGTAGTTGTTGTTGCTGCCGTACAGATTGATTGGCACTACGTTGTAGGCGTTGTAGCCATCGTATTTACGGTTGAAGTGGCGATAGTCCACGCCCGCGAGGGTGGTGTGCTCCAGGGCGCCGGTGTTGAATTTGTACTCGACGTTGTTATCGATGGTGTAGGCGGTGTTGTGCTGTCGCCAGTCGAGCTTGACGCGGTTGGCCTGGGTCTGGTCGGTCACGCCGCCGGTGGTGACAAAGCTGCGCAGGTAGAAGCCCTTATACTGGTCCCGCACATCGGTATAACGCGCAGTGGAGCGGAACGTCAGGTCTTCGGTTAGATCGTGGCTGAAGTCATAGCCCAGGATGAACTGGTCACGCTTGTAGTCGTTCCACCTCGAGTCACCGGAGAAGAAGTCCCGGTCGATGCGCTGGCCATTGGGGCCGCGCTCCAGGGAACCGATCCGGGGCAGGGCCTGGTAGTCCTCCAGGCCGTCATCCTTCTGGATCTGTGCCAGTACGGTCAAGGACGTGTCGTCATTGGGCGTCCAGGTCAGGCTCGGCGCCAGCAACATGCGCTCGCTGTGGGTGTGATCGACCTGCTGGTTGCCTTTTTTCGCTACGCCAATCACGCGGTAGCTGAATTCCTTCTGGTCGTCGATCGGGCCGCTGGTGTCAAACGCGCCATTGACTCGGTTGTAGCTGCCCGCGCCCAGTTTGATCTGGCTGCGCTGTTCAGTGGTTGGGCGCTTGGAAACCATATTGATCAGGCCGCCTGGTTGGTTCTGCCCGTAGAGCACCGATGATGGCCCCTTGAGCACTTCGATGCGCTCCAGGGTATACGGGTCGATCTGCGGCGCGCCGCCGAGGCTGCCAGCGTAGGGCAGGTAGGCGCCGTCGAGGTACAGCGGCGTCGGCGAGAAACCACGGCTGGTGATTTCATCGGCGATGGCGTTGCGGTCGGTGAAACCGCCTGTGTTCAGGCCCGGCGTGTAGCGCAAGGCCTGGGTCAGGTTACGGGCACCCTGGGTGGCGATCTGGTCGGCGGTGACCACGTTGATGGTCTGCGGGATTTCCGTGATCGGTGTGTCGGTCTTGGTGCCGGTGGCGCTGCGGGTGGCGACATAGCCTTCCACCGGGCCGTAGGCGGTTTCCGCAGCCTTGCCAGTGATGGTGGTGGCGCCCAGCTCCAGCGAATCGCCCGCGGTCCTGGCGCGTACGGTGACGGTGTTGCCCTGAACGGTGAACATGACGCCGGTCCCCACCAGCATCTGCGACAGTGCCTGGGCAGGCGACAACCGGCCGCTCACCGGCTGGCTGCGCAGGCCTTGGACATCATCAGCGCTGTAGAGCACTTGCATGTTCGATTGCTTGCTCAACACCTGCAGTGCGCTGGACAGCGACTGCGCCGCAATGTTGAGGTCGGCCTCCTGGGCCTGGACCTGTGCACTGAACGGCAAGGCGAGTGCCAGGCTGAACGCGGTGGCACTGAAGCCTGGTTGCAGCAAACGGCGCATGATCAGTGCCTTGGTAAAACGTGGAATCCCCGGAGTTGCTGGCATGTGTTTCACTCTTGCAGGTTTTAGTTTTAATAAGGGTGGAGTTGTCATCAATTCTTAATTAGGACGCACGACCCAGAAAAAACCAGAATGAGAATCGTGATTATTTACGCCGGTTGCAGTTCGGTGATGACGCGGCCGGCTTCCATGCGCACCAATTGGTCGGCGACATCGAAGTAACGGTCGTCGTGGGAAATCACGATGATGGTCTTGCCCAGGCGCTTGAGATCCGGCAGCAACTCCGTGTAGAAAATCCGTCGGAAGGTCGGGTCCTGGTCGGCGGCCCACTCGTCGAACACCAGCACCGGGCGTTCCTCCAGCCAGGCGTTGACCAACGCCAGGCGCTTGCGCTGGCCGGTGGACAGGTCGGTGGTGGTGAAGGCGCCGTCGCGCACGCTGACCTTGTGGGCGATCTCCAGGCGTTGCAGGTATTTGTTGGCGTCGTCCGGGATATGGGTGTCGCCCTGGACGATGTCGTCGAACAGGTAGTAATCGGCAAAGATCGTCGTGAACAACTGGCGATAGTCGTCGCGGGTCACGGCTGTCACGACTTGGTCGTTGAGGCGGATTTCCCCTTGCTGCGGCGCGTACAGGCCCAACAGCAGCTTGATCAGCGTGGTTTTGCCACAGCCGTTTTCACCCACGATGAACACGATGTCGCCCTGGTCGATCTTCAGGTTCACCGGTCCCAGGCGGAACGGCGTGGCGTCTTCCACCGCCGGAAAGCTGTAGGCCACATTGTTCAGTTCCAGCGTCTGCACCGGCGTTTTATGGCTGCCCTGATCGCTGAGCAGCAGGTGCGGTTCAGGTGAGGAGAATTGCTCCGACAGCTCGGCGATGCGGCGGAAGGCGATTTGCGCGCGACTGACGATCGGCAGGGTGCCGATCAGGTGCTCCAGCGGGCCTTTCATGTACAGCAACACCAGCACGAAACCGCTCATCACCGCTTTGTCGGCGCTCGGCCACAGCGATTGCAGGGCCAGGGCCAGGCCGATCACCACGAAGAACAGCATCGAGCCGAAGGTCTTGGCGATCACGAAAATATTCACCGAGCGGATCTGCGTGTCGCAGATCTTGTCGGCGGTGTGCTCGATGCCCGAGACGAACATGCGTTGCCGGCGGGGGCGATGGATGCGCAGTTCCTTGGCGCCTTCGGCGATGGCGTTGTAGTGCTTCTGCAATTCGTCCTCGGAGTCACGCGCCTCCATGAAACCCTTGATGCCATGGCCGCGGGCGATGTACTGCACCACGGTGCCGATGACAATCGCCACGACCATCATCAGGAACATCGGCCACGACAGCATCGCCAGGTAACCCATGCACCCGAGGGTGACGGTCAGGGAAATGGCCAGGGGGGCGAAGGCGAAGGCGAAATCGCTGATGGTGTCGACATCATGGGTCAGCACCGGGATCAGGCGATGGCTGCGGTAGCGCTCGATCTGCTCGATGGGCGCGCTGAGGACTTTCTCACCCAGTTCCTTGCGTAGCTTGGCGATGATCTTCTGGCCGACATAATTGGTGCCGATGTCGGAGCAGATGGAACTGAACAGGGCCAGCAGGCACAGCCCGGCGAATACGCCGACCACGGTGTTGGTCAGGCCGCCTTCGGCGTGCAGCACAGTGTTGATCGTCGCCAGCAGCACGGTGACGCTCAGGCCACCGACCATGCCCAGCAGGATGGCGCCGATGACAATCAGCCGGAAGGGTTTGAGCAGGGTGAACAGTTCATTGATCACCCCGCGTTTTTGTTGGCTCATGGAGGTTTCCCTGCTTGATGAAAAGGGCGAAGGCCCTCGCGGGCGTTTACCGCATGGGCTGGAGGACGGCGGCACGCCGGTTGGGGCGCGCCCACCTGTAGAACGATTGTGGGGGGAGGGGATTTAACGATGAATCGCCTGACACACATTATTGTGGCGAGGGAGCTTGCTCCCGCTGGGCTGCGCAGCGGCCCCAATATTTTGCGGTCGCTGCGCAACCGAGCGGGAGCAAGCTCCCTCGCCACAAAAGCCTGCTTTTAGGCGCATCGGCGAAGCGGTTCATATATCCCGCGCCACCCGAAAACCAATCCAGTCGCCGCGATCGCTGGGCACCAGCGCGTTGCGGTTGCCGGAGCGGGAGAACACCGGTGCTTCGCCCCAGTCGTTGCCACGGATCCGCTTGAACTCGCACTTGCCGGTCAGCCAGGCACTGCCGTCGCCCGGCGCGCCGACGTAGCTGTCGTTGTAGCAATCGGCCGTCCACTCGTAGACGTTGCCGTGCATGTCGTAGACGCCGAAGGCATTGGGCGCGTAGCTGCCGGCCGGTGCGGTGAAGTTGTAGCCGTCGGCCGCGCCGTAGGTGTTGGCGTGTTGGGCGATGCTGTATTCCTTGCCCTCGTCGAACGGGAAGGGGAACGGGCCGGTGCTGCCGCCGCGCGCCGCGTACTCGCGCAGGGATTCGCTGACCAGCCGGTACTGCTTGCCGGTTTTTTTCGACAGCCATGCCACGTAAGCGTTGGCCTCGGCGAAGTCCATGCACACCGCCGGGTGTCGGTCGGTGTATTGCTTGCGTGGGGCGCTGCCCTGGTAATCCGGAATGCCAGCCTTGCAGGCGCGACCGGGGCGCTCATCGCCGTCGGGCATCGAGTAGCCGGTGTCGCGAAGGTAGGCGAACCATTCGCCCTTGAGTACCTGGAAGCGGCTGATCGCCAGCGGTTTGGCGAAGGTCACCGGATGCATCGGGCCTTCATCGGGCTCGCGGCCCACTTCATCTTCCGGGGTGCCCATCTGGAAGGTGCCGGTGGGCAGCACGACCATTTCCGGGCAGTCCTTGCAGTCACGAAAAACCTGGCCCGGTTGCGAGGCCTGGGCACCGGAGGGCAGCAGGGCGGAGAGGGCCAATGCCGGGAGTAGCTTCAAGGAAAAACTGTTCATCCATTTCTCTCGATAACGTCAGGTTCAGAGTGTCTTGCTCAGCAAGCCCATGAAGCGGTCGATCTCGGCTTCGCTGTTGAGCAACCCCGGCGCGGTGCGGATTACCGGTCCTGCGTCGCGATGCACAGCATCGGCAATCACTCGGTTCTTCATCAGGTAGCCGGCGATCTCATCGCTGTCGCGCCCCTTGACCCGGAAGAAGGTGAAGCCGGCTGACAGGTCCGGGCTCAGGGGCGTGACCAGCTCGATCTGCGGCTGTGCCACCAGCTGTTTTTTCAGGTAGGTGTTGAGTGCATGAATGCGCGCCTGCACGTCGGGCTTGCCCAGTTGCAGGTGCAGCTTGAAGGCTTCGTCCGCCGCCCAGCGATGCTCGAAGGCGTGGTAGCCGCCCGGCGTCATGGTGGTGGAAAACGTTGTGGCCTCTGAGAACGTCGGAATGATCGGCGTGATGTATTTGAGCTCTTCGCTGCGGCTGCACACCAGGCCTGTACCCCGTGGGCCGAACATCCACTTGTGGGTGCCCGCGATGAAGAAGTCGCAGTTCATTGCTGGGAAACTCAGGTCCTCGACGCCAAAACCATGGACGCCGTCCACCACGTACACGATGCGCTGCGCCTCGCTGCGGCCCTGGTTGTGCTTGTCCACCAGCGCGCCGATCTGGTCGATGGGCAGCTTCACGCCGCTGCCCGAATGCACCCAGGTCATGCCCAATACCCGGGTTTGTGGGCGGATGTTGCGGTCGATGGCCGTGAGGATTTCTTCGTGGCTGGCGTTGTGGGCGTTTTCGAACAACTTGATCTTGCGCACCTGGGTGCCATCCCGTTGGGTGCGCAGATCGAGAATGGTGTGGGTGGCGTAATGCTCATGGGCGGTCGTGAGGATTTCCTGATCGGTCGCCACATGGACGCCGCCGTAGATCATCGCCAAGCCCTCGGTGGTGCTGCCGGTGAGGGCGATCTGCTTTGGGCCTGCTTGCAGATAACGGCCGGCCCAGGTCCGTACGTTTTCCTCGCGTGCTTCGGTGACGCCCAGGTCCCAGTCCATCAACAGCCCCGGATTTTTATCCAGGGCGGCGCGGTGTTTTTCGATGGCCTCGCGCACCGGGCGCGGGTGGGTGGTGACCAGGAAATTGGAGAAATGCAGGTAGTCCGGGTCCTGGTCGAACAGCGTGCGCAATTGCGCCCATTTGTTGCGCGGCAGTGGCGGCAGCGAATCGGCGGCGACCGTAGCTGGCAGGCTGGCGGCCAGCGGCAGACCGGCGGCAAGGATCCCGGCTTGCTTGAGAAAGGTACGGCGTTCATTCATGGCTGGACGGCCTTCTGGTTCGAGGCCAATGCGGGTTTTGCGGCTTGCTGGACCTGATCCCAGACCCGCAGGAAATTGCCGCCCCACAGTTTGGCAATGTCGGCTTCGGAGTAACCACGGGTGAGCAGTTCGGCGGTGACGTTGCGAATGTCGCCGACGTTTTCCCAACCTTTGACGCCGCCGCCTTCGTTGAAGTCGGAGCTGATGCCGACGTGGTCGATGCCGATCTTGCGCACGGTGTAATCGATGGCATCCCCCAGGTCCTTGAGGCTGGCCTTGGGTTCTTCTTCGAGAATGCCGTAGAGCTGGCCGGCGTATTCGCCAAACTTTTGCTCCGGCCAGGCGGCGATGATCGGGTCGCCGGGCATCAGCGCCATGGCGAGGTTGGGCAGTGGCGGCAGGTCGAAACGTTCGCGCAAGGCGTTGAGTTTGTCCTGGGTCTTTTGCGTCAGCGGGCGCAGGTATTGGGAGAAACCGACGATCTGCACTACGCCGCCGCTGGCCTTGATCAGCTGCATTTCCTTGTCGCTGAGGTTGCGCGGAATGTCCACCATCGCCCGTGGCGCAGAGTGAGAGGCCACCAGCGGCGTGCGGCTCAGTTGCGCGACTTGCTCCAGGGCCTGGGTCGACATCTGTGACACGTCGATGATCACACCGAGGTCGTTCAGGCGTGTCACTGCTTGCTTGCCAATCTCCGACAGACCGCCGAGGGCGTCCGGTGAATCGTTGAAGAACGGCAGCGGGCGGGAAGAGTCAGCCCAGTCGTTGTTGCCGATGTAGCTGAAGCCGAACATGCGCATGCCCCGCGCCGTCCACAGGTCCAGCAGGCTCAGGTCATGGCCCAGGGGGTAGGCGTTGAGCATGCTGATGAAAATCGCGAACTTGCCTTCGCCGTGCAGGCGGCGGAAATCATCCGGGGTGTAGGCGATGGCGACTTGGTTGGGAAAGTCCCGGACCAGGCCGGTGATGATCTTGTAGCGCACTTCCTGTTGGTTGCGCGCTTCCTCGACGAAACCGGCAGTAGGCTTGTGCGGTGCATTGTCGCCGTTCCACAGCTCGGGCCAGCCGAACACCGTCAGGGCCGCGCCGGACAGCTGTCCGCGGTTGGCTTTGACCAGGTCGAACTGGCCGCTGCCGTCCTTGTCGGCTTCATTGCCAGCGGTGCCGAAATCCAGCGGCACGGTGATGTGGCTGTCAAAGGACAGTAGGCGTTCGTGCAGCTCCCGAGCTTCTTTCATCACCTTAACCGGGTAGCCGGGGTTGTCCCGCCACCAACGGTCCCAGGCTGCCAGGCCGCCACCGACGGCCAGCGCCAGGGCCAATGGCAGGCCGATGAAAAGAGCCTTTTTCGAACGTCGTGTTGTCATTGCCGATCTCAGTCAGGTTCGCCTTGGAAGGACAGGCGCAGAGGCCTCTGCTATCTGGGGAGAACGAGTGATCGGCGGGGAAATTTAGGCGGCTTCGAGGGCCCCATCGCGAGCAAGCTCGCTCCCACATTGGAACGCGGTCAACCTGTGGGAGCGAGCCTGCTCGCGATGGCGGTCTGACAGTCGACCGATCTCGCGCGGATGTACCAGGTCCATTGTGGGAGCGAGCCTGCTCGCGATGAGGCCCTCACAGCCCCTATAAATTTGTTGGCCTGCCCATCGTTCTAGCTTGGATAAAGCCCGCTCCAGGGCTGGACACAGGTAAGGCAATGACGATTTCTCGACGATGGTTCATGGCAGGCCTGGCGCTGACCGGTGCCGCCGTGCCTGCGGTGTATTACGGGCATCGCGAACTGACCCGACCGGACCCGAGCATCACCCCCGGCGAGGCTTCGTTCGATGTGGCGGACGTGGCGGGCCAGCGTCGGGCCGACACGTTGCGGGGCATATGGACAATCCGTTTCACCGGCCGCAACGCCGGCCTCGATGGCTTGCCCCAGGACGGTCTCCAGGTGTTCCTCGATATCGGCCACAAGGGCCGTGGCCTGGTGGGTTGCCTCGACACCGCCGAACGGCTGCGCGCCGGGGATGAGCCTCGTTATCGGGTGTTGGGCGATTTGGCCGGCACCGACCCGAAGCAACTGAGCTGGCGACTGATAGGGGCCCAGGCCTCGGGCGGCGCGCCGGACTATGAATTCACCATGACCCTGGACGAAGTCTGGGCCGGCTTCGGCAATGCAGGCACCGCGACGCTCAGCGGTCGGGTGTTGCGGTTGGATCGTCCGCTGGGCCTGCTGGAACTCGACAATCAATTCATCGCCCGCAAGCAGCGATTCCCCGAAGCCCGCGAACGTACGCCGCTGAGCCCGGCGCTGCTGGCCTGGCTGGTGTCGCCAGAACATCGGCTGTTCCACCAGCTCTGGCATGCCTCGCGGGACAAATGGCACACCCTGGACGAAGACAAACGCAACGCCCTGCGCGGCATCGGTTGGCAGCCCGGCCCACGGGATCAGGAGCGCGACGCCCGTGGGCCGCGCAAGGATCGCAACGGCTCGGGCGTCGATTTCTTTTTCATGCACCGGCATATGTTGGGCACTGCGCGTTCTTTCCAGGCGTTGCCGTCGTGGCCGCGCTTCCCCTTGCCGCAACCTGAGCTGGAACGTGACCGCCTTGGCTTCGCCCGCTATTTCGATAACCACGACGGCACGGCACTGCCGCCGACCTGGCTGGCCGATGGCGATGAGCAATACGCCCAGTGGGTCAGTGACATCAAGACCGCCGAGACTTACCACAGCAATTTCCAGGTCTGGGAATCGCGCTACCGCGACCCTCGTTACCTGTCGCAACTGACCCTGGGCCAGTTTGGCTCGGAAGTGGAACTGGGTCTGCACGACTGGTTGCACATGCGCTGGGCCTCGGTGCCGCGCGACCCGTCCAACGGCCACCCGGTGCCGTTCGCCCGCGACCCGGACGACTTCGCCGCGCGCTGGTACGCCCCGGAAAACGACTTCCTCGGCGATCCGTTTTCCTCCCATGTGAGCCCGGTGTTCTGGGCCTTCCACGGCTGGATCGACGACCGCCTCGAAGACTGGTTCCGTGCCCACGAGCGGTTCCATCCGGGGGAAGTGAGCCGGCTCGAAGTCAGTGGCGTACCTTGGTTCGCCCCAGGCCGCTGGGTGGAGATATCTGACCCCTGGCTGGGCCCGGACACCCACGGTTGCAACTCTACGCCTGGGCTGCAGGTCGGGCGCTCGGTGGAGATGGACCCGGAAACCATGAAACTGGCGCTGCGCATTACCTTTGGCAGCGACGACAAAAAGCTCTCCGAGCTGTTCCGCCGCGTGCCGCAACGGCCGTGGTATGCGCGCAATCTCAAGAGCAAACCGGTGTAAACCCCGCCATCCCAAGAACTAAAGTGAACGCCGTTGTGGCGAGGGAGCTTGCTCCCGCTGGGCTGCGAAGCAGCCCCCAAACCAGCCCCCTCAAAAACATCTGGCACACCGAGGTGCCGGCCATTGGGGCTGCTGCGCAGCCCAGCGGGAGCAAGCTCCCTCACCACGGGTGTACTTGGCTGGGGATTGAACTCAAGTGAACACCATTGTGGCGAGGGGATAAATCCCCTCACCACAGGTGTCACTTGACTTGAGATTTGTTGTGAAGGTTTTTAGCGCGGCGCGGCGATGTCCAAGGCACGATTCGCCAACAGTTCGCCCAGCTCGATCATCTGCTGAATCCCCAAAGCAACATGCCGCCGCGAGCCGTCCAGTTCAAACGCCAGGTCACTGGCCATGGCATTGACCGAGGCCAGGGTTTCGCTGAGGTTGGCCAGCAGGCATTCCATGTCCGTGCCTTCTGCGACAGTGAACAACTGGCCCGGTGATGGATTGGGTTTTTCAGGTTTTGGATCGAGATAAAAGGCGAGGGCGCGGTCGGCGGCTTCGTTGAGTTTTTTGGAATCGTCTTCGGGGGGATTGGGGGTGATCTTGAACATGGTGCAGCTCCTGATTATTCAAAAGGCGCTGCCAGACATCACTTGCAGATGATGGGTGGCAGCTATGTGCGGGTCTGCAAGACCGGGAAATCAGGAACCCGGCAGACCCGAAGGTCTCCCACACATAGCCGCCATGGAACGAACACCAATGTGTCGATGGCTTTCTGGCTATGCGCCTGATATTCATCGGGCTTGCAGACCCGGTCACTGATGAGCAGTGACGGGGAACAAGTTATCGACAGGACTTTAGGCGCACAAGCCGGCGGATTCTGGCGTAGTTGTAGGCAACGGCGCAAGGCGATGTAGCCTCGCTCGGACGTCCTACATTGCAGCCTCAACAGCACTGAAGCGAACGCTATTGTGGCGAGGGAGCTTGCTCCCGCTGGGCTGCGCAGCAGCCCCCAAACCAGCCCCCTCAAAAACATCTGACCCACCGAGGTGCCGGCCATGGGGGCTGCTGCGCAGCCCAGCGGGAGCAAGCTCCCTCGCCACAGGTGTCACTTGGCTTCAGGTTTACATCACCCGCCAACCCCCACCCAACGCCTTGTACAACGCCACACTCGCCTGCACCCGCGCCAGTCTTAGCTGCACGTTCATGTCCTGGGCGGTGTACAGCGTGCGTTGGGTTTCCAGCACGGTGAGCAGGTCTTCGGCGCCGGCCTGGTAGCGGCGCTGGGCGATGTCGAAGGCGGTCTGGGCCTGCTGCAGTTCTTCGCTTTGCCACTGCCGCTGCTGGTCCAGGCCGTTGATGCTGTTCAGGGCTTTTTCGACGTCGGCGAAGCCGTTGATGATGGCGGCTCGATAGAGCTCCAGCAGTTCCTCCTGGCGGGCAGTGGCCTTGTCCCGTTCGGCCCTCAGGCGGCCATTGTTGAAGATCGGCGCGGCCAAACCGGCGGTGAGGTTGTAGACGTTGTTGCGCAGCAACTGGTCGGCGATGTCGGCGCCAGTGCCCAGGCTCAGGCCCAGGGTGACGGAGGGCAGCATGGCGGCGCGGGCCACGCTGATGTCGGCCTGGGCAGCGGTGAGGCGCGCTTCGGCGGCGGCGATGTCCGGGCGACGGCGCAGCAGTTCGCTGGGCACCCCGGCGTCGATGGAAGGCCACTGCAGTTGTTCGAACTGTTCATCGTCGAGCCTGACCGCCTGCACCGGTTGCCCCAGCAGCGCCGCCAAGGTAATCAGCGCTTCCTTGGCCTGTTGCTGCACTTGGGGCAAGCGGCGTTGCTGCGCCGCCACCAGGCTTTTCTGTTGCGACAACTCCAAGGCCGTGGCGCCGCCGGCGTCGTAGCGAGTCTGCACCAGTTCGAGCACACTTTCGGCGTTGGCCAGGTTGAGTTCGGCGATGCGCTGCTGTTCACCCAGGGACAACGCCTGGGTGTAGCTGTTGGCGACGCCGCTGAGCAGGGTCAACTCCACGGTCGCGCGGTCGAACTGGCTGGCCGAGAGCGTGCTCAACGCACTGTCCCGGGCCGCCCGTTTGCCGCCCCAGAAATCCAGCTCATAAGTGGCACTGAGGTTGGCATCGTAGTAATCGATGGTGCGGTTGTTCCGATCCACGTCCAGCTGGCTGTAGCCTTTGCCGCGCAACAATTCCTGGCGATTGCCGTTGAGCCCGGTCGTGACCGCCGGAAGCAGCGGCGCGCCGGCGATCACCGCACTGGCCTGGGCCTGGCGCACCCGGGCCATGGCGGCGGCCAGGTCGTGGCTGTCCAGGCGCGCTTGTTCGATCAACCGGTTCAACTGTGGGCTGCCGAAGTGTGTCCACCATTGCTGGTTTTCGGCGCGAGCGCTGGGCGTGTCGAGGTTCTGCCAGGCCGGTGGCGGCTGGATACCGCTGTCCGGTGGCGACAACGGGCTGGCGCAGGCCGTCAGTAACAAACTGACTGCCAGGAGGGTTAGGGGCGCTTTCATGGGATGAGGTTTATTCACTGGTGAGGGCCGCGACCGGGTCGAGGCGGGCGGCCTTGCGGGCCGGCATGAAGCCAAAGACGACGCCGGTGACCAAGGCGCAGCCGAAGGCGCCGAACACCGCCAGCCATTCGAACGCCACGGCAATCTTGCCCAGCAGCAGCGCGCCGCCCACCAGCAGGGCCAGACCGATGCCCGCCAGCCCGCCCACCACCGAGAGCATCACCGCTTCGGTGAGGAACTGGCGCAGGATGTCGCGCTGGCGCGCGCCGGTGGCCATGCGGATGCCGATTTCCCGGGTCCGTTCGCGCACGGTCATGAGCATGATGTTCATCACGCCGATGCCGCCCACCAACAGCGAAATCGCCGCAATGGCGCCGAGCATCAGCGACAGCGTGCCCTGGGTGCGGGCCTCGGCCTGGATCATCGCGGCGTTGTTGGTCAGTTCGAAATCCTGCTTGCCTTCATGCAGGCGCAACAGCGTTCGGGAGACGGCTTGCTCGGCCTCCTTGACCTTGCCCGCGTCCTTGGCGGCGATCACCACGTACTCGGGATGACGACTGCCGAACAGCCGCACGCTGGCGGCGGAGTAGGGCACGGCGATGCGGTTGTCGGCGTCCGAATCCCCGGAGCTGGCGCCTTTTTCCGCCAGCACGCCGACCACCTGGAACGGCATGTTCTCGATCAGGATGTAACGGCCGACGGGGTCGGCGACGTCCCTGAACAGTTTCTGGCGGACCCGGTAGCCGATCACCGCCACCGCGGCGGCGCTACGTTCATCGGCCTCGCTGAAGTAACTGCCCTGGGCCACTGGCCAATTGAAGATCATCGGGAAATTCGTGTCATTGCCGCCCACGTAGCTGGTGTGGTCGAGGTTGCCGAAACGCACGCTGGCTTCGGCACCGTTGACCGGCATGATCCGCTGCACTTCGGGCAGGGCGGCGAGGGCGGCCAGGTCGTATTCGCTGATGATGCCCTTGGCCGCGCGTGGGCTGGGGGCGCTGCCGTTGAGGTAGATGATGTTGGAGCCGAAGGCGCCCATCTGGGCCATGACCTGGCGCTTGCTGCCTTCGCCCACCGCCAGCATCACCACCACCGAAGCCACGCCGATGACGATGCCGAGCAAGGTCAGGGCGGTGCGGAAGCGGTTGATCCACATCACCCGCCACGCGGCCTGCACGGCGTCGAGCAACTCGCCTTTCCAGGCACCGTTGTGTTCGCTGCCGGCACTCAGCCGCTGGCGCAGGTCCACAGCCTGCAGCGCCTTGGGATTGGCAGGGGGCGTGGCGGGCGCAGTGCCGGCGCTGTCGCTGATGATCAGCCCGTCGCGGATTTCAATGATGCGTTTGGCCCGGGCCGCGACTTCGCGGTCGTGGGTGATCAGGATCACCACGTGGCCCTGGCTCGCCAGTTCGTCGAGCAAGGCCATGACTTCGATGCCGCTCTGGCTGTCGAGGGCGCCGGTGGGTTCGTCGGCGAGGATGATGTGGCCGCCGTTCATCAAAGCCCGGGCAATCGACACCCGTTGCTGCTGGCCGCCGGACAACTGATGCGGACGGTTGCCGGTGCGGCTGGCCAGGCCCAGGCGTTCCAGCAGGGCACTGGCGCGGGCGTGGCGCTCGGCGGCCGAGGTGCCGGCGTAGATCGCTGGCATCTCGACGTTTTCCTGGGCGGTGCCGGACGGGATCAGGTGGTAGCCCTGGAACACGAACCCGAACGCTTCGCGCCGCAGCCAGGCCAACTCATCGCTGCCCAGATTGGCGACGTCTTCGCCAGCAAAACGGTATTCGCCACTGGTAGGGCGGTCGAGGCAGCCGAGGATGTTCATCAAGGTGGATTTACCGGAGCCAGACGCGCCGACAATCGCCAGGAATTCCCCCGCGTGAATGGACAAGTCGATGCCGCGCAGCACCTCCACCCGGGGGCTGTCGCCACCGCCGTAGGCCTTGCGAATGTCCCGCAGTTCGATCAGGGGCGTGTTCATTCAGCCTCCGCTGCCGGTGGCCGGGCCGATCAGCACCTGTTCGCCCTCGCTCAGGCCGTCGACAATCTGGATGCGCAGTCGATCGCTGACGCCGGTGCGCACGGCCCGCGACTGGACATCGCCATTGTCGGCCAGGACCCGCACCTGGCCGGCGTTGTCCTGTAATGCTGCGGTAGGCACGGTCAGCACGTTCTGGGCCTGGGCGGCGACGAAAAACACTTGGGCAGTCATGTCGGTCATCAGGCTGCGGTCGGCGTTGTCGACGTCGAGCAGCACGGTGTAGAGCACCACCCGTTCGCTGCCACTGCGACCACCGGTGGGGCTGCCGCCCTGGCTGGCTTCCAGCGGACGCGGCGGCACCGGCAGAATCTGGCGCACGGTGCTGCTCCACCGACGGGTGCCGCCGGACAGGGTGGTGAAATAGGCGGTCATGCCCGGTTTGACGTGGCCGATGTCCGCTTCCGAAACTTCGGCCCAGACGGTCATCGGCGACAGGCGGGCGATGCGCAGGATCAATGGGGTTTGTTGCTGGGCGTTGAGGGTCTGGCCTTCCCGCGCGCCGACGGCGACTACCGTGCCGCTCATCGGCGCATAGATTCGCGTGTAGCCCAACTCGGCTTCGTCACTGCGCAGGCTGGCCTGGGCCTGACGGATCTGGGCCTGGAACATGTCGATGCGTGCCTGGGTTGCCCGCACTTCGGCCTCGGCGGTCTGCACGTCTTCCTCGCGGGTGGCGCCGCCGGCCTTGAGTTGTTGCTGGCGGCGGAATTTCTGCCGGGCCAGGTCGTGCTGGGCGCGCTGTTCCTGAAGCTGGGCCTTGAGGTTTTCAATCGAGAAGCGTCCGGCGTCCAGCTTGGCCTTTTGTGTGGAAGGGTCGATTTCCACCAAGAGCTGGCCCTCACGCACCTCGTCGCCGGCCTCCACATGGATCTTCTGGATCTGCCCGGACGCCTGGGCGCCGACGTCCACGTAGCGCCGTGGCTGCAAAGTGCCCAGGGCGGTGACGCTGTTTTCGATATCACCACGGGTGACGGGGGCGGTGGCCAGGGGTTCGCGACTCGGTGCAACCGCTTGCCAGGTGGCAAAGGCCACGGCCGGAAGCAGGGCGAAGGTTAGAAGCCAGGCGCGTCGGGTAGGGCGGGGACGTTTCATGCAGGGTTCCGGCCGGTGATATCGGGCCCGTCGCAGGCAGGGCAGGGACGGGAGGCTGTTCTGGTAAACGAGCGCTTGGGGCGGGAATTTACTGGTTTGAAACACTTGGTCGCAGGTTAACGAATCAGCTGAAGCGACCCGAACCCCGTGGCGAGGGAGCTTGCTCCCGCTGGGCTGCGAAGCAGCCCCCAAACCAGCCCCCAAACCAGCCCCCTCAAAAACATCTGACCCACCGAGGTTCCGGCCATTGGGCCTGCTGCGCAGTCCAGCGGGAGCAAGCTCCCTCGCCACAAAAGCCAGGGGCCCGGCGCCTCATCAACTGAACGAATCAGCCCCGATACAAAGCAAAGCTTTAAATCTATATGAGAATTACTATAAATTACGCCACTGAATCTGCCACTATCGTGCTACTGCCTATCCAGGCACGCCGAATTGGCACAGGGATAGCTGGCGCAAGCCATGCGCACGGGAGTCATGTTGGAAAACTACTATCGCGAGCTGGTGTGTTTCCTGAACGCCAGGCTAGGCAACCGCCAGGCGGCCGAGGATGTGGTGCATGACGCCTATGTGCGGGTACTGGAGCGTGCCAGCGACACCCCCATCGAACAACCCCGGGCCTTCCTGTACCGCACCGCGTTGAACCTGGTGATCGACGGTCATCGGCGCAATACCCTGCGCCAGGTCGAATCCCTGGACGTGCTGGACAGTGAAGAGCGCTTCTTCACGCCCTCGCCCCACACCAGTCTCGACCATGGCCAGCGCCTGGACATGCTGCAGCGCGCCCTGGCCGAGCTGCCGCCGCTGTGCCGCGAGAGCTTCCTGTTGCGCAAGCTCGAAGGTCTGTCCCACCCGCAAATCGCCGAGCGCCTGGGTATTTCCCGGGCGCTGGTGGAGAAGCACATCGTCAACGCCATGAAGCACTGTCGCATTCGTGTACGTCAGTGGGACGCGCATTAATCCGCCCACATTGGTCGCCTCGCGGTAAATTTTTTTTCCTTGTCCTCGTTCCTCTCAACAGACGACTTGCCGGCCTCACAAACGCTGGTCAGGTTCCCCAGGCTTTTCATGCCCTGTTGAGGGCTTCTCCAGAGGACACTGGACATGACACAGGCAATTGCATCGCCCACCGTTCACGACTTGATCGGTATCGGCTTCGGCCCCTCGAACCTGGCGTTGGCCATCGCGCTGCAGGAGCGGGCCCCGGTCCAGGGCGAACTGGATGTGCTGTTCCTCGACAAACAGGCCGACTACCGCTGGCACGGCAACACCCTGGTGACCCAGAGCGAGTTGCAGATTTCCTTCCTCAAGGACCTGGTGACCCTGCGCAACCCCACCAGTCCTTACTCGTTCGTCAACTACCTCAAGCACCACGGGCGCCTGGTGGACTTCATCAACCTCGGCACCTTCTACCCGTGCCGCATGGAGTACAACGACTACCTGCGCTGGGTGGCCGCGCAGTTCGCCGAACAGAGCCGCTACGGTGAAGAAGTGCTGCGCATCGAACCGGTGCTGCACAACCAGCAGGTCGAAGCCCTGCGGGTGATTTCCCGCGGAAGCCAGGGCGAAGAATTCGTGCGTACCGCCCGTTCGCTGGTGGTCAGTGCCGGCGGTACGCCGCGGATTCCCGATGCGTTCAAGGCTTTCAAGGATGACGGCCGGGTGTTCCACCATTCCCAGTACCTGGAGCGCATGGCGAGTCAGCCGTGCGTGAGCGGCCAACCGATGAACATTGCGATCATCGGTGGCGGACAGAGCGCGGCGGAGGCCTTCATCGACCTCAACGACAGCTTCCCGTCGGTGCAGGTCGACATGATCCTGCGCGGTTCGGCCCTGAAGCCGGCGGACGACAGCCCGTTCGTCAACGAAGTGTTCTCGCCGGAATTCACCGACCTGGTGTTCCAGCAACCCCACAGCGAGCGCGAGCGGCTGGTCAACGAGTACCACAACACCAACTATTCCGTGGTGGACATCGACCTGATCGAACGCATCTACGGGATCTTCTATCGGCAGAAAGTCTCCGGTGTGGCCCGCCATGCATTCCGTACCCTCACCACGGTGGAGAAAGCCACGGCCACCGACGCCGGTGTGGAGTTGGCGGTGCGCAACAATGCCACCGGCGAGCTGACCGTGCGCCGCTATGACGCGGTGGTGCTGGCCACCGGTTACGAACGGCAGATGCATCGCACCCTGCTGGAGCCGCTGGCGCAGTACCTGGGGGATTTCGAGGTGGATCGCAACTACAAGCTGATCACCGACGAGCGCTGCAAGGCGGCGATCTACATGCAGGGCTTCTGCCAGGCCAGCCACGGCCTGAGCGATACCCTGCTGTCGATCCTGCCGGTGCGCGCCGATGAAATCGCTGGCTCGCTCTATGAGCACGGGAAAAATCGCGGCCAGGCTCGTCCGGTGCGCGATCTGTTGCTCGCCGCCGTGTAGGCGCATCAGCCAATGCAAAACCCTGTGGGAGCGAGCTTGCTCGCGATAGCGGCCTGACAGTCAATGCATCATTGGCCGACACACCGAAATCGCGAGCAAGCTCGCTCCCACAGGTATCAGGTCACCCGCAGGAAATTCTTCAGAAGTTTCCTACACTCATTTCGCGCCTTGTGCATTTTTGCCAGGCGCCTAGACGGTTCGCTGTTCCCTCGTTTTGGCAGTCTGAACCCATCAGCCGGTCACCCTGACTGATTGTGAAGTCGCGGGTGCGCCGGGCCGACTACGCCAAGCGAAACAACCTGATCCAGATGATGCTGCTTCGACGCACAGGCCTGGTGGTGCTGTTGCTGGGCTCATTGAGTGTGGCGCCATGGGTTGGCGCGGCTCCCGAGATGCTGCAAGTGCTCGGGCGCTCCAATGTGAGCGACTATTCGGTGTCCCTGGGCGAAGCCGACTGGACCTGGTTGCGGCAAAAAGGCCAGTTATTGCTGGGGGCCTCGGCCCCGGACTATGCGCCTTTCAGCATCACCGGCAATGGCCACGATTATGAAGGCCTGACCGCCGACTATGCCCAATTGCTCGGGCAGCTCTTGCATGTCGAAATACGGGTCCAGCGCTATCCATCCCGTGCCGAATCGCTCCAGGCCCTGCGCAGCGGCGAGATCGACCTGCTCGGCACTGCCAACGGCTTCGAAGCCAGCGACCCGGACCTGGCGATGTCCCAGGCCTACGCCGAAGACCTGCCCACCCTGGTGGCCCGACTCGACGACAGCCAGGACTTACCCACCGACCTGGCGGGCAAGCGGATCGCGATGCTCTACCACTACTTGCCGCCAGACACAGTCGAGGCTTTCTACCCGGAGGCTTCCCTGCGGTTGTACCCCTCGACCTTGAGCGCCATTGGCGCCGTGGCGTTCGGCCAGGCCGACGTCTATCTGGGGGATTCGATCAGCGCCAACTACCTGATCAGCAAGAACTACCTGAACAACATCCAACTGGCGGACTTCTCGCGCATGGAAGTGCAACCGTTCGCCTTTGCGCTGGCTCGCGACAATGCGCGCTTGTTGCGCATCGTCAACGCCGCGCTGCAGGCCATTCCCGCCGGCGATCGCATGAGCATCCTGCGCCGCTGGAGCGCGGGCGGTGCGAGCATGCCGGGTCAGCAAGCGCTGCATTTCAGCGTCAAGGAACAGCGTTGGCTGGAGGCCCATCCGCGCATCAAGGTGGCGATCAACGATAACTTCTTGCCGCTGACGTTCTTCGATGACCAAGGCCATTTGCGCGGCATCGGTGCCGATGTGCTGGCCCGCATCAGCTTGCGCACCGGGTTGAAGTTCGATGTGCAGCGTGGCGGCTCGGTTGACGATCTGATCGGGCAGATCGAGAGCGGCAAGGCTGACGTTTTGGCGACGGCCATACCCAGCGCTGAACTTGAAGATGAGTTGCGCTTTACCCGACCTTACCTGACCAACCCGTTCGTGCTGGTGGTGCCCGCTCGGGACAAGGTCCCGCTCACTCTCGACCAGATGGCCGGCAAGCGCCTGGCGCTGGTGCGTGGCAACGTACTGCGCGAGTTCCTGCTGGAGCAGTTTCCCCGGGTGCAGTTGGTGGTGGCGCAGAACGCGGCCGACGCCATGGCCATGGTTGCCGCAGGCACGGCGGACGGTGCGATCAATCCGCTGATCAGCGCCCGCTACATGATCTCCCGCCAGTACCGCGACAAGTTGCAGGTCACCAGTACCGTGGGCACCTTGCCTGCGCGCGTGGCCCTGGCGACGAATCGGGGAGCATTGGAGCTTTACTCGATCCTGGACAAGGCGTTGCTGAGCATCTCCCCCGAAGAAATGGACGAGCTGACCAACCGCTGGCGCAGTGAGGTGGTGATCGATGACAGCTACTGGCTGCGCAACCGCACGACCATCGTCCAAGGATTTTCCATTGCCGCGCTGCTGTTGCTGGTGACGTTGGGTTGGGTTGTCTACCTTCGCCGTCTGCTGGAGCAATTGCGCGTAGCCAAGAAGAGCGCCGACGACGCCAATCGAGCCAAGACCACGTTCGTGGCGACCATGAGCCATGAAATCCGCACGCCCATGAATGCGGTGATCGGCATGCTGGAGCTGGCCATGAAAAAAGCCGACCAGGGCGTCGTGGACCGGTTCGCCATCGAAGTCGCTTCGGGAGCCGCCCAGGGCATGCTGGAGTTGATCGGCGACATCCTCGACATCGCCCGCATCGAGTCAGGCAAGCTATCCCTGGCGCCGGAGCGGGCCAACCTGCGGGAGCTGATCGAGTCGGTGGCGCGGATTTTCGAAGGCCTGGCCCGGCAGAAACACCTGCGTTTGTCGCTGGACCTGGATGCCGCGATCAACCGCGACGTATCGATCGACCCGTTGCGCTTCAAGCAGGTGGTGTCGAACCTGTTGAGCAACGCCATCAAGTTCACCGATCAGGGCGAGGTGCGCCTGAGTGTGCGAGCTGAGTCGGGCCGCGACGACGGGCACCTGGGCATCTGCCTGTGGGTCGAGGACACCGGCTGCGGTATTTCGGTGGAGGACCAGCGACGTTTGTTCAGCCCCTTTACCCAGGCCAGCCATAACGCCCAGTCGGCTCGCAGCGGTTCCGGGCTGGGGCTGGTGATCAGCCGCACCTTGTGCGAAATGATGGGCGGCACCCTGACGCTGAGCAGCGTGCCGGGGCAGGGCACGCAGATCGAGGTACTGCTGAGTCTGCCTGTGCTTGAGGCCCTGCCCGCAGCGCCGCCAGCCGAGGTCGAGACGCAGGGGCCGGTCCGGGCGCTGAATATCCTGGTGGTCGACGATTACCCGGCCAACCGCGTGCTGCTGTCCCAGCAACTGAGCTACCTGGGGCATCGCGTCGAGGATGTGCCGGACGGTGCCCAAGGGTTGCGCGCCTGGCGCAGCGAACACTTCGATGTGGTCATCACCGACTGCAACATGCCGATGATGAGCGGCTACGAACTGGCCCGCGCCATTCGTGACGAGGAGCAAACTCGAGGCCTGGCATCGACGGTCATTCTGGGGTTCACCGCCAACGCCCAACCCGAGGAAAAGGACCGCTGCGTCGAAGCCGGGATGGACGACTGTCTGTTTAAGCCCATCAGCCTCAGGGACCTCCATGCGCGCCTGGCGTCGGTCACGCCAGATGCCGAGTCTGCTTCCTCCAATGACATCGACTTGACCAGCCTGGAACAACTGACCGGCAACGACTCGACTGCCATCAAGCAACTGCTCAAGGAACTGGTCAACAGCAATGCCGAAGATGCAGCGCGTCTGCGGCGCTTGTCCGCCCAACAAGACCTGCCGGGCTTGGCGGACCTGGCACATCGGATCAAGGGCGGTGCGCGGATCATCCAGGCACAACGCCTGATCGCCGCCTGCGAGGCGCTGGAAAACGCTTGCCGGAGTTCCGACAGGACGTTGCTCGCCCAAGCGGTGGACGACCTGCACCAGGCCATGGAGCAACTGGCTGAACAACTGGAGATCTCGCTGGCGAGGGAATAAGTCTTCTCGTCGCAAGGGCTGCGTCTGGCTTCATTTTAGGACTAGTCCTACAGCGTCTCTCAAAAGCTTCCTCTAGCCTGACGCCCCTTAATAACGTTCACAAGCCGGTTCATACCTGGCGCGTTGCTATTGGAATGCCTGCCATGCCGAACAAAGCACTACGTATCCTGATTGCCGACCCACAACATACTCATCGAATCGTGCTGGAGCGCCTGTTCAATCAGCAGGGCTATTTCCGGATTGTCCCTGTGAGCAATCTGCAGGAATTGCTGACGTTGGTGGAGTACGGCAGCGAGCCGTTCGACCTGGTGGTCGTCAACGCCGGGATGGCGAGTGGGGCGCTGGACCTGCACGATTTTGTTATCTATAACCCACAGGTTCATCACGGGATGATCTACAACGTTCAACAGGCCCGGCAGTCGTCCGCACCCGTCGCGCGTCGATCGAGCATGCACTTGAGCCAGGCCCCGCTGCCTGACCTCGCTGCACTGCAGAACTTGATGGAACGGATTGATCCTCAGCTCAGCGAGTCGCTGCCAGCCTGGGACCGTGGCCTGCGACAGGGCCGTGGCGGTTGAGGCAGACCGTTGGTCTGCTCTGTCGGATCTGACAGGTGGCATGGCCTGGCACTTGTGCAAGAGTCCGGTGCGGTCATGGCATCGGTGCCGTTTGTATTGACTTGGGGGACTGCCTTGAAAGACGTATTGATCGTGGATGACCACCCTGTCATACGAGGGGCCTTGCGGCTCATTTGCCAGAATGAGGGGTTCACCTGTGTCAGGGACGCCAGCGGCGTGGCCGATGCCAGGACCTTCATCAAGGAGAAGGTGCCGGACCTGGTGATTCTGGACCTGGTGATGAACGGCTTCGATGGCCTGGACCTGCTGGTCTGGATCATTGCCCAGTTTCCTGAGTGCAATGTGCTGGTGTTTACTTCCCAGGATGCGCAGCATTTCTGCAACCGTTGCATCTCGGCCGGGGCCAGGGGATTTGTCACCAAGAAAAGCGACTTGCAGGAGCTGACCAAGGCCATTCATGCGCTGAAGTCCGGTTATGCCTATTTTCCTCAAGTGTCGGTCAGGCTGGATTTTCAACAGCGTACTGAACAGCAGGCCCTGGAGAGCCTGTCCACCCGCGAGTTATCCATTTTGCGCATGTTGTCCATGGGCATGCGAGGCAAGGACATTGCCGAAAACCTTTTCCTGAGCCCAAAGACCGTCAGCACCTACAAGACTCGGCTGTTGGAAAAGCTTGGCTTGCAATCCTTGGTGGGTCTGTCGGAGTTCGCCAAGCGCAATCATCTCTAAATGAACTGAACCCAACCCTGTGGGAGCGAGCTTGCTCGCGATAGCAGTCTGACAGTCGACACATCATTGACTGGTAGAGCGTTATCGCGAGCAAGCTCGCTCCCACAGGGTTGTTGATCGTTCCCTGGATAGAACGCTAAGGCCGGTTTTTGCAGTCTAGTGCTTCAAAGGTAGCGGTTTTATCCTGTGTTCATCGAATCGCAGTCCCTGATTTGGAGACACAGTATGAAAAACATCATCGGCCTCTATACCAGCCCACGGCCCCATTGGGTCGGCGACGGCTTTGCGGTTCGCACGCTGTTTTCCTATGACAACCTGGGCAAGCACATCAGCCCGTTCCTGCTGCTGGACCACGCGGCCCCCACCGAATTTGCAGCCACCACCGAGCGTCGCGGTGTCGGTCAACACCCTCACCGCGGTTTCGAAACCGTGACCATCGTCTACCAGGGCGAACTGGAACACCGTGACTCCACCGGCAGCGGCGGCAAGATCGGCCCTGGCGACGTGCAATGGATGACCGCCGCATCCGGGATCATCCACGAAGAATTCCACTCCGAAGCCTTCGCCCGCCAGGGCGGATTCATGGAAATGGTCCAGCTGTGGGTCAACCTGCCCGCCAAGGACAAAATGGCCCCGGCCGGCTACCAGACACTCCTCAAGGGCGACATTCCGAACATCGCCTTGAAGGACGATGCCGGCAGCCTGCGCCTGATCGCCGGGCGCTTCGAGGGTCATCAAGGGCCTGCGAAGACCTTTACCCCCATCGACGTCTGGGACATTCGCTTGAACGCTGGGAAAGACCTGACCCTCGACCTGCATGAAGGCCACAGCACCGCCTTGGTGGTGCTGCATGGCTCGGTCCAGGTCAACGGTCGCGAACGGGTCGAGGCCGGGCAACTGGCCCTGTTCGACCGGGCCGGCGACCAGTTGAGCCTGCAAGCCAATAACGATGCGGTGGTGCTGTTGCTCAGTGGCGAGCCGATCGACGAACCTATTGTCGGCCATGGTCCGTTCGTGATGAACAGCGAGCAGGAAATCCACCAGGCCTTCAACGATTTCCATTCGGGGCGCTTTGGGCAGATGGATGATTGAGGCGCGAGCTCAAGGTTAAATGGCCCACAATGCATGAACCCATGTGGGAGCGAGCTTGCTCCCACAGTGGATCTGCAGTGATCTCTCACAGTGGATCTGCAGTGATCTCTACACAGTGTTCAATCTGTGCCAATCTTCGCCCCAATGATCTTCCTGGAGCTGTCCGATGCTGTCTCTGATCTCCGACCACCCGCTGCTCTGTGCCTTGGCGCTGCTGGTGCTCGACATACTGATATGGCGACTGGTCAGTGCGGATCGGACCTATTGGAAAATCGGCGCGCGGCTGGTGATTTTCTCCTTGTTCAGCATGTTGCTGTTCAACGAGGGCCTCAACCCCATGGAGCCGGCGCAATGGGTCGACGACGTGCCACGGCATCTGGCGGCGACCGGTTTGCAGATCGCCTGGTGGCTGCTCGCCGCGCGAACCCTGACGGTGATAATGGGCGCGGTGATGATGCAACGGGTCGGTCACACCGGGCGCTTGTTGCAGGATTTGCTCGGCGCGGTGATTTTCCTGATCGCCGTCATCGCGGCGCTGGCCTATGTGCTGGACCTGCCGGTCAAGGGCGTGCTGGCGACTTCCGGCGCGATGGCGATCATCGTCGGCCTGGCGTTGCAGAGCACCCTCAGCGACGTGTTCTCCGGGATCGTGCTCAACACCACCAAGCCTTATCAACTCGATGACTGGATCTCCATCGACGGCACTGAAGGCCGGGTCACTGACATCGACTGGCGGGCCACGCGGTTGCAGACCGCCCAGGGCAGCATGGCGGTAATCCCCAACTCACTGGCGGCCAAGGCCAAGGTCATCAACTTCAGCCGACCCAGCGATGTCCACGGGTTGTCCATCAGCGTCCAGGTCAGCCCCCACGCGCGGCCACAAACCGTGATCGACGCGCTGGAGCGGGCGATGATCGGCTGTCGTACCTTGCTTGCCAGTCCGGCGCCCTGTGTGACGCTCAAAAGCAGCGGCAGTGGCGGGGCGGAATACGAGATCAGCGGGTTTGTCGCCTCCCGGGCGCAGAAGCGCGAGGTGCGCAACCAACTGTTCGACCTAGCGTTCCGGCACTTGCAGGCTTCGGGCGTGAGCCTGTTGTCTTCCAGCGAAAGCACCCTGGCCAAGGACGTGTCGCGGCCCCGGGCGTTGCTGGAAAGCTCGAATATTTTCTCCACTTTGCGCCAGGATGAGAAAGACACTTTCAGCCAGAACATGACCCTGCAGACCTTTCGCGCCGGCGAGATGATTTTGCCGGCGGGGGAGGTCAGCGATCATCTGTTCATCATTGAATCCGGCGTGGTCAGCGTGACCCTTATGCGCAACGGCCAGCCATTCGAGGCCGGGCGCATGGGGCCGGGGGAGGTGATCGGCGAAGCCGGGATCGTGTCCGAGCAGGCCGCGCTGGCGAGCTTTTCGGCCAAGACCTTCTGCACCCTTTATCGCATTGAGAACAGCTACCTCAAACCTTGCCTCGATGCCCGTCACGACATCAACGAGGCCATGAAAAACCTGCTGGACGTACGCATTCACCTCGCCCAGAACCTCACCCGCGAGCTGCCCAAGCCCGTGGCCAAGAAGCGTTTTCTGCAGTGGTTGCGCAGCCGGGCCTGAACCACACTCAGACGGTGCGCACCGATCCTCTGTGGCGAGGGAGCTTGCTCCCGCTGGGTGGCGCAGCCGCCCCAAAAAGGCCTGACACCGTTCTCCAGGCAGACCGCATCAGTTGGGTGACGACTGCTTCGCAGCCGAGCGGGAGCAAGCTCCCTCGCCACAACAGCCCGTAGAATTGGACTCCCTTGAAAAGGCCAATACCCGGTCGCGTCTTGCGGCGCCATTGGCCACCCAAACTTCCCAACAATTGGCTATTTGTCCTGCGCCGGCGCAACGCTAACGTAGCGCCACACCTAATTGTTATGGAGTTCATCATGCAACCGCGCATCGATTTCTACACCGCTTCCCCTGACGCCCTCAAAGCCATGCTGACATTCGAAACCACTGTCTCGAAACTGGGCCTGGAAAAATCCCTGCTGGAATTGGTCAAGCTGCGCTCCTCGCAAATCAACGGCTGCGCCTTCTGCATCGACATGCACACCGCCGATGCCCGCAAGGACGGTGAGACCGAACGTCGCCTGTACGCCGTCACCGCCTGGCGCGAAGCACCGTTCTTCACCCCGCGCGAACGCGCCGCGCTGGCCTGGACCGAAGCCCTGACCCGTCTGAGCGAAACCCACGCGCCGGATGCCGACTATGCCTTGTTGAGCGAGCATTTCACCCCCAAGGAAATGGTCGACCTGACCGTGGCGATCAACGCCATCAATGGCTGGAACCGCCTGGCGGTGGGCTTTCGCAAGATGCCTGAGGCGTAAGGTAGCCCCTCTCTATACGGACAGGGCATGTGTCCTGCCGTCCTCAATAGCAACACCACACCCTGTGGGAGCGAGCTTGCTCGCGATAGCGGACTGACCTTCAACAGTGAAGGTGACTGATGCATCGCCATCGCGAGCAAGCTCGCTCCCACAGGAATCCATCTTCGGCTGTGTGAGGCAGTGAGAGATATGGCACCAAAGGAAACTGGTGGGAAGAAAAGGGAAGAAAAAGGATAAGCCAGGAAAAACGGGGGCAGGAGCCAGTAAACGGGACTAATCAGTGCCAAAAGAGATGCAGCCCCCAAAAATCCCGCCACAAACTAAAAAGCCCGCATTTCGCGGGCTTTTTGGCACTGGCTCTTTAGATCATCCACCCGCCTGACCAGACCACACGCCCTACGACCTGAAGTCGCTCAAGCCGATCAGTAGGTACATGGACGCTGGGATAAGCCGAGTTGGCGCTGATGACCAACACCCCGCCGTCGATTTGGCGTTGCAACCGCTTGGCGTACAGGAGGTCATCCAGGCGTATCACATAAAAAGCCTCGCCCTGGATGGTGTTCCGGGAAAGATCCACCATCACGGTATCGCCGTCCTTTAGAAACGGCTCGTTCGAGTCGCCATCCACCCGCACCGCCGCGAGTTGCGACGCTTGCAGCCCTTTTTTCTGCAAGCTGTATTTAGTGAAGGCAAGCATTGTCAGGATGCGAGCGCCATCGCTCCAAGCACCGTGACCCTGGCTAATCCTGGCGTCGTACAGAGGAACATAGGCATAGATGCTGTCGTCCTGCGCTTGGGCAGGTGTTCCCTCCGCCGGATACATCTCTCCGCGCCCCGACGCGATCCAGTCAAGGGACACCCCTACCGCAGAAGCCAATAGCGCCAATGAATTGAACGCGGGCATGCCTTCCCCAGCAATCCACCTCTGAAGAGACGACAACGCCACATTCGCAGCCTCGGCAGCCTGTTTTCGGGATTCGAACAAGCTTGCGACCGTGGCTATCCGGGTTTCTATTCCCGAATTTGGAAAAGAAACCGCATTTTCGCCTATAGGCGCGTGTTTCGATTCCGTGTAAGTCACTGAATTCACTTGAGTTTTCCACAATAGGCTGTTGTCTTACCCGAAAACGGGAATAAAAACTCCCAAATTCGGTTTACCACATCCCGAATACGGGATATATTGTCCTAAACCGGCCGTTAGAAAGCCTAAAAAAACCACCCTAGACGATGGTTGAAAAATGGAAACCTACGACATACCGCTCGATTCCGAACGACGCTGGGAATGGATTAAATTCCAGCTCCGTGTTCGCGGCACAAACTTTGCCGAACTGGCCAGGACGAATGGCCTGAATGAGCGCGCCATCCGTAACGCTAAGCACCGACCTTACCCTCGGGTAGAGCGGGCGATTGCTCAAGCCCTAGGGCTTCAGCCTGTCCAGTTATGGCCAGAGCGTTGGAATGCCAATGGCTCTCCACTTCGTCAGCGGCCAAACCGCGCTGAGACGAATTCGGTCTATCCAAAGCATACCGAAAATAGTCCGGTTGGTCACAGTAAAACCAAGTGGAAAGACGGCGATGCGTGACTGGTACACGTCGCAGGAACTGGCGGGCCTCCCTGGGCTGCCAGGAACCGTTCCTGGTATTCGCAAGTTGGCTACTCGCCTTGAGTGGGAGAGCCGGAAACGTCTCGGCACCAAAGCGGTCGAGTACCCGTTTTCGAGTCTGCCCACCGAAACTCAAGCCGCGTTGATGGCTCGGTCTATTGCAGAAGTGGAGGCTCCAGTCGAAGCGGTCCCCGCCAAGGTTCCGGAGCAAAAGGCTATCGCGACTGTGGCCAAGGGCACCTCAAAGCTGAATGACGTCCAGCGCGCAGTCATGGTGGCTCGGCTCTGCTTCATTCGGGAGATCGAGCGCATGTGCGTCGCGACATCGCAAAATCGCGCCATAGACGTTTTGGTTAAGCAAGCCCGCGATGGGGCATTGAGCCCGTATTTGACTGAGCGGCTGGCCCTGGCCAACAACAAAAAGACAGGCGGCAGAACGCTATCGGAGAGAAGCCTAAAGCGTTGGCTATCTGCATATCGGACCGATGGTGAGGCGGGCTTAGCGCCGTTGCGCCAACGTCCGAATCTGACGGTTCCTGCGTGGGCGAAGGACTTTCTTCGGTGTTACCAGCGGCCTACAAAACCGAGTGTGGCGGCCAGCTATGCCGAGTTTGCACAACGCTATGAAGGCCCGATGCCAAGCATCCATGCAGTGCAACGCTTTCTGAAGAAACTGTCGCCAGAAGCTTTGCAGGCGGGGCGAATGAGCCCGCAGGAACTTAAAGCGCTGCAACCGTTCCGGCGTCGCTCTACGAAAAATCTTTTCCCAGGAGACGTTTACACCGCCGACGGCCATAAATTCGATGCGGAGGTCATCAATCCTCTGACCGGCAAGCCATACCGGCCAGAGATCACAACCGTGTTGGATGTAGCCACTCGGAAAGTCGTTGGCGTATCGGTTGGGGAAGCAGAGTCGGCTATTGGTGTTCTGGACGCGCTGCGTGATGCGGTCCGTGAATGCATGTTCGGCATCTTCTACGTCGACAACGGCTCCGGTTTCGCTAACGACACCGTGCGGGAAGTTGTCGACCGCTTGGGCGGCACGATGACCCACTCGCTGCCATACAACAGCCAAGCGCGGGGCCTCTCCGAGCGGGGACACCAGACCATTTGGGTGCGAGCGGCCAAGAAGCTGACGAGCTACATCGGTGCCGACATGGATAAGCACGCCGGTACACGAGTGCATCGCATTGGCCGTAAGGAACTGCGTGAGGGCGGGAAAAGCAGACTGCTCCCCGCGTTCGGTGAATTCATGTCGGGCGTTGAACATGAAATCGCGACCTACAACGCTACTCCCCATCGAGGCCTCGCCAAAATTCGCGACCCCGAAACCGGCGTATTGCGGCATATGAGCCCGAACGAGGCTTGGCAAGCCGCGATAGCGGAAGGCTGGGAGCCGATCACCGCGCCCGGTTCGTTGGTTGAATCGCTCATGCGTCCGCAAGTGGTGCGCACGACGAGACGCGGCGAAGTCGCTTGGGCGGGGAGCACCTATTTCCTAACAGATCTAACGGCCTTGCACGGGCAAGAAATACGCATCGCCTATGACGTTAGAGATGCTAGCCAAATCTGGACGTTCACGTTAGACGGCGAACTGATCGGCGCGGCCCAACTAGATGGAAACAGCTCGGATTATATGCCTCGCACCATGGTTGAGATGGCGCGAGACAAACGGCAACAAGGCCAGTTCAAGCGTGCAGTAGACAAGTTGGAAACGTTGACCGGGCAGCGAGTAGAGATGATCGCCCCTACAACGGCGCCGTCTGCAAGCCTTTCGGCAGAAGCCCTGGAAGCGGCACGAGATTACGCCCAGTCGTTGGATCAGCAGCGGCCTACGTTCGTAGTCCCAGGGGACGACGTAGCTCGTTACCGACTTTGGGTTCGGTTGAATCAACGAAAGATTGCCGGAGAAGAATTGACTACCGACGAAGCCCGGTGGTGGGAGCGTTATCCCGCCCATCCGGACTTCGTGGCAATGCAAAGAGTATTTCAACACGCGGGTTGAGAAGCCCACGTTTCAAAGCAGTCAGCGTGCGCCAACACGCTAGACATAGGAGGAGAAGCACAGTGAGTGTAAACAAAATTGTTCCTTTAACAAATGTCGGTCTTTTGTCCGGCGCAATGAGTCGCGCTATGGGGCGTCCAATCGGGTTGCCAGGACTGGTGGCAATGTACGGCCCCAGTGGCTTTGGAAAGAGCGCGGCGGCGGCATTTGCTGCCAATCAGCATCGCTGCTATTACGTCGAATGTCGCGACACTTGGAGTAAGAAAGCGTTTCTGACCGCGATTCTTCACGAGATGAGCCTTTTACCTGGCCGCACGTTGTCAGAAATGGTCGACCAGATCTCCGTCCAGCTATCCGCTTCGCGTCGCCCATTAATCGTGGATGACGTGCAATATCTGTTGGATAAGGCTGTGGCAAATGTGCTGACCGATATCTACAACGCGAGCGAAGGGACAATCGTCCTGATCGGCGAAGAGCGAGTTCCTGCATCGCTTCAACGTCTGGAGCGCTTGCATAACCGGGTGCTGGAATGGGTTCCAGCACAGCCTGCAACGCTTGATGATGTCCGCCAACTGGCACGCGACAACTACCCAGGGGTCAGCTTTGCAGATGACCTGCTGTCTGATTTGAATACTGCGACCAAAGGCTGCCTGCGTCGGGTGGCGGTGAACCTCTACAAGGTCCAGTCCGAAGCTTCGGCGATGATGCTTGATCAAGTGGATTTGAAAGCTTGGGGAAATCGCGGTTGGTATACCGGAGAAGCCCCGATTCGGAGGGCCATGTGATGGCAGGCCGGACACCTCACCTTATCGTTTCAGGCGGCAAAAGCTCAAAGCAGCGTATGTGGGAAGCAATGCGCATCTTGGCTCAAGGGTTCGATGTTCATGATATTGCAAGACGTAGCGATCAGATGCCTAACGAGATTGTTCGTTACCTCGATGCGCTAAAGAAAGCGGGCATCGTCGAGACTGTAGTTGATGACTATCGCAAGGGCCAAGCTCGACTTTACAGATTGGTCAAGGATGAGGGGGCAGAGCATCCGCATCTCAATAGTAAAGGTGAACGCACTTATGACCATCTCGCAACCGAGAACATATGGCGTTCCCTTCGTATTCTTGGTGGGAACGTAACGGTACGGGATGTGGTAAGTGCTGCGTCAGTCGGCGCGGTGTCGCTCACCGCTACCAAAGTTAGGCAATATCTGAATGCCCTTAGCGAGGCGGGTTATTTGGCTAAGACCCCTGGCGATACCGCCATGGGAATACCTACGTTTTACTGCCTCATTCCTGGCAAAGACACTGGTCCCCGTCCACCGGAGATCCGTCAGCTTGAGTCATTGCAGGTCTACGATCCAAACCTCCACCGGCTGATCTACACCAAGACCACCGGTACGCCAGGTGCAGATCGTAGTTTGATCGAGCCTGGCATCGACTTAGCGCGAACCCGTGAACTCTTGGGCGAATGGTTAACCTTGGCAAAAACTGCAAAGGGGCCGGTCTCACTTCCTAATGACCTGGTGCAGCGGACTCAGTTGGAGTTGGCTTCGCAGGAAGAATCGGGAGGCCTCCAATGACGCAGGTAGACCTTTCGAAATGGGGCCAGCAGCCACCGCTCTTTGTTCGTCTGCTTGCGGCGGAAGTGGCGGCGAGCGACCGCACCAAAGCAGCGGCTCGCATCGGAATGAGCCGTACAGCGGTAAGTTTGATCCTGGCGAATAAATACACCAGTCCGAGCACAGCGGGTGTTGAGCGCCGCGTCATGAACGCGCTAGGCCGGATGGACTGCGTTGCTGTCGACGATGTTGTAACCATTGAGCAGTGCCAAAACTACCGCGATAAATCACCTCCAACGCACAACCCACAAGCGATGCAGAGTTGGCGAGCCTGCCAGTACTGCGCCTTCAATCCCAATTGTGCAGGTGCCGAAAATGCAACCATCCATTGAGATTGCCAGCCCACCAGTGCCCGTTGTCCAGATCTATATCGCTGGTCGCAGCATGATCCGTTTGTACCAGGGCGAGAAATGCGTCGGGTTTTCCAACAGCTATAAGTTCGCCCAAATCCGAGCGAATGAACTGGCAAAGGCGAAGCCGAAACGGGAGGTCCATTGATGCGCACTCGATGCCCTAACTGCGGGACGACAATAAGCCTTGATGCGCTGATCGCTCACGACGGTGCACGCGAAGCGCTCGGAGCGGCCTTTAAGGTTTCCGGTCAGCTTGGTAGTGCCTTGATTCGGTATGTCGGCTTGTTCCGGCCGGAAACCCGAGAACTGACCATGGATCGCGTAGCCAAGATCCTCGGGGAATTGCTTCCCGATCTTCAGGCCCAGCGCATCGAACGCAACGGAGCAGTTTTCAATGCCCCTCCAGCATGTTGGGTATGGGCGATTGAACAGGCGATTACTGCACGCGATTCCGGTCGATTAACGCCGCCGCTTAAGGGCCACGGCTGGCTCTACCAAGTGATGAGTCAGTGGCAAGGTGAAACGAGTCTGACGGTACTCCGGCCTGAGACCACTGCGCATAAACCGGCTGTGATCGCCCGGCCAAGCCAAACAACTGCCGCGTTGTCAGCGCTACAGGGGCGATTAAATGGTGGATGACTGGCTAGAGCGCGAAGTAATCGCCGGGTTGATGGGGCTCGTCGCTCTGCGCTTGGACGGTGCGCCTGCCGCCGATGCCGTGACACACACATTGGATATCTGGCTGGTGGCCTTGAAAAAGGCGCAACGCTGGAGCGAAGAGGCAGACAGGGAGCGCGTTAAGGCCGCTTTCGAAATGCTATTTGCAAGCTGCGAGCGGTGGCCAGCACCTGCCGCACTGATTCGGATGTTGCCTTCCAGGGATCTCCCTCGGGCATTACCGAAGCCTGTTTTAACAAATGAGCAACGCGCAAATGGACGTCGACAGATCGGGGAGATCTTCGAAGTGCTTGGGCGCCGTATTACCAGACACGAAACGAACACGGAGCAACACAACGAATGAGCATTCCAGAAGGGTTCCGCCAGGACGCCAAGGGCCACTTGGTGCCGGTCGTATTGATTAAGCCTATTGATCTGGCTCGCGATGAGCTGGTCACTGAGCTGGTCAACAAAGCAAAAGCAGTGTCAGGGGCGTTGGGTGCTTTCAAAGCCTCGGCGTTTGGGGACATCAAGGCGTTTGTGGACATGTCCGCAGAACAATACAAAGCGACCATTGGAGGCAAGAAAGGCAATGTCACGCTGCTGTCGTTTGATGGCCGCTACAAGATCATCCACGCGGTCCAGGACTCCATCAAATTCGACGAACGGCTACAAGCGGCACGCGTGTTGATCGATGAATGCGCAGCCGAATGGACGCAGGACGCACGTAGCGAGGTACGCGTCCTGGTCAACGAGGCATTCCGCACCGACAAGGCCGGTGAAATCAGCACCGGTCGAGTGCTTGGCCTGCGCAGGTTGGATATCCAGGACGAACGATGGCAGCGGGCGATGCAAGCCATCAGTGAGGCCGTTCAAGTTGTTGGTTCAAAGAGCTATATCCGGGTTTACGAGCGTATTGGGGACTCAGACCAGTACGCACCCATACCCCTTGATATCGCAAGCATCTACGTGCAGGACACAGCGTCCCCAACGTTGCATTGAATTGCGACCAGCTCTGACAACGCATCTGCCAACACAGACCAACCGCGAGATTAATTCGAATGGCCAAATTCCAAATCATCATCGAAGACAGCACCGATGGCGTGTCCATCACCGTAGATAACGCAAGCCAAATGAGTGGTAGCGCAGCAGGCCTAGTCGCCGCACGCCTTATCGCCCGTATTCCGCTTGAAGGCTCCGTCCGGCACATGGGGGGCTGCGATTGCGAGATCTGCCAAGCGATGCGCGAAAAACTAGTCCTTAACCCAACCATCCACTAAGCGAAACCGTCCCAGGCATCCTGGGACGGTCTATCCGGTGTGGCATCCGGATACTGATGAGCTGCCGAGGAATGTGAGGGGAAAGGAGAAATGAATCGACGTAACGCAAACCTGTCAAAGATCCATATCGCTAAAAAGGACTTGGGCCTTGACGATGAAACCTACCGAGCCTTACTCAACAGAGTCGCAGGGGTAAAGTCCGCCAAGGACTTGGGACCGATCAAAGTGGTAGCCGTGCTCGCCGAGTTTGAGCGGCTGGGCTGGAAACCCAAAGCCAAACCAGCAGGACGGGCAGCTCCGAACGTTGCACCAGATAAACAGAAGCTGATCGGCAAGATTCAAGCGTTCATGGCTGACGCCAAGCGACCTTGGGAATATGCCGATGGAATGGCGAAACGGATGTTTAAGGTTGACCGGGTTGAGTGGCTGGACTGCCAGCAGCTCGGGAGCCTGGTTTCGGCGCTGACTTACGATGCGAAGCGTAACAAGAGGCCAGCCTTATGAGTCAGGATCAGCTATTCCCTAATGATACCGACAGGCTGGATCCCAATAAGGTCTTGGCCCACATGGAAGATCCTTCAGTCATGCATCGTTGGGAGGGGACGATCAAGGAAATGGTTGAAATCGCTGAAGCTGAATTGAAGGGCAAGCTTCAAGACAGACCGGAGGCAGTGGCGGAAATTGCCAGAGCGGTGGTCTTTGCAATATGCGACACCATGGGGGGAGCGGTGGTTTATCTACCTCGCGGTGACTCTTTGAAGAAAGCCATGCGCGATGCTGCGATCTATCGGGATTGGCGCGACGCAAACATCCAGCCCACAGATTTGGTGCGCAAGTACAAGCTTGCATCACCAACCATTTATGACATCATCGCCCGCCAAAGGGCGTTGCACAGACGCAATGAGCCCGATCTATTCGGCTTTGATGACAGGACAGTTCATTAATGATGACTGCTTTGAGAGTGATGTTCACGGTATCGGCAATGTATGCGTCAGTGGCGTTCGCAGCGCCGACATCCGACACCACTCTTGAAGACGACTTAAGCCACGCAAAGGCTAACCAGTCGATTGCCCAGCAACTGTGGTCGAAGAATATCGATGCTTGCTTGACCCGTGACACCTCGGCGCTAGCGCAGATCCAGCGCTCGGCAAATGAGCAACTGCATTCACAAAGTAAGGCACCGGCGTCGCGCTTTCCAAGTTGCCGGTTGTTGCTAACCGATGTCGTGTACTTCAGCGGTGGCTGTTACACCGGCAGTTTTTCCCAAGCTGAGTTGGATCGCGTGCGAGCCAACTGGTCGCGGGATGATGCGGATTGTGCCGCACAAATAGCCAAACCATCATCGAATATGGAAACGCTTTCGGATTCAGAATGGGAAGCGGAGCGTCGCAAGGAAGGCGCCACGGATACAGAAATAGAAACAATGAAGGCGATCAGAAGCCTTTAATCAAAGCCCCGCAAAGTCGGGGCTTTTTCTTGTGCGCTTAAGAAACACTGCGGCATCCCTTCCCAAGCGAATCTAGTCCGGACATCTAATCCGGCAGGTTCGCACATGGTCATTGCGCCCCGTTCATCCAGGCAATACGCCCAACTCGTTATTGATACTCCGTTTGCGGATGAATCCCAGGCGCTCTTGGATAAGTGTCCTCCGGAGTGGCGGCCTACTGTCGAGTTGATGGTAACGAGTCATGAACGACGTGTTGCCGAACACGTCCGGCAGAAAGAAAAGCTCCGACCTAAACAGCAAATCACAACGCCAGAGTTAGGCACCTACACATCCGTGGATGCAGTACGGGGCAATCCCGTTATTGCTGCACGCTCAATTGCGGATATTCGCGCAGCACTCAAACCAACAAAGGAAGTTCGTTGATGGATCACATTCAACGGCGCCGCCGTGCGCCACGCATGACCGACTGGACATTGATCACGCTGATTCTCCTGATCTGCCTTGCCCTGGTCGCTCCCACCAAACTTCCGGTCGTGCTCTATAAGGCTGGCCTGGTCACGTTGGGCGGGGTGCTCGGTTATTGGATTGATCGCGCATTGTTCCCCTATGCACGGCCCAACCAAGTGGCTCGCCCCGAACGCGCCATGGCCGGAGTCCGCCGTGCTCTGGTCGTACTGGCCTGCGTGCTTGGCCTGACGTTGGGGCTCTGATCATGCGAACGCCTCTTCTCTATCTGTCGGCGCTCTGCATGGCTTCCATCATTGGGCTGGCAGTCAGCTTGCCGGTACGCGCAGAGATCCCCGACGAAGCCGAACGCTACCGCCGCGACCTGACCCGTATTGCTCAGGCTGAATGGGGTTTGGATGCCCCGGTCGCGACCTTTGCCGCGCAGATCCACCAGGAAAGCCGGTGGCGGTTCGACGCCAAGTCGCCAGTCGGTGCGCAAGGCTTGGGCCAGGTGATGCCCTCGACCGCGACCTGGCTTGCTCAGGTGTTCCCTAAAGCTCTGGGCAAGGTCGAGCCGTTCAACCCAATTTGGTCCATGCAGGCGCTTGTCAGCTATGACCGTTGGTTGTCGTCTCGTCTCCAGGGGCGTGACCCTTGCGAACATGCGGCGTTGACCTTGTCTGCCTACAACGGTGGCTTGGGCTGGGTGGTTCGTGACCGCAAGTTGGCATCGGCTAAAGGGGCCGACCCGCTGACCTGGTTCAACTCCGTCGAGCGCTACAACGCAGGCCGCTCGGCCGCAGCCTTCAAGGAAAACCGCCGATACCCGCGCCTGATCCTTTTGCGCTGGGAAGCCCTGTATGTCGCCAATGGTTGGGGCCAGGGAGTCTGTCCATGAAAACCACTTTCGAATTGCTCAAGCCAGCGCTCTGGTATCTGGGCGTTATCGCTGCGGCCGTCTATGGCCTGCACCTCAACCGGCAAGACGGCTATGACGACGGCTATGCACAGGGCAAAGCCGACGGTGCAGTCGTCGTCGCCCAACTGCGCGAATCAATCGCCCAGGAAAAACAACACATGGCCGAAGCCTCAGCCAGCGCGGCGAAACAATCGTCCGCCTCATTGATTGCCGAACAGGCCAAGGGCAACCGGCTGGCGCGCCAGCTTGCGGACACTAAAGACCTGTTGCGCAAGACCACCGACACACTCACTGGAGAGATTGCCCGTGTTACCAGCTCCTACCGCCCGACCTTTGGCGCGCAGCTCGAACCGCTACCTGTTGCTGTGTTCACTACTGGCTTTATCCGCGTGTGGAACAACGCCAACGGAATCAACACCGCAGTGCCAACCCCGAACGACGCCAGCGGAACTACTGCGACGGCCAGCGGAACCGGAACCGCTGACGAACTCGACTCCGGCGTTGGCCAGGCTCAAATCCTGGCCAACCAGGTGCGCAATGCCGAGCTGCATGGAATCTGCCGGGCGCAGCTCAACAACTTGATTGATTGGACGCTGAATGAAAGCAATTGATAGAGCCAGCGAACTGGAGGCGATTCACAACGAAACCTCTTTGGCGGCTCATTTGGCACAACGGGAAACCTTGACAGGACCCTCCGCCGAATTTTGCCAGATGCCGGATTGTGAAATGCCGATCCCCGAGGGACGTCGCTTGGCTTTGGTTGGCGTGCAATTTTGCGCCGAATGCCAGACACGTCGCGACCGAGCAAGGGGGCGCTGATGCTGATGATTGAAATGCCCGCTTGGCAACTGATTGGCGCGGGGGTGACCGTCCTGGGCGGCTTTGCTGGGTTGGTGAAACTCCTGCTGCTGCAAATGGAACGTCGTCTTGATCAACGCAACGCCGTCATGGATGACCGGTTTAACGCTATCGCTAAAGACGGTGAACGTCTGCGTCAGCTTGAACTGAGCTTTGAACGTCTGCGGGGAGACATGCCGTTGCACTACGTGCGCCGGGAAGATTACGTGCGTAACCAGACCGTCATCGAGGCCAAGCTCGACGCGCTGGCCATGAAGCTGGAAAACGTTCAACTGAAAGGAACCGTCAAATGATCGACCCCGCCAAGACGCGCCGGGAATCCCTGCGCTGGTACATCATCAAGACCCTGGACACTTCGCGTCCTGTGGATCCGCACGAAGCTGTAGTACTTGCCACTATCCAAGGCATCTACCCGGACTCCACCACAATGGAGCTGCGCCGCGAGCTGGATTACCTGGCCGACCGTAGCCTGGTGACTCTGAACAAACAACCGAACGGTGTTTGGATCTGTGGCCTGACTCACTACGGTGTAGACCTTGCTGAATACACCATTCCTTGCAATCCCGGCATTGCCCGCCCCGAAAAATATTGGAGCTAAGTCATGCCCCCGCGCAGCAAAGTCGCCAGCCTGCCAGCGGCTGTTAAAGCGTGGCTGGATAAAGCCCTCGCTGAAAACGGCTTCGGCGAGTACGAAAGCCTTGCGGCCGAGCTTTCGGCTAAGGGATTTTCGATCAGCAAGTCAGCGCTGCACCGCTATGGTCAGGACTTCGAGTCCAAGCTGTCGGCGCTCAAGGTCGCTAGCGAACAAGCCCGAGCCGTGGTGGCGGCTGCTCCGGATGAAGAGGGGGCTGTTAACGAAGCACTGATGCGCCTGGTCCAGGAGCATTTGTTTAAGCTGCTGATGACGGATGATAAGCCGTTTGATTTAGCCAAGGTTGCCAAAGCTGTTGCCGAGTTGGGAAAGGCTTCCATTGCGCAGAAAAAATGGCAAACCGAATATCGCGAGAAGGCCGAAGCGGCGGCGTCTCGTGTGGAGAAAATAGCTAGGAAAGGTGGGTTGAATCAAGCGACGGTTGACGAGATCCGTCGCGAGATATTGGGAATGGCCACATGAAAATGCTAGCGGTTTCTAATCCGCCGAACATTGATGGGGACATGTGCCTTCGTCGGGATGACGGCCGCACAAGAATGACATTTCAAACCGGCCCCACAGGGCTGCATTACAGATTTTTCCGCTCGTTCAATACAGAGCGCGCACAGATAGTGCATCGGCTCTGTACTTTGACACTCCGGTTTAATCTGAAAAGCCAGCGCTCCGGAAGGAAACTGATGCAGTTGATATCGTGCCTTTTCCTCATCCCATCGCTGAAATTTCAGAATGTCGACTTCGAGTGCATGGATACGGTTAATAAGGGTGGTCTGTTCCGATTGGGCGCTAAGGAGCTGACCCTGCAAATCCATCAAACTGGAGGTCAACTCGAAGACCCGGCTTCGTACAGACTCCTCATCTCGCAAGGTCATCAGGCTTTTAGCGATATCACCAGCGGTCTTGGTACTTGTAAATGCAGCTGCTATCCAGTCGATCATCAATCATGTCCTTTGAATGGTTCTTCGCTAGTGATACCGGGCGTTAGAGGCTTTATAGCATGAGCCTCCCAATCATTCTTGAAAACACGACCAGCTTCGCCGCGCCAGCAGTTCTGCTCGAGTACCAAAAAGATTGGATCGGAATTCGCGCGCCCTTAAAGGTCGGAGAAAAATCCCGCCGAATCGGTCTCACTTGGGCGGAAGCAGCGGACAATGTGCTAGTGGCTGCCGCCGAAAAATCCGCTGCAGGCCAAACGGTCTATTACCTGGGCTACAACCAGGACATGACAGTTGAGTACATCCAGGCCTGCGCTATGTGGGCGCGGGCTTTCAACTACGCGGCCGGAGAGATTGAGGAGGGCATCTGGCCCGACAGCGATCCTGACAAGCACATCAAGACCTACACCATCATCTTTCCCAGCGGGCACCGCATCGTCGCGCTGACCAGTCGTCCATCCAACTTGCGCGGCCGTCAGGGCGTCGTTGTAATCGACGAGGCAGCGTTTCACCAGGACTTGGCCGAGCTGTTGAAAGCCGCACTGGCGCTGCTGATTTGGGGTGGCGAAGTGCATGTCATCAGTACCCATGACGGCACCGAAAATGCCTTCAATGAACTGATCAATGACATTCGCGCAGGCAAACGCAAGGGTGCCTTGTTCCGCTGCCTGTTCCGCGAAGCGGTAGCCGATGGGCTTTATCAGCGTGTGTGTCTGCGTAAGGGCATCGAGTACAAACCCGAAGAGGAAGCTGCCTGGGTCCAGGACGTTTATGACTTCTATGGCGATGCCTCAGAAGAAGAGTTGGATTGTGTGCCGTCCCAAGGCGGTGGTGCCTTCCTAAGCCTAGCCCTGGTCGAGCAGCGCAGTAACCGCGATGTGCCTGTGTTGCGCCTGGCCTATCCTCAGGGCTACGAGACCCTGCCGGAACACCTGCGCCTTGCTGAGTCGCTGGAGTGGTGCGAAGAGCATTTAAACCCGTTGCTTAAAGCGATCCCGCTGGATGTCCAAAGCTATTATGGAATGGACTTCGCTCGCTCTGGCGACCTCTCGGTCATCTGGCCGCTGCTCATGGAACAGAATCTGCGCAGGCGAACACCGTTCGTAGTCGAACTGCGCAACGTGCCATTCAAGCAACAGCGTCAGATCAAGTTCTACATCATCGACCGCTTACCGAACTTCCGCAAAGGCGCAGATGACGCTAGGGGCAACGGCTCTCAGCTCTCGGAAGAAACCGCCATTGAGTACGGTTTCAACCGTATTGAACGGGTAATGCTTACCGAGGGATGGTATCGAGACAACATGCCGCCCTTTAAAGCGGCTCTGGAAGACGACAGCTTCTACGACATCCCGGCCGACAAAGACGTGGTCAGCGATGTACGCGCCTTTCGCATGGTCAAGGGCGTGGCTCGGATCCCGGAAAAGCGCACCAACGAGAAAGGCGAAAAGTCCGGTCCCAAACGCCATGGTGACGCGGGTATCGCCGCCGTGCTGGCGGACTACGCCTCGCGGCAAGAAATCGAAATCTTCGAATATCACCGAATCCAACCCGCTGCCCAGCAAGATCGCGAGATCAAGCTCGGTGGCGGCTGGCGAACTCAGAAAGGCATTTGGTAATGGCTGATTCACGCATCGTCGACCAGTACGGCCGACCCATCCAGTACGACAAACTCACCGAAGAACTGGCCGCCGCCCGCACCACTGGCATTCGCCAGGTTTGGCACCAGTCGGTGGCCAGCGGCCTGACGCCTGGTCGGCTCGCCAATATCCTGCAAGCTGCCTCCGAAGGCTCAGCCCATGACTACCTGACCCTGGCCGAGGAAATGGAAGAGCGCGATCTGCATTACGCCTCGGTCCTGGGCACTCGCAAGTTAGCGGTGGCTGGCCTGAACATCCGGGTTGAGGCTGCGAGCGACGACGCCGAGGACATCCGTCGGGCCGATGCGTTGAAAGAGGTTGTCGACTCGCCCGAATTTGGCGAGCTGCAAGCCGACCTGACCGACGCCATGGGCAAGGGTTACGCTGTGTCGGAGATCATGTGGGATCGCAGCGGCAAGACCTGGAACCCATCACGCTTTGAACCCCGCGACCAGCGCTTCTTTCAATTCGACCGAGACACCGGCCGGGAACTGCGCTTGCTAGATGAGGCTGATCCCGTCGACGGCGTTGCGTTGGCACCTTACAAGTTCATCGTCCACCTGCCGCGCATCCGTTCGGGTCTGCCTATCCGGGGCGGCTTGGCGCGTCTCGCCGCCGTTGGTTACATGTGCAAGGCCTGGACCTGGAAAGACTGGATGGGCTTTGCCGACATCTTTGGCATGCCCATGCGCGTCGGTCGCTATGGACCAGGGGCGAGTAAAGAAGACATTGCGACACTCATGTCGGCGGTGGCCAACCTCGGCAGCGATGCCGCCGCCGTCATCCCTGACAGCATGCGCATCGACTTCACCCAGGCCGCTAATGTCACGGGCGCGGGTGACTTCTTCAAAGGTCTGGCCGAGTGGTGGGATAAACAGGTCAGTAAGGCGGTGGTCGGGCAAACCATGTCTACCGACGACGGTTCCAGCCAAGCCCAAGCCACGGTGCATAACGAGGTACGCCTTGACCTGTTGCAAGCCGACGCCAAGGCTGAATCCAACACCCTGCAACGGTACTTCGTCCGCCCCTGGTGCGACCTGAACTTTGCACCAGGTCGACCTTATCCGCGTCTGATCCTGGACGTTCCACAACCGGAAGATTCGAAGATTCTGATACAGGCGCTAAAGGATCTAGTGCCACTGGGCCTGAAGGTCGAGCAGTCGGTTATTCGGGACAAGCTCAATATTCCCGAACCAGCGGCCGGGGCGGAACTGCTGGGCATGCCAGCGCCGGTCGTTTCTCCAGCTTTGGCACAGGCAACGAACCGTGAGCAGACGCCAGTCAAGCCAGCGGCTATTCCGGACATCGTGGATAACCAGGTGCGGAGGTTGGAACAGGCCGTAGCGGGCCCCTTAGATGACATGGTCGAGCAAATCAAAGAATTGCTCGACACCGTCAATAGCTTGGAAGAGTTTCGGGATCGGTTGATTGAAACCTATCCAATGATGAACACCGCCCAGTTGGCAGATGCAATTGCCGATGGGCTTGCGGCTGCCAGTTTGGCTGGGCGAGATGACATATTGCGAGGACTATGAGTCGCTTCGAATCAATCTGGAAGCAGCTTATGCAAAATCACTGCTGCCCCACCCCAACAAAGCAGATAAACACCCTTGGAAATAAGCAGCGTGAAGTTGTTTGCAATATTTGAAAGGTCGTGCGCCTGCTGAGGTGAAGGAAACACGAATCCAACAACCACCAAAGCCACGACGATAGTAACGATCCAAGCAAGGCCTTTACTTTTCTTCGTCAGATAGTAAGTG
Source organism: Pseudomonas sp. G2-4 (assembly GCF_030064125.1). Classification (NCBI taxonomy): domain Bacteria; kingdom Pseudomonadati; phylum Pseudomonadota; class Gammaproteobacteria; order Pseudomonadales; family Pseudomonadaceae; genus Pseudomonas; species Pseudomonas sp. G2-4. The sequence goes on along the minus strand of NZ_CP125957.1, from coordinate 4,482,671 downwards.
CCGGCAAAGATGGCTGCACTGAGGAAAAACGAATAGAACATAAGATCGTTTAGCATTTAAACCTTTCCATTTGAAATGTGATGGACTAACGACATAGGGTCGGCAGAGATTCGGAAATGATTAGGGCTGTATGGCATTTTTTAACGCGACCAGAGCAGGTTAACAATGGCGGTATCTCATGGCTCTCTTCCATTCAAAGAGCAAATCGACTATTTCCGGGGCAAGACGGACGTTCCAACCCGCGCTTGGACGGACATTTATAACGTCGAACATGACTGGGCTTTTGTCGTCGCCGGGACGATGAAGCGGGACCTGCTTTGTGACATGCGCGGCGCCGTTGAAAAGGCGATTAGCCAGGGTTTGACCCTTGAACAGTTCAGAAAGGACTTCGACCAGGTTGTTGGAAAGCATGGATGGCAGTACAACGGCGGCCGGGGCTGGCGCTCCCGCGTGATTTACGAAACCAACCTACGTCAGTCCTATAACGCTGGCCGTGAAACGCAGATGGCGGACCCTGAGCTGCGCAAGCGTCGGCCTTTTGGGATTTATCGTCACGGAGATAGTGCGCACCCACGGCCGCAGCATCTGGCATGGGATGGCACGGTGTTACCCCTGGATGATCCATGGTGGACGACTCATAGTCCGCAGAATGGTTGGGGCTGCAAGTGCAAGAAGTTCATGCTTAGTCAGCGAGACGTTGACCGGCAAGGGCTGACGGTGGGTCCTGCGCCGGTTATTGAATACGAAAGTAGGACCATCGGCGTTAACAGTCCGAACGGCCCCAGAGTGGTCCAGGTGCCCAAAGGAATTGATCCAGGCTTCGACTATGCGCCCGGTCAATCGCGGTTGAATGCAGCCGTTCCACCTCTGCGAGCCTATGACCCTCTGCCTGATCCCGGAGCGCGTGCAAGTAGCATTCAAGGCGCCGGACTGCCGAACCGTCGTGCACCAGGTGCGCTGCCTCCAGCGCGAGAAATGGCGCCCGACCGGCTGTTGCCGACGGACTTAAGCGATTCGGAATATGTAGAGCGATTCCTCGGTGAGTTCGGCGCGACCGATGCAAAGCCGGTGGTGTTCAAGGACGTGACTGGGGACACAGTGGTCATCGGGCGCGAGTTGTTCACCAATGCCAAAACAGGCGCTTTGAAGATTCGCAAGCGCGGCCACGCCCGCGAGCTGCTGCTCCTGGCCGACGCGATCAAAGATCCCGATGAGGTATGGGTGCGCTTGGAGTGGCTTTATTCCAGGAACAAGGCCGTTGTGCGCCGTCGCTACATCTCGCGCTATCAAGTCGATGGCGAGCCTGTTCCGGCGCTGTCTGTGTTCGAGGTGGGGGATGATGGTTGGGACGGTGTCACGACGTTTTCACCGGAGTCGAATGATCCCGACTACCTGGAACAACTCAGGATTGGGGTTCGCTTGTATCGCCGACCGCAGATTGGTCAGAAATAAAACCGCGCGCCGCCACACGCGATTAGACCCTGAGTGTAGGCCTGGAGGTCCTGGCGGGGACTGCTCACTCAATGGGCTGAATAGATAGTAGGAGGTGCTTGTGGCCGGTGCAATGCTTAATGTGGAACTGGACGACAGCCGGACGGGGGCTGCGCTCACAGAGCTGATGGGGCGCCTTGGGGATCTGACGACACCCCTCCTGGACATCGCCGAGTACTTGCATCAATCCACGGACGATAGATTCAGGCGCCAGGTTGCTCCTGATGGTTCGCCCTGGGCGCCGCTTGCGCCATCAACCTTGGCCAAAAAGAGAGATGCCCGCATCCTGCGGGAGACAGGTGCCCTCCAGGACACGCTACGTCATAGCGTCAGCAATAACGAGCTAGCGTTTGGCACCGACCGCCCTTACGGTGCGATCCACCAGTTTGGCGGCAAGATCGAGCACGCGGCAAGATCGCAGCAGGTCTACTTCCGTCAGGGTAAGGATGGTTCGGTCGGGAATCGCTTTGTTAGGAAACGCACATCCAATTTTTCACAGTGGGTGACACGAGGTGCGCACTCGGCAGAGTTGCCCGAACGCCCCTATCTAGGCTTGTCCTCTGAGGATGATGAGGAGCTGATTTTTATTGTTAAAAATTACCTTCTAGAGCCGGTTGGCGATTGAGCCATCCAAGTCGCGTATCAGCCACGATACTTCTCGTCGCATGCCTTGGGCGGGGGCGTATGCCAGACTAGGCGTTAGACACGCGTTAGATTGCGTTTCAGTGCTAGCCTGACCCAGACACTCGCTAAGAAGGATCGCCTTATGGCAAGGATTACAAAAAATCTCATAGGCATTTCAAGGCATTCAGCCACTGGAAAAGTACTGAAGGTCGCTGACATTGCTCTGAAGGCCGGGGTGAACATCTCAACAGGGGGCTCTCCCATCGCTGATGCTTTGTACGAGATATCAAAGACTGGAATAGGGAAAATACGAGAATATGTGCATGCCAGAGACGACAAGCGGATCCTGGAGTTTCATCAGCATCTTCTGTATCGAGATGAATTGCTAGACGAGGAGATGCTGAGCGCAGAATTAGAAGAAGCCAATTTTCATGCGCTTATGCAAGCTTGTCTGTCAGACATCGAGGATGAAAAAACTGTCCCCTACGCATTGCTAACCCGTGCTATTGCCCTGGGCAAGATAAAGTCGGAACTGAGGCGGCACTACATATTGGCGCTCAAGGAAATGGCATGGGACCATCTGGACTTCCTCAGAAAAGCGTATGTAATCAGCAGTTTTTCAATCATACCTGACCAAGGCCCAGGTGAACTGACAGCCGAAAAATTTTTGACTAATTACATCCCATGGAGTGTCGAGCATCTAGCGGTGGTAGGCCTGTCAGCAAAAGGGTTCGTAGACGGGGTTCAATTAAGCGAACTTGGCAAAGATTTTGTAAAGGCCTGTTCGACTGTAGAAGATTTAACGCCACAAGTGTATGAACTCAATGTTTGGAGCGGCCACAAATGCGAGATAATTATCTTAGATGATGCAGGCCTATCTTTGAGCTTAGGTCAGCAAATACAAGATAATTTGAGAGCTAAAAGGGTTGCTTGCAGTGGCGGAATAGCGATGGAAGGAGCGCTTAGGCGCCATGAATCAAATATATATGCTAGCTGTGTTATCTTGGTTTTTCGCCGGGGAAAACAGCTAGAGCCGAACATCCTAGCAAACCTACAGCATCGAGTCGGTAAGAAACCTGTTGTTCAGTTGGTACTTGACAGCGATGGTGATGAAACGCCTGAACGACTAGTCGACGGGGAAGTACTTGTTGTAAATAGTGCCGCCACGCAGCTTGGTGCTAAGTTGGTTGTCGAAGAATTAATCGCTCAGATTAATAGCCGTTCCCAAAAATCTTAAACGTTCCTGACATTTAGTAGAGCCGCCACGTATCCCAAACTGGCGGCATGAAAACACAACTCGCCCTCAACACTGACCTATCCGCCGCCGTCTCTGACGGCCAGGCGCCTGAATGGGTCGAACTTATCCCCCCAGGCCCAAAGGTCTCTGGCCGTGACGGTCGGCAATGGTTGTTCGATGAGCAGGCCGGGTTGCTCGTGCAATCTAGCTTCACCGGTCGCGCTATCGATCTGCCCATCGATTGGGAGCACGCCACCCAGCACCGAGCCACCAAGGGCGAAGACGCCCCGGCCGCTGGCTGGATCAAGCAACTGGAAATCCGGAACGGCGGCCTGTGGGGTCTTGTCGATTGGACGCCCCGCGGTGCCAATCAAGTCGTCAACCGCGAATACCGCTTCCTTTCTCCCGTCTTCGACTACGAATCCGACTCCACGCGCATTGTGCGCCTGGTCAGCGCCGGGCTGACCAACAAACCCAACTTTCTGCTGACAGCCCTCAACCAAGAAACCCTGGAGAACTCGCCTGTGAAGCTTTCACCTGCGCTTTTGGCCGCGCTCGGCTTGCCCGAAACCGCCACCGAAGAACAGGCCATCGCGGCCACCACGCAACTCAAAACCACCGCCCAGGCAATGAATGCCGAACGGCCCAACCTGGAACAGTTCGTCCCTCGGGCGGATTACAACGCTTTGGAGAGCCGCGCCATTAACGCCGAACAAGCACTGGCCACGCAGAAGAAAGCCGACCACGAGAAGGCGGTCGACGCCCTGATCACTGCTGCTACCCAGGCCGGAAAGATCACCCCAGCCACTGTTGATTACCACCGTGCCGCCTGCCAGGACGAAACCGGGTTGGCCCGCTTCAAGGCCTTTGTCGAGGCGGCGCCGGTTGTGGCCGCTGCCAGCAACTTGGGCGAACGCAAGCCAGACAACACGGCTACGGCGCTGAACGCCGAAGAGCAAAAGGTCGCCTCGCTGCTGGGTATGAGCGAAGCCGAGTTCATCAAGGGCAAGGCGTAATCCGTCCCTCTATATAGGAAGCACTCATGATCATTACATCCAGCTCCTTGACGGCATTGTTTACCGCGTTCAAGGCAGAGTTTCAGAACGCCCAGGCGACAACCCCAACGGATTGGAAGCGCATCGCTACGCCTGTGCCTTCTTCGTCCGCTAGCAACACCTACGGTTGGCTGGGTCAGTTCCCGACCTTCCGCGAGTGGATCGGCGACCGCGTGCTCAAAAACATGGCGGCGCACGGCTACTCGATCACTAACAAAAAGTTCGAGTCGTCGGTAGGCGTTCCTCGCGACTCCATCGAAGACGACGAGATCGGCGTCTACAAGCCGCTGTTCGCCGAGATGGGCCGGGCCTCTAGCGCCCACCCCGACGAGCTGGTGTTTGGCCTGCTGAAAGCCGGGCTGACCACGCAGTGCTATGACGGCCAAAATTTCTTCGACGCCGATCACCCTGTCTACCCAGAAACTGACGGCACCGGCACGGCCGTATCGGTCAGCAACTACAAGGACGGCACAGGTCCGGCCTGGTATCTGCTCGATGTCAGCCGCGCAATCAAGCCGATCATCTTCCAGACCCGTCGCAACTATGCCCTCAAAGCGATGACCAGCATGGACGATGAGCAGGTGTTCATGCGCGACGAGTACCGCTATGGCGTCGACGCCCGCGTCAATGTGGGTTTCGGTTTCTGGCAATTCGCCTACTGCTCGAAAGAGCCGCTGACCGCCGAGACCTACGGCGCCGCCCGTGCCGCCATGAAGAACTTTCAAGCCGACGGTGGTCGTCCGCTGGGCATCAACCCTGGGCTGCTGGTCGTGCCGTCCCAACTGGAAGGCATGGCACGCAAGATCCTGGTCAAGGACGCCGACAACGGCAACGAGTGGGCAGGCACCGCCGAAGTACTGGCGCCGAGCTGGCTGGGATAAGGAGGCGCTATGACGATTGTTATCACCTCCAAGCGCGACGGTTTCCGTCGCTGCGGTATCGCCCATCCCAGTACGCCGACGAGCTACGCGGACGACTTCTTCACGGATGAACAGTTGGAGGCGCTGAGTAAAGAGCCGCAATTGATCCTCGCCTATGGGGCGGATGGATTCGACCAGGTGCAGGAGCAGGTCAATGAACCTTTGTCGCAAACCCCGTCATCGCAAGCGCCCGACGCCCTGGAAACAAGCCAGTCGCAAGCGTTTGAAGCAAACGCTGCACCTGTGGGTGATGCAGTGGTCGACACCGCCGCTCAAGTCCTGGGCGACAGCGAGCCAGGACCGGATGCTCAGGGACCTGGCCCGGTTACGGTAGATGGGCGCCCTGCGGACGACTCGCCCGCACCCTCGGGTGCAGTTGAAGCGCCTGTTAAGCCTGAGAAAGCCCGCTCCACCAAAGCCAAGGCCGACGGCAAATGAATCTGACGCTGCCATCGGCTACTCAACTGCTGATCCGCTTTGGTGCCCGCGACATCTCCCAGGTCGCGGCGCCGGACGACGGGCGGACCATTGAGCCGGAGCTGCTGGTGGCGGCTGCATCGGGTCAGCCGTTGGATGACTGGCCCGCCGAGGACATCGCCATCGCGGTTGCGACGTTGGCCAGGATCGCCGACGCCGTGACCAGGGCACGCAGTGAGGTTTCGTTTTACCTGCGTTTCCGCCCGGCCGGAGAGGATGCACCCCAATGGGTGACTGACGACCTGGCCGAGATTGCCCGCTACCACCTGTACGACGACGCCGGTAAGGAAGAGTCGACAGTGCGTGTGCTCTACAAGGACGTCATCAAACGCCTGGAAACCCTGGCTGCCGAGGACAAGGAACGCGGCGCCGGTGATGGCGGCCAATCCGGGCTACAAGTCAGCAGTCAGCCTCGGCTTATGAGCCGTCGCACCTTGAGGGCTTTGTAATGCTGGGCGAGCTGGAGGACTTGATCGAGGCGCGGCTCAAAGAGCTGAAAGCCAAGCTGCCCAAGTTGGCCGTTGAAAGCTACGGCGGTGAGTTGAGCGACCCCGATCTGTTGTCCGGCTTGCTCAAGCGTTGCCCGGCCGTGTTGGTGATGGTGCCGAAAGTGACGTTTAAACGCTCTGCCCAAGGGCGCTACAGCGTGCCGATTACGTTCCGCCTGGTCATAGCCACCCGTCACCCACGCGGTGAGCGGGAGACCCGGCGCGGAACGACGCCAACTGATATCGGCAGCTATGCGCTTTGGGAGGCCTGCATGCATCAACTGGTGGACTGGCAGCCGTGGGAAAACCGCGCCGCCATCCGACCGACAGAACTATCCAACCTGGTCAACGGCAAGCTGTCGAGCGACCACCTGTCTGTCCTGGGGCAATCGTTCCTGATTGAGCTGGATTGGCAGAAACCGGCCGAGGCCTTGCCGGACCTGTTGGGCATCAACATGGCGTACCACTCGCCGTCGGATAACCCCGAGCCGGTGGCCACCGACAACATCGAACTGAGGGACGTGTAATGCACGTAATCGCCGCGCCTGGTCACCGAGTGCCCATGGAAAAAGACCCGTATCAACAGATCGAAGCGGCACCCGCTGACTCGGTCGAGGTGCCGGACACTTCTTATTACCGTCGCCGAATTGCGGCGGGCGAACTGCTCATCAGCAAGAAGCCTCGCAGCAGTGCCAAACAACCCGCACAGGAGCCCGTCGAATGAGCATTGCCTTTGACACGATCCCGGCCTCGATCCGCAAGCCGGGTGCCTATTTTGAATTCAACACCAGCCTTGCCGTGCGTACACTGCCGACGAATAAACAGAGCATTTGCCTGATTGTTCCGCTTGGCGCCAACGCGACGGCGGCACCGCATGTGCCGATCCAGGTCTACAGTGCCACCGAAGCTGGGAAGCTCTTTGGGCCGGTTGCTGAAGAGATGGTCGCCGCTGCGATTGGAGCCTATCGCTACGTGGCTATCTCGGCCGTGGGTGTTGTGGTTGAAGGTGACGCCGAGCCAAGCATTACCGCCGCGCTGGATGCCACGGCGCTGGGCGGCTACACGCTGTTGGTGCCTGCCTGGTTCAGCCAAACCGCGTTGACTGCGCTGCGCACGCATATCCAGACCTACACCGACTCTATCGAGCAACAAAGCATCATCGGTGTGGCGGCGTTGACCAGCACCTTGTCCGCCGCCACCACGTTGGCCGCCTCGCTGAACTCGGGTGCGATCACCTTGGCCGTGCTGCCGGGCACCAACTCGACAGCGCGTCAGGTGGCTGCTGCCTACGCCGCCGTGATTGCTTCGGAGGAAGATCCGGCCCGGCCATTGAATACCCTGGTGCTGAAGGGTATCCAGGTGCCGACCATCACCCAGCGTCTTGGCCGCACCGAGCAGGAAACCGCGCTGGCCAATGGCGTTACACCATTGGAGGTTGCGGCCGGTGATGTGATTCAAATCGTGCGCGCCGTCACGACTTACACCAAGTCCGCAGCCGGTGCGACGGATGTGTCGCTGCTCGATCTGACCACCATGCGCATCCTGTATTACGTGCGCAATGCCTGTCGCGAGCGCATTCGCCTGCGCTTCCCTCGCTCGAAACTCTCCAAGAAAACGCCAGACGCCGTGCGCGGCGAGCTGCTGGACGTGCTGCTCAAGCTGGAAGAGCTGGAGATCATCGAAGAGGTGGAGGCCAACGCCGATGGCTTGGTGGTCGAGCGCTCGCTCCAGGACGTGAACCGCCTCAACGCTTCCATTCCCACCGATGTCGTCAACGGCCTGCATGTGTTTGCTGGCCGCATCGACCTGCTCTTGTAAGAGGTAACGCTAGATGGCTGATAACTATGTGGGACAAATCGTCCTGGAGATCAACGGCACCGACTATGAAGTGCTCAGTGTTGAGCCGAGCCTCAAGACCGGACGCAAGGTGGTCAAGACCATGAACCGTACCGGTCGAGCTTCCGGCACGGCGAAAGGCATTGAAGAGCATGAGCTGAAAATCTCGGTGGCCATTCCCAAGTCGGGCGAACCGGATTGGCGCGCATTGATGGACGCCAAAATCACGATTTATCCCCAGGACGGTGGCAGCAAGCGCCAGACCTGGACCGGCTGCTCGTTGCTGGAGATGGGCAGCAAGTACCAGGTCGAAGGTGAAGCCACCCGAGATCTAACCGTCGCTGCATTGAACTACTACACGGAGTGAGGGAATGACCGAGCAATCGAATAAAGAGTGGGATGGCTTGACCATCAGCGGTGAGCTGCAAATCGGTGTGTACTACGCCGGAACGCGCCATAAGCGTTTCACACTACGAACGCCTGTCACCGGAGATTTGATCGGCGCACAAGAACTCTTCCCCCATGGGCCAATGCAACTGATCACGGTCGATGTGTATCGCCGCCAGCTTCTTTACTTGGGTGATATTCCGGCCGAGGCGTTGACAACGGATCTGCTACGCGTAGCGCTGACTGAAAGCGATCTTGGCCTACTCGCAGATGCCGATGCCGCGTTGGAAAAAAAGCTCGCGCCGCCGAGCGCGGCATCGCCGACTGGCGACGCATTGAGCATGGACTCGTCCGAGCAGGCTACCGCCTAGACGAGATCCGGCGGATGACTCGGCCGGAGATCGACGCACGTATTGACCTGATCTTAGGCAAGCCCAAAGCCACGCGGTACGTGAGCAAACGGCAACGTAAAAAGTTGCCTGCCCCCAAGTGATTCAAAGGCTCGATACCGGGCCTTTCTTGTATCTGTAAGACGCTCTGGAGTGTTTGATGAGTTCAGATTTGCGCGTTGCGCTCCGTATTCAAGCCCACTCGGGAAACAGCCGCCGCGAAATCGACCAGCTCAACCGCGACTTGCGCAAGGCTGGCAAGGAAGGCGCAAAGTCATTGGCCGATGAAAGCTGGAAGGCTGGGGCGGCCATTTCAAAGGTCGGCCAGGCTGGCGCAACGAGTTACCAGGTCATCCGAAACTCCATGCGCGAAACCGCGAAAGCGGGCTCGCAGACTCGGCTAGAGATCAGCAAGACCAAGGACGAACTTAAAGCGATGGCCGACGCTGGGCGCAAGGCTGCGCGAGACATCAAGGCCGACGCCGCAAGCGCGGATAGTCAAGGTGTGCAGCCGCTTCGTCAAAGCGTTGAGCGCACCGAATCAGCCTTCCGTCGTCTGGCGCAAAATGGTGGCCGCAATCTCCAGGCGCTTAAGGCTGTCGCAGCAGGTGTTCGCAAAGAGTTTGATCGAATCAAGTTTTTGGGGGCGAGTGCTCAGGGCCAATTGGCAGGCCTTGGCGTTGGCATAGGCGCTGTGGCCGGTTTGACCGGTAGTGCTCGTTTAGATCGTCAGTTAATCCGCACAAAACAAACGGCGAACATGTCGCCAGAGCAGAAGGACGATTGGAAGAACGAAGGCTTTAGGATCGCCAAGGACTACGGTTTGAGCCGCGAAAGTGTGGACTCTGGTTTTAATACCTTGATCGCCTCAGGCATGGATTATGACCCGGCTAAAAAGACTGCCGATGCTATCGGTCAGGCATCAACTATCACGGGCGCAGATTCCGCCGTCCTGGGTAAGGCTGTTGTTGCGGCTGCAAGCGCCTTTAACATCGATCTGAACAAGGGCGATGCGGCCCTCGACCTTTTGCAAAAAATGACCGTCGCAGGCCGCCTCGGTACGGCGGAACTTGAGAACTTATCTGATCTGTTTCCCAAAATTGGCGGTGTCGCATCAGCCGCAGGCATGTCGATTGAGCAAGCTCTCGCCTTCACTGAAGCCCTTTCGAAAGTCGAGCTACAACCGGATCGACTCGGGACGTTGGCCGAATCTACCCTTCGCGTATTCAGTAATAAGCAATACCGAGATCAAATCACCAACTCAAGCGGTGTTGGCTTTTTCAACAAAGACGGGACATCAAAGAACCCACTCGCTGTATTTGAAGAGTTGAAAAGAAAGTACAGCGCAATGAAAACAGATGAACAACGCGCAAAGTTTATGGGCGTCGTTTTCAAGGGCATGGACCAGGACACCGTGCGCGGTATGCGCAGCATGTTGACCGGCGAGCGCTTGGACGACTTCCGCAATGGCGCTACCACGCTCCAGAAAGCCGAACCAATCTTCAACAGTGACCTGAAAGAAAACACGAACAGTGCCAGCGGTACGGCTGCCCGAATGAAAGCTACTTTGGGTGAGGCCATCGACCGAATGGCGACGCCTATTAATAAAACCTTCGCGGATATGGGGAGCTACCTGCTCGATGACTTGAATTTGTCGGGCGAACAAATGCTCATGGGTGGTGCAGCATTGGGCGTGGGTGGTTATTACGGTGGGCGTGGTGCCAAAGCCGGTGCAGGTGCGTTGCTGAACAGGGTAATGGGTGGACCGGAGACGCTGAAGAACATAGCGGTCGGTAAGGTGTTGGAGGAAGCCACGGGAGTCACTTCAGTGTTTGTGACTAATTGGCCGGGCAACATGCAGTCTGGCGTTGGAATGCCGGATATCCCCGGTGGCACCTCTTCATCTGGCAAGGGCAAGCCTGGTGGTTTTATTGCGCCATGGTTGGCACCGATTGCGCTTGGCGTCAGTGCAACGCAACTCAGCGGATCGACCGGTCAGAACACCGACGAAGATCGCTTGGCCATGGTTGCAAGGAACAAGCTTTTGGACGACGGGCAGCGTGCCTATCAATCATCGTTCTATGGCAACCGCATTGCTCTGGCCGGGCAGAATCCCGGCCAATCTCAGGACTGGTTGTCGAGCCAAGCCCAACGCTTGGCGCATCAACAAACGGGGCTGACAGCTTCGGGCACATCCGTCGCAGGTGCCAACGCTTGGGCGGCTGGGGTTGCCAATCGTGCCGTAGGCGCTGGGGCTGATACACAAGCCGCAGTAACGCGCTTGCAGCAGCTCCTAGACAAACCATTGGTCATTGAGGTTCGGTCTGACTCACGAATGATCCAGGCCGAAGTCGAGCGCCGTACCGACCTGCAAGTGAGGCGCGGCCAATGAGCTGGGCGGAAACTTTACTGGACGCCTCCTTTCGCGGGGTGGCGCTCCAGGTTGTCGAGGAAAGTCTCCAGGCCCAACGGGCTTTGGCCGAGCACGGCACGCCCTTTAAGGACGGAGACAGTGTTAGGGATCTAGGGCGCGGTGCCCGTCGCTTTCAAATGCAAATCGTAGTGTTCGGCGTCAACTATGAGTTGGAACTACAGAACATCTTACGAGCCCTAGACACGCCAGGCCCTGGAGAACTGATCCATCCCATCTATGGCAGCCTCAGTGTCGTTAGCCAGACGTGGGAGGTGAAGCACAACGCGGACGGCCCCGACTCAGCCCTGGTCAGTCTGCTATTTCTGGAGGACACACCGGAGCTGCCATTCTTTGCCCGTCAGTTCGAATTCGTCGACATCGGCGTCACTGACCTGGAAGAGCAAGCGAGATGGCAGGACGGTGTTTTTGATTTGTTCGGCCGTATCGATTCCCTTGTCAGTGAGATTCAATCCTGGATCGGTGGCGGTTGGATCGGGCTGATCGAAAAAGCCCTGGGCTTGCCCGGTATTTTCCTCCGTGTGCAACAACTGCGCTCACAGATCCTCGGCGTGGTCTCTGGTGTGGCGTCCATGGCCAAACATCCTTCGGCCGCTTACGACCCGCTGGTCGACCTGTTCCGCACTCCGACGCAGATCCGCAGCGCCGTCCAGGGCAGCACGCCCAGTACATCGACTGCATTGCTGTCGATGTCCGGCGTCCCGGCCAGCATCCCCGGCGGTGCCAGCCTGACTACTGAGGCGGCGCGAGCGGGCAACGCTTTTTTGATCAGCGCCCGCCAGGGAAATGCACCGGATGCCAACCTGTTGCCCGACGGTATGCCTGATGATCCAGTGGAAAGTAGCGGCTTTGCCCTGGTGGTGCTGGTCATCACTGAATTGGCGGCGGCACATGCCCAGGCGGTGGCCATCGTCATCGAGGACGAAGGCCAAAAGCCGACGCTCAGCCCGTTGGAATTGGAAGGCCTGGTTAACCTGGTGCGTTCGTTGGTCCAGTCCGCAATCCTGCTTCAGCGGCGTTTGTATGACGTTGAGACCTCGCGGCCTATCATCGAAGCGTTGCGCAACACTGCCGCGCTGATCCAGGCCCGCGCTCGCCAGGTCATCTTGCAGAGCCCGCCCATGGTTGAGCGCCTGGTCGAGACACCGGCCAGTCTTCGCCTATTGGCCCATCGCTGGTATGGCGACCACACCCGCGCCCTTGAGTTGATCCGCCTCAATCCCGACCTGAATACCCCACACAACATCCCGGCCGGGAGGGTGCTACGTGCCTACGCAGAATGACCAAACGGCACCGATCCGCCTGGCCATTGGTGGGTTGGCCCACGACACTTGGGACGGTTGGTCGGTTGAATCCGACTTGCTGACACCTGCGGATGCCTTTGAGCTGGAGCTGTACACCAAGGACACGACGCGCTTGCCGTCCGTATTGAAAGAAGGTGCGCCGTGTTCCCTGACGCTGGGGACGGATCGCGTGCTGACGGGCCAACTCGACGAGTTCGAGCACGATATTTCCCGTCAGGGCATTTCAATTCGCATCAACGGCCGCGACCGTGCTGCTCCCCTGGTTGACTGCTCGGCGCCATTCGTATCGATGCGCGAAGCCTCGTTGGCGCAGATCCTTGACCAGGTGGTTAAACCCTTGGGCATTGACCGGGTCGAGATCCGCGCCGACCAGGCCAAGACCCGGCGCCGCATTCAGATAGAGCCAGGCCAAACAGCTTGGGAGGCGTTGCTCCAGGTTGCCGAGGCTAATGGGCTATGGCCATGGGTCGAACCCGATGGCCGCCTGGTCATTGGTGGTCCCGACTACAACACGCCACCGGTTGGCGCGCTGATCATGCGTGAGGATGGCATCGGCAACAACGTGCAACGCCTGAGCGTGCGCCGTTCCATCGCCAACCGTTTTAGCCAGATCACCGTCCTTGGCCAGCACGGGCAGTACGACAATGACGGCCTCGACACCAAGCGTTCCCACTTGCGTTCGGTCATCCAGGACGAAACCTTGGCCCGCCGGGGGATCTTTCGGCCCAAGGTTATTATCGACAGCGCCAGCGAGAACCAGGACATGGCCACCACCCGCGCCCGCAAGCTGTTGGCTGACAGCCGTCTGGAAGGTTTCGAGATCCGCGCCATCGTCCAGGGGCACCGGGCCGACAACGGGCAGGTTTGGACACCTGGCCAGCGCATCATCGTCCGTAGCGAGCCCCACGAACTGGATGCCACCTATTTCTTGATGGCTCGTACCTTGCGCTTGTCCCGGGGTGAAGGGGCAATTACCGAGCTGCGTTTGCGAGAAGACAAAATGTGGGTACTCGATGGCGTGAAGCAGAAGAAGCATAAAGGCAAGGTCCATAAAGACGCGGCCTTCATCGAAATGGTTAAGGGGTTGTGATGAGCAATATGGGGCGATTGATTCGCGACCAGGTCGGGCGCTTCATGTCGAATATACGTCTGCCGTTCCGTGCCGTCGCGGCCCGTAATAGCCATGGCAAGCTGATCGGTGTGGACATGCAAGGTTTGTCCGGCGAGTCGGTGACTGGGGAGCTGTTCCAGCACTATGGCTATAGCTCCGCACCTTTGCCGGGAGCTGAATATCTGGTTATCCCTGTGGGAGGCAACAGCAAACATGCCATTGTTGCCGCCAGTGAGGACGGTCGCTACAGAATCGCGCTCCAGGACGGCGAAGTGTCGATCTACACCGATGAGGGGGATTACGTGCATTTGAAGCGCGGCCGGGTGGTCGAGATCGTTACCGATACGCTGGTAATTAAGGCTGGGATGAAGGTGCGATTTGAAACTCCGTTGGTTGAGATGTCTGGAGACCAGCATAACGAGGGAAGCATCAAGGCTGATGGCGAAATTGCCGACCATGCGCGGACCATGCAGGCAGATCGTGATCTCTACAATCAACACGATCATGGGGGTGGCCCAAAGCCATCGCCAGCGCAGTGAGTTTCTGGTTACGATGGACGCAGATTTCCCGTCGAGTAAGCACAGCATGGCAGCGACCCTTTACGCACTTGTCCGCTTTTTCAAACAGGAGTCGCATCGCGAGGATTTTTTGCGCGGCAATTTGTACATGAATCGTCTGAAGTACTTCAGGCAATACGAAGAGCAGGACAAATGCAATATTGGGGATAGGCACGAAGGGCTGTCGGGTTGGCTTCAGCCTACAGATGTGAAAATGACAATTGAGAACAATAAGACTGGGGAGACCTTCCAGATTGAAGGATTCGCTGGACCGCTAAGACTTGGTTATCACCATCACGACGAGTACCACGTCTATTGTATGTCGGCGCTCTATTGCAATGATGACTCCGCCAAAAGTCTTGAAACGATCAGGTCTGAAGCAATGCTCGACGTCGACAAAGGCGACCTAGGCGATTATTGCTCCGTCATTTTCGGTTTGGATCATTTTTTCTCTCGCTTGGACAGCGCCCTTGATGGGCTGACCCAAAATCGATCGAATTATGGCCTAGTTGAGTACTACGACCCGATCACCTTTAGTGGCACGTTTAAAGGAGACGAAGCCTTTCTGAGAAAAGCCAACAGCTTCGGTCACCAAAGAGAGTTTAGGATTTTCGCTTGGGATGGATCTAAAGGAAATGATGCTCGCACGCTCAACATTGGCGATCTTTCAGATATTGTTTTCAATTGCCATAAAAGTGAACTTAACAAGCTCGTCTCCCTACAGATTTCTATGCCCATCCTGGAACCTTAAATCACCCTGAAAGTCCTTTCCAGCGCATAGCGCTGCAAGATGCCTGCCTATGGACGCAGGCATAAACCCCACCACTGGCGACTTGACGGGCCAGCGTATCAATACGCTGGCAAACGCCGTCTACATCCGCCTCATGACTCCCCTCGGAACCTGGTGGGCTGATCCCGAGTTGGGTTCCCGCCTGCATGAACTTCGCCGCGAAAAAGACCGCCCTCGGGTTGGCATCCTCGCCAAGCAATACGCCGAGCAAGCGCTCCAACCCCTGCTGGATGACGGCCGCGCCAAGAAGATCACCATTACCGCCGAGCAGCCTCACAACGGCTGGCTTGAGCTGCAAACCGACATCATCGACGCCACCGGCAATTCGCAGGTGTTTCGCCAACCTGTAAGGGTGATTTGACATGGCCTTTTCCGCCCCCTCGCTGGAGGAAATTCTCGCGGGCATTCTGCGGGACATTCGCAACCTCCAAGCCGAAGCCGATATCGGCACTGACAGCGATAACTATGTCCGTTCGGCGGCGGTTGCCGCCGCCATTGAGGGGCTGTATCAGAAGATTGCTTGGACGTATCGCCAGATATTCCCCGATACAGCAGACGAAGACGAGCTGGTCCGAACCGCTGCGATAAGAGGCGTGCCACGTAAAGAAGCCGTTGCCTCGACAGGTACGGTGGAGCTGAAAGGCGTTGCGGGGGTTGAGCTGTTGCAAGGCTCGACAATCACGCACGTAGTGACCGGTGAACGGTTTAACACGCTATCTAGCGCGACAATTGGCACAGGTGGCACGGCGACAGTCCAGGCCAGGGCAGAGAGTTTGGGAACTGGGCTCAATAATCTCTCCGGCGCGGTGATTCTGGTGAGTCCACCACTGGGCATGGATTCGGCGGCCACTTTCATCGGGCTGACAACCGGAGGTGAAGATAAGGAAAGGCCAGAGGCATTGCTTGCTCGCCTCCTGGACATTATTCAACTGCCCCCGGCCGGGGGCGCCGCCTACGACTTTAAGCGGTGGGCAAGAAGCGTGGACGGTGTCGCGGACGCACTGGTCATCCCGAGGCGTCGAGGTGGTGGCTCCGTCGACGTTGTCATCACCGCCAGTACGGGCAATCCGTCAGCCGAGGTCATCGCCAATTGCCTGGAATATATCCTGGAACAGTGTTCCGTCATCGCTGATGTGTGGGTCTATGCGCCTACGATTCGGACGGTCAATTGTACGGCGCAGGTCGAACTGACGGGAGGTTATACGCTGGCAGAGGTTCAGTCCGCTGCGCAGGTTGCCTATGAGGCATTGCTCGGCGCTTTGAAGCCTGGCGAAGCCCTCAAACGCTCGCAGATTGAGGCCATGGTCAACAACCTGGCGGGTGTTGTTGATCGCTCTGTGACGGCCCCGACCGGTAACGTCAGCGCGTCGGATGACCCGGCGCTGATCGGCTGGATTCGGCCTGGCACCATTACTCTGGGGCTGCTCGAATGACCGCGCTCTCGGATCAGATCCGGCTTTTACTACCTCCTGCGTCCTATGACGGACTAGCACCGAAACTATCCGCCACCATCGAGGCAGAGGCCAACGGGCTTACTGCTTCTGATGCTCAGATTGAAGCGACCTACAGCGCGATTTTTGCTGATAGCGGTATGGGGCTGGCCGAGTGGGAACGCGTGCTAGCGCTGCCTGATCCGTGCCTGATTGGCGTGCCGCAATCCGTCCGCCAGCGCGTCCAGGCAGTGGTTAGTAAGCTGCAAGCCCGTGGAGGCCAAAGCAAGCCCTTTTTTATCGCTCTGGCCAAGTCTCTTGGCTACGACATCACCATCACTACCTTTCGACCAGCCCGCGCAGGCTCCGCGCGAGCCGGTGACCGACTTTACGGCGGCGACTGGAATTTCACTTGGCGAGTCAGTGCCCCCGACGTGACCGTCACCTACGCAGTGGCGGGCTTAACCGCCGCAGGGGACCCCTTAGCATCCTGGGGCAACAAAGCACTTGAGTGCCGACTCAGCCAGATGAAACCGGCCGAGTCCATTTTGCTATTCGGCTACGGAGACAACTGATGCAAAAAATCGGAGATAGCACCAGCACGGCAAACGGTGCGGGTGAATACACCCAAGGACAGCCAGGCTCAGGTATTGACGCAACTATGATCACCGCCGCGTGGCTAAATGCCGTCCAGCGGGAGATCGTCAACGTAATTGCAGGGGCAGGCATTACTCTAAATCCTGCTGACGACTCGCAGTTGCTCAAGTCGATCCAGGCCATCCAGGCCGCAGCGAACACCTGGGCAAAGCTAACGGGCAAGCCTACGACCGTTTCGGGCTTTGGCATAACGGATGCTTTTACCAAGACTGAGGTGAGCACTGCAATTCAACAGGCTGTGGCCAGTCTGGTCGCCTCATCACCGGCTGCACTCGATACCCTCAAGGAACTTGCGGATGCTCTGGGCGGGGATCCGAACTTTGCCACCACCATGACGAACGCGCTTGCTGGAAAAGCCAGTATTGCCAGCATCCAGTCTCAAGGCGCTACAGCCTTCACTACTGGGGGGGCCGCTTCTGCATTAACGCTTACCCCGTCACCAGCTATAACCGCATACGCTGCCAACCAGCGATTCCGCGTGAAATTCAACGTGGCGAGTACTGGAGCGGACACGCTCAATATTTCCACCAAGGGGGCAAAAAGCCTCAAGCAGTATTCAATGTTCGGCGTCAAAATCCCGGCCGTCTTTATGGCCGGACAACTATCAGACGTCGAATACGACGGTATCGATTTTGTGCTGTTAAACCCTCTACCTATCTCAACCACTACCCAGGCCGAGCTGTGGGCACTACAGCCCATTGGTGTTCCTATTCCGGTATTCACGCATCTTTCGGCCGTGCTGGAGCCGCCGACCAATCAGTCCTACCGGTACATCAAACTCAGTGCCGCTGACCCCTATAACGACGGTGTGCTTATAGCGGAGGTAGTGAGCGGTAGCGCGCCTCTGGTACAGGCTAGTGGCCTAATCTCCTTGGCAGGTAGTCCGCTAAATAATCAGCGTATCAACCTCATTAACACAGAGCGGAGGTCGATTCGTGCGGGCTCGGTTGGGACGGTTGAGGACGATCAGTTCCAAGGCTTTGGGCTGGCTACACGCGGTACCAACCTCCCTACCACCTCCGTCGAACCGTTGCAAAGTCCTAATAACACAGGCATCGGCGGCAACTCTGTGGCAGCCGATCCCGGCGTGGTGTATCGAGCGACTGTTCGAAATGGTGCCTATCCACTGCTCGGTGATGACGGAGCGAACGGTACGCCGCGAATCGGTAACGAAACACGGACCAAGAACATCGGCGTGACTTACTACTTGAGGATTAAATAATGCCGTATGCAACTGATGGCATGGTATCGAGCGACGTCATCGAAGGCGGGGTCGAGATTACCGATGATCAATACCGGAAGGCCGTCGAAGGCATGTGCAATGGAATGCTCGTCAGCGTGGCCAATGGCTTTGCGTTGGCCTCTCCAGAGCTTCCGCAGCTACCGGATGTGAATATGCCAACGGAAGATGAGCTTCGAGCATCCGCGCTTGTGCAGCGCGACCAGATGCTGGCGGTAGCTACGACCCGCATGGCTCCGCTCCAGGATGCCGCTGACCTTGGAATTGCGACAGATATCGAATTGGCAGCGCTGCTGGAATGGAAGCAGTATCGCGTTGCGCTCAACCGAATTCAGATGGAGGCCGGATTTCCCACATCTTTCGATTGGCCCACTCAACCGTCCTAACAGAGGCTGGTGCCAATTACTCCGCTTAGCGGTGCCAAAACCGGCGCGCGCTTACAGGCTGGAAAAGCTTCGGACGACAGGCACCGCAATAGGTTTGCTTCGCCTTAATAGGAAGCATTACTATTCACGCCCCATTTCCACAGCGCGCCGCGATGACCCCCAAGCTGCCCCGCAGAACCGGCTTTTTCGAGCATTACGAAGAGTTGATCGGCACCTGGACCCGTCGCCTGCGCAATCGCCAGCAGGCCGAGGACCTGGCCCACGACACCTTTGTGCGGGTGCTTGAGTCCGATTCGGCCGGGGTCGAGCAGCCGCGGGCCTATCTGCACCAGACGGCACGCAATATTGCAGTGGATGGCTATCGGCGTGAAGATCGACGTGGGGCCATGGAGGAGGCGGCCGTCGACCACAGCCAGTCGCTTTCGGGCGACCCGGAGCACTACATGCACGCGATCCAGCTGGCAGACTCCATCGAGCGAGCGCTTGCCGAGCTGCCGGCCAACTGCCGTACGGTGTTTGTCTGGCAGAAGATCGAAGGCCTGACCCAGGCGGAAATCGCCGAGCGCCTGGGCTTGTCAAAAAATATGGTGGAAAAGTATATGATCCGCACCCTGCGGCATCTGCGCGATCGCCTGGACGGGCCAGGCCAATGATCCGTCGCCATCTTCCACCTGAACCACAGGACCTTGCATGATGGATAGCCGTGAATGCCCGTGCGGGCAGGACAGGGTTCGCGACGCGGCGGCGCAATGGTTCGTGCGCTTGCAAGCGCCTGCCATGAGTCTCGAGGAACGCCAGGGTTTCGAAGCCTGGCTCGACGAACATCCCAATCATCGCGATGAAATCCAGTTGCTCCAGGGTATCTGGAGCGCCACGGACCTGCTGCCCCGGGAACGCCTGCAAGCATTGTGCGAACGTCCCGCCGAACGCCCCAGGCGCCGGCCGTTGCTGCGCTATGCGGTCGCCGCCGGGCTGCTCGCGGTGGCGATCGGATTGGGTTTGTTCAGCGGCTTGAGTTCCTCCACCGATTACAGCGGCGAATTTGCCACGGCCTTCGGCGAGCGTCGGCACCTCGCATTGCCGGACGGCTCGGTGATCGACCTCAACAGCCGTAGCCGGATACGTGTTCAATTCGCGCACCATCAGCGGCGGGTGGAACTGCTCGAAGGCGAGGCGTTGTTCAGTGTCGAGCATGATGCCGGCCGCCCATTTACCGTCGAAGCGGGTAATGGCCAGGTGACGGTGACCGGGACGCGCTTCGACGTGCGTCGCGATGCTGACACAACCCGGGTGGCGGTGGAGCAGGGCAGCGTCAAGGTCCAGGGGCGGGGTGCGCCGCGATTGCAGTTCGTCAGCCTTACGGCGGGCCTGGGCACCCAGATCGATGCTCAGGGCAAGGTCGCCGCACCTTACGCGATCAACGCCGATGCGCTGACTGCCTGGCGCAGCGGCAAACTGGTGTTCAACAACGCGCCGTTGAGTGAAGTGGCCGAGGAGGTTTCCCGCTACCGGGCCAAGCCCTTGCGGGTCGGCAGCGCGGCGGTGGGCAATCTGCGCCTGACCAGCGTGTTCCGTTCCGATGATCCCGAGGCGCTGCTCAAGGCGCTGCCAAACATCCTGCCAGTGGCCGTGCGAACCCTGGAGGACGGCAGCCAGGAAATAATTGCGCGATAGATTCAGGTTTTTTTCGAGTTCTTCGTCTTCTTGTCCAACTGCAACTGGTTTGCATTAACAGACGCGTATTCTTGCGATTCGACAGGACAGGGTTCGACGTGAAAACCTCCGCCAAAAACCACAACCGCACCTCTTCGCGCTGGCTGCCGCTGGCCTTGACCCTGGCCGTCAGCGCCGCGCTGCCCCAAGCATTCGCCGATCAGGCCAGTAACATTCACATCCAGGCGCAACCGTTGGGCCAGGCCTTGAGTCAACTCGGCCAGCAGACCTCGTTGCAAGTGTTCTTCAGTCCCGAGCGGGTGGCCGGTAAGCAAGCCCCGGCGGTGAATGGCAACCTGTCCCCGGAAGCGGCCCTGCGCCAATTGCTGCAGGGCAGCGGCCTGCAATACCAGATCGACGACGGCTCGGTGACGGTGTTGCCGGCGCCGTCGGCATCCGGTGCTGGCCCGCTGGAGCTGGGGGCCACCGAAATCCAAGTGGTCGGCGACTGGCTCGGCGATGCCAACGCCGAAGTGGTGCAGAACCACCCCGGCGCACGGACGGTGATCCGCCGCGAAGCGATGGTGGAGCAGGGCGCCATGAACGTCGGCGATGTGCTGCGGCGTGTGCCGGGGGTGCAGGTGCAGGAGGCCAACGGCACCGGTGGCAGCGACATCTCCCTTAACGTCGGGGTGCGTGGCCTGACTTCGCGCTTGTCACCACGCTCCACGGTGCTGATCGACGGTGTTCCGGCTGCGTTCGCCCCCTACGGCCAGCCGCAACTGTCCATGGCGCCGATTTCCTCGGGTAACCTGGACAGCATCGACGTGGTACGCGGCGCCGGTTCCGTGCGCTATGGGCCGCAGAACGTCGGCGGGGTGATCAACTTCGTGACCCGCGCCATCCCGGAAAAAGCCACCGGTGAAATCGGCACCACCCTGGAAACCTCCCAGCGTGGCGGCTGGAAGCACATCGACACGGCGTTCCTCGGCGGCACGGCGGACAACGGCCTGGGCGTCGCGCTGCTGTATTCCGGCGTGAACGGCAACGGCTATCGCCAGAGCAACAATGGCAACGACATCGACGACGTCATCCTCAAGACCCATTGGGCGCCCACCGAGGTGGACGACTTCTCGCTGAACTTCCATTACTACGACGCCAAGGCCGACATGCCCGGTGGCCTGACCCAGAAGCAATACGACGCGGACCCGTACCAGTCCGACCGCGACTGGGACAACTTCAGTGGCCGGCGCAAGGACGTGTCGTTCAAGTGGTTGCGACAGGTCGACGACCGCACCCAGGCCGAAGTGCTGACCTATTACTCCGACAGCTACCGTGGCAGCACCATCGCCTCCCGGGACCAACGCAACCTGGCGTCCTACCCGCGCACCTATTACACCTTCGGTATCGAGCCCCGGGTGTCCCATGTGTTCGACCTCGGCCCCACCACCCAGGAGGCCAGCATCGGTTATCGCTACCTCAAGGAGGGCATGCACGAAGAGGCCAGTCGCCTGGCGTTGCGGGATAACCAGCCGGTGGTGCGTCCGGGCGCCGACGGTCATGTCTACCAGGACCGTACCGGCGGCACTGAAGCTCACGCGGTCTACCTCGATGACAAGATCGATGTCGGCAAATGGACCATCACCCCGGGCATCCGCTTTGAACGCATCAGCACCGAATGGCACGACCGCCCGGTGCTCGACACCGCCGGTCGCCCGGTGCAGGAAAAACGCCGCAGCATCGACAGTAACGAACCGCTGCCGGCACTGAGCGTGATGTATCACCTGTCCGATGCGTGGAAGCTGTTCGCCAACTACGAGACCTCGTTCGGCAGCCTGCAATATTTCCAGCTCGGCCAGGGTGGCGACGGTAACAACACCGCCAACGGCTTGAGCCCGGAGAAGGCCAAGACCTACGAGATCGGTACGCGCTACAACGATGACGTGTGGGGCGGGGAAGTGACGCTGTTCTACATCGACTTCGATGACGAGCTGCAATACATCAGCAACGACGTGGGCTGGACCAACATGGGCGCCACCAAGCACCAGGGCCTGGAAGCCTCGGTGCACTACGACATGGCCGCGCTGGATCCGCGCCTCGAAGGCTTGAGTGCCAATGCCGGTTTCACCTACACCCGTGCGACCTACGAAGGCGAGATCCCGAGCTTCAAGGGCCGTGACCTGCCGTTCTATTCTCGTCAGGTGGCCACCTTGGGCCTGCGTTATGACGTCAATCGCTGGACCTACAACCTCGACGCCTTTGCCCAGTCCAAGCAGCGTTCACCGGGCAACAACGTGAAGGCCGATGGCAGTTTCAGCGATGACTACATCACTGACGGCAGCGCCGACGGGCAGTTTGGTGACATGCCCGGCTACGTGCTCTGGAACGTGCGCGCCGGCTATGACTTCGGCGCGCAGTTGTCGAACCTGAAAGTGGGTGCCGGGGTGAAAAACCTGTTCGACCATCAGTACTACACCCGCTCCAGCGACAACAACTCGGGCATCTATGCCGGCGCCCCGCGCACGTTCTTCGTGCAGGCCAGTGTGGGGTTCTGATGAAAACTCAAGGCCCAGGTACCGTCCTGTGGCCTGAACACAATCCTGTGGCGAGGGAGCTTGCTCCCTCTGGCCTGCGAAGCAGGCCCCAACAGTCCTTCAGGTAGACCGAGTTGTCCGGTTTGCGACTGCTTCGCAGCCGAGCGGGAGCAAGCTCCCTCGCCACAGGGGGATTGTGGGGAAATCAGACTTTCAACACTTTCCCGCTAATCCCCACCGCCACCAGCGACAGCGCAATCAACCCAAACGCAAAGCTCAAACTGCTGCCATGGGCAACAAACCCGATCAGCGCCGGACCGGCAAGGATGCCGGCATAACCGATGGTGGTGATGGCCGGTACGGCGATCGCTTCCGGCATCAAGGTCTGTTTGCCAACGGCGGTGTACAACACCGGCACGATGTTCGAACACCCGGCTCCCACCAATGCATACCCCAACAGCGCCGCTTGCCACATCGGTGCCAGGGTCGCCAGCAGGAACCCCGCCGCAGCGATGGCGCCGCCATAAATGATGACGCGCTTCGCACCCAGGCGATGCACCACCGAATCCCCTGTCAGGCGGCCGACGGTCATGGTCAGCGCGAAGGCGGCGTAGCCCAGGCCGGCATAGGCGGTGTCCACTGCGCGCTCGCTGGTCAGGAACACGGCGCTCCAGTCCAGCACCGCACCTTCGGCCAGGAATACGATGAAACACAGGATGCCGATAAACAGCACCACGCCGTGGGGAATGGCAAACGCCGGGCCTGAGCTTTCACTGCCGTAGGGCAGCAAATGCGGCGCAGCCTTGAACAACGCCACCAGCAGCACCCCATTGACCACCAGCGTCGCCTCCAGCGGCGAAAGCCCAAGGCCAAGCAAGGCACTCACCCCGGCCGCGCCAATGATCCCGCCGAGGCTGAACATGCCGTGGAAGCCCGACATCATGGTCTTGCCACTGGCCCGCTCGACGATCACCGCTTGCAGGTTCACGGTCGAGTCCACGGTGCCGAGTCCGGCGCCAAACACGAACAGGGCGGCCACCAGCCAGGGCAGGGACGTCATCGTCGCCAGCAGCGGCAACGCCAGGCAGATCAGGACCGTGCCGCCGCTGAGCACCCGACGGCAGCCGAATCGCGCGGCAAGCGCGCCGGAAATCGGCATCGCCAGGATCGAGCCCACACCGAGGCACAACAACAGCAACCCGAGGGTGCCTTCATCCAGGTTCGCCCGCACCTTCGCGTAAGGCACCAGCGGCGCCCAGGCTGCAATGCCGATGCCGGCGATGAGATAAGCGATGCGGGTGGACATCTGTTCCAGACGTCCGGGGATAAAGGTGGGCGGGGGCGTAATGGCGGTCATGAAACGTCCTTGGCTTTCTTGCGATGCGGTGATGCGGGCAGGGGCTCTATGCTTGCATATCCACTGACCGCACCGCGACCCCAAGGTGCCGACTCAAGTGCGGGGCGTGCGAGCACGCTTTGCTCCCCAAGCTGTTGCCAGCATAAAGTACCGGCCCTTGCTGGCTGATTCCGGGGTCTGGTCCATGACGCAGTTTTATGACGCACGCGGCAATATTTATGGGGTCGTCTCACCGCAGCAGGTTCGTGCCGGCGGTGTGGACCTGCCGCACTCGGCTGCCCAGGCCGCACACACGCGTCAATCCTGGGCAACGGCCGCCGTGCACGCCTTCTGTGCCTGGGCGCCGGGCGAAGCGCCGTCGGGTGCCAAGGCCCATCGTAGCGACGGTTTGTTGATCGGCCCGTTCCAGAGTGAACCACCCTTTGACGTTTTGATCGTCAACACCGACGGCACTCTGGCCGAACGCAGCGGCAATGGCTTGACAATTTTCTCCCAGGCTCTGCTGGAACAAGGCTTGATGCCGGACGATGGGGATTGTGTGCTACAGGTTCATCACGACAAATCCCACGGTGTGGCCGCTGCAAACGTCGGTTCGTGCCGCTGGCTTCGAGGGGGCGCAGGGTTTTTGGCTGGACCTGGGACAACCGTCGTTCGGACCTCACGTCGTCGGCGCCCAAGGTGTGGAGAGCATGACCTTCAACCAGCGGGACGTCAGTCGAGTGGCCGATCTGCAGGCGTTGAACCCGGCGTGGGGCAACAGCCTGTTCGTGAACATCGGCAACCCTCATTGCGTGACGCTGGTGGAGAGTGTCGAGGCGCTGCCGAGCAATCCGCAGATGCGTGCGACGGCGCTGTGCCAACGCCTGACGCGTATCGCTTACGCCGCTCCCGGCGGGGCAGGAGTTCCCTGCCCACTGGGTATAAACCTGCAATGGGCCTGGCTCGAAGCTGAAGGGCGGATCGCTGCCCGAGTGTTCGAGCGAGGCGAAGGTCCCACTGCATCCTCGGGCACCAGCGCCAGCGCCGTGGCCTGCGCTGCATGGCGGGTGGGTTGGGTGAAGGCGGGGCCGGTGAACGTCGTGATGCCCGGCGGCATCGCGCCGATTCTGTTGCAGAAGCAGGGCGATGAGCAGGTGCGGGTCAGCCTGTTCGGCACGGCCCAACCCATACCAGAGCAACCCATGCAGGGTTCTGTGTCGGTTAACTGATCGGCATTGACCTCCACGGTCGCCCATTTGCGTTAAAGCCCAAGACCCTCTTCTATCAGGGAGAGCAAGGCGTCTTCGTCCAGGGGCACCGGCTCAGGCTGTGATTGTCCGCTCGACTGGAGCGCCTGGAGATGCCACAGCGATTGGCCATGGTCGCTGAGTGTCCGCAGAATGCAGCATGCTTGCCCCTTCATATGGACCTCAATGCAGCCTTCCCCCGTGGGAGAAAAGCGGGCGATGGGGTCGAATGAAATGCGGCGATGGTTGCCTTCGATCACCAGTTGATCAATGGCGTAGTTGTAGGTCGAACCGCTGGAGTGACTTTCAAATACGTGGGTGGGGTTGCGCCGGATGTCCAGCCCGGCCTCGCACACCGGGGCCAGCCAGGTTTCGATCTGGCGGTACAACTCGTAGACCTGGGCGGGCCAATGTTCGATTGCCAGGTCGGCGCAGTTGTCGGTATCCGCGCCGGTTTGCTGGATTTTCCTCAATTTTGCCGCTAGCTCGTCTGCCTTGCTCATGTCGATTCCCTGTCGTGATGATAGGTTGAGCTTAGCTGACGGGGTGGAGGCTTCATTTGCGCTGGGTCATGAAGGGGGTTGTAGAATCTCGGTGGCGACGAAGATCACTGAGACACTTACGAGGGAGCAAGTCATGCACATGACAACAATGGATGATAAAGATCTGGGGGCGCTGCGCAATGCACTCACCCTGGCCGGTCTACCCGTGGACGACCTGACGCTTCCCGGCCGACGGTTTTTCAGCTTCAACCAACACGGCATCGAAGTGGCGTTTGGTGGAATCGAGGGCAGTGGTGCCGAGCGGTTGCTGCGCTCGCTGGTGGTCCTTGAGGCACAGCGGGGACGCGGCACTGGCGCGGCGGTGCTGGACGTGCTCGAGGCGTTTGCGAAAAGCGAAGGGGTCGGGCGGCTCCATTTGCTCACTGACAGCGCCGTCGCGTTCTTTACTGCCCACGGCTACCAGGCGCGAGATCGCTCGCTGGCGCCTGCTTCGATCAGCGCAACGGCCCAGTTCAAGACCTTGTGCCCGGCCTCGGCGACGTATTTGAGCAAGAGCCTCGTCTAGCTGCACTGCCAGCCCGGCCAGCTCACATGCAAAACCGTTGGCCCAGAGCACTGGTAGCTGGAAAAGCAGGCCAGGATGACACGGGGTTTTGGATCCACTCCAGCCGCCCATCGGCTGCGCAATACGGGCAAATTGCTGCCCCACAAGCGGTAGGATAAGCTCACGGATATTGGGGGCTTTGAGCGATTCGCTCATGCTTTGTCCTCTTCAGGAATTCGCTTGCCTATCCCCATCCTCGATCCGTTCCATGCCCCTGGTGGTGCCTTGAAGCGCCTACCCCTGCTCAAGGCCGCGGTGATGTTCATCGCGGCGGTGTGCCTGTGTCTCTGTGGTTTGCTTTACCTGCAACTGGAGCAGTCCCGTCGCCACGACCTGGAGTCGGCCCGTGTCGCTTCGATCAACCTGACACGCGCCATGTCCCAGCAGGCTCAGGATACTTTCCTGCAGGCTGATCTGGTTCTGGCCAGCTTGGTGGATTGGATCCAAATTGATGGTTTCGGCTCGGTGATGCAATCGCGTTTGCAGCGTACTTTTGCCCGGCGAGTGCAGTCCTTGGAGCAGTTGCATGGCCTGTACCTGTTCGACAAGCACGGTCATTGGGTCATCACCTCCTTCGAAAACCTGCACAGGGGGGCAGGGGTAGCGGATCGGGAGTACTTTGCGTTCCACCAGCAGAATGCCTCCCTGATCGCACATATCGGTCCGGCGATCCGCAGTCGGCAAAATGGCGAGTGGATCATCCCGGTGTCCCGGCGCTTGAATGATCAGGACGGCAACTTCCAGGGCGTATTGCTGGCCGGCATCAAAATGTCGTACTTCGATCAGTTCTTCAAAAGCTTCAGTCTCGACGATAAAGGCGAGATGGCCCTGGCTTTGTCCGATGGGACATTGTTGGCCCGGCGGCCCTTCGACGAGGCGCGGATCGGCCATCCCCTGGCCGTGGAGCATATTTTCCGGCATGACCCGGTGAGCGGGAGATCCGACGACGTCATCATCCGCTCCGCCGTCGGCGGCATCGTCAGGCTCTATGGCCATCAACATTTGCAGACCTACCCGCTGGTGGTCACGGCCGCGATGTCCGAGGAGTCGATCCTGGCGGGCTGGTATGAGCGGGCTTTCCAATCCAGTCTCATTGTGGCCCTGGTGGTCCTGGGCATTTGCCTGTTCGGCTGGGTATTCGTGCGTCAGGTGCGTAACAGCGAGCGGATCGAAGCGGACCTGCGCAAGGCCCAGGAGGCGCTGGAGCTGATTGCCACCCATGACAGCCTGACCGGGCTGGCGAACCGGCGGCTATTCGAACGGGCGCTGGACATCGAGTTCGGCCGAGGCGCCCGCCAGCGCAGCCCCTTGAGCCTGATCATGGTCGATATCGATTTCTTCAAGCGCTACAACGACACCTACGGGCACGTGGTGGGGGATCATTGCCTGGCGGAAGTGGCGCAGGTGCTCAAGGATTGCTGTCATCGCAAGGCTGACCTCGCGGTGCGTTACGGCGGTGAAGAATTCGCGGTGCTGCTGCCCGATACCAACCTGCACGGGGCCATGGCGTTGGCCGAACAGATCCGCCACAAGGTTATCGACAAGCGCATCACTCATTCGGGCTCCCCGACCGGCTACCTGACGGTGAGCCTGGGTTGCTACGCCTTTGTGCCCAGCAGCCTGGACAGCATCGAAGTCTTCATCCAGCGGGCCGATGCGGCGCTTTATCAGGCCAAGCACGGCGGTCGCAACCGTGTGGCGGCGTTATCGACCGAAGGTGGACTCGATGCGCTGGAGCGCTCGGATCGTTGAGATTGGTTGGAATCATCGGTACCTGACAACGGTCCATTGCTCAGACAACTTCGCTGGCGACATGGAGGCGGTTCTACGCCTCGAAGCCGGTGTAGCCAGGACAGGAGCAGGTCAATGGATTTCACTGCCGATACCCCTTCAACTACCACGCGCCACACCCCCATTACTCGTCGCCTGGTGGTGGCCGTCGCGGGGCTGTTCGTCCTGGGTGTTCTAATGGCTGTTGCCGCGCTGTTCAACATCGCCGCTAAGCTGGACGCAGAGGACGTGCGCAAGACCCGCTTCTATACCGAACGTGCCCTCGAGAATCGTATTACGGCCTCGAAAAACTACATCACCAGTTATACCTATTGGACGACGGCCTACGATCACCTCAACAGTGAAGTCGATGTGCAATGGGCCTATGCCGAACAGAACATGGGCAAGACCCTGTTTACCAACGACGAATACGAAGGCGTGTTTGTCATTGACCGCGAGCGCACCAAGTACGCCGTGGTGCGTGGGCAGAATGTCCCGGCAGATGCGGCGACTTATATGGACCTGCCGTTGACGGATCTGGTGGATCAGTTGCGAGGGCAGCCTGACCTGACCCTGTCGGCGGTGCGCTACACCCTGTTCGAAGGCTGGCCGGCCGTCGTCACCGCCTCGGTCATCCTGCCCAATGACGAACGTCCTCAGGTCGATGCCAACGGCACATCCGTGTTGCTGTTCGTCGATCAGTTGACGCCCGTCAAACTGCGCAAGCTGGGCAAGAGCTACGGCCTGACCGATTTGACGCTCAAGAAAGACACCGAGCTGCAATCCGGCCAACCAGCCGTGCCGCTGGACAGCACCGGCTACAGCCTGGTGTCCCGGCTGGAGCGGCCGGGCCAGCAATTGCTTTGGTCCTTGGTGCCGCCACTGGGTGGGGCACTGCTGATTCTGGCACTGCTGACCGCTTACTTTTTTCGATACGCCATTCGTACGGCACGGCATGTGGACGCCAGTTACGACAGCCTGGAAATGTCGACCCAGGCCCTTGAAGCCAGCGAGGAGCGCTTCCGGGCCGTGGCCGAAGCGGCCTCCGACTGGATCTGGGAAATCGACAGCCTGCAACGCATCACCTATTTGTCAGGCCGCTTCAATACGGTCACCGGGTTTTCCGACCAACAATGGCTGGGGCAGGACATCGAGCAGCTGCTGTATTGCGACACCACGCCGATTGCCCTGTGGTTGGGCAAGTTGACGGAGGAACAGAACGCCGGCAACTTGCGCTGTTCCTACCGCGACCATTCCGGACAATTGCGCTTCTGTCGGGTGTCGGCGCGGCCGATCTGCAACAAGGCCGAGGTCGTGGGGTATCGCGGCACCGCCAGCGACATCACCGACGAAGTGGCCGCCCATGCCCAGGTTCAACATCTGTCGTTGCACGATGCGCTGACCGGCCTGCCGAACCGCAACAAGCTGGCGCGGCACTTGGATGATGCGTTGGTGGCCAAGGAGCATTCCATACCCTTGACGCTGCTGATGGTGGACCTGGATAACTTCAAGCCGATCAACGACTCCCTCGGTCATCCGGCCGGCGATGCGGTGTTGCTGGAAGTGGCCCAGCGCCTGCGTGAGAGCACCCGCGAGCAGGACCTGGTGGCGCGCCTGGGCGGAGATGAATTCGTGGTGGTACTCAACGGGATGGAAAACATCACTGAGATCGACCGCTTCTGTGGGCGGCTGATCGATAGCCTGCAGCAACCGATCCTTTACGAAAGCCATTCGCTGCACATTGGCGCCAGCATCGGCATCGCTGTGAGTCGTCGCCAGGGCTATGTGCCCGGTGAGTTGATCCGCTGCGCCGACATTGCCTTGTATCAGGCCAAGTCCGAGGGTAAGAAAACCTGGTGCTATTTCGCTTCACAGATGAACGATCAGATCCAGCAGCGTCGCCAGCTGGAAAGTGACCTGCGCCTGGCCGTGAAGAAAAACGAATTCGTCCTGCATTTCCAGCCGCGTTACAAGGTCAATGGCCGGGAGATCGTCGCCGTCGAAGCACTGGTTCGTTGGCAACATCCAACCCAAGGCTTGTTGGGACCTGACGCCTTTATTCCGTTGGCAGAGCAAACCGACCTGATTGTTCCTCTGTCGCGTTGGGTATTGCGCGAGGCCTGCGAAACTGCACTGACCTGGCCAGGGGAGCTGATGGTTTCGGTCAACCTGTCACCGGCGCAGTTCGAGCGCAGCGATGTGGTGGAGGATGTGCGCCAGGTATTGATTGAAACCCATTTTCCGGCCAGTCGCCTGGAACTCGAGATCACCGAAAACGTGATGCTCAATGATGTGGACGGCGCCCTTCAGGTCATGAATGCGTTGAAGGAGTTGGGCGTGCGTTTGAACATGGACGATTTCGGCACCGGTTATTCATCCCTGGGCTATCTGCGCACCTACCCATTCGACGGTATCAAGATCGACAAGCGTTTCATCGCGTCCATGAGCAACAGCAGCAATGACCGCGCCGTGGTGCAGGCAATCATCAACCTGGGCAACGCCATGGGGTTGACCGTCACCGCAGAAGGCGTGGAAACCCTGGCCCAGCTCGGCTCCCTGGGCACGGACCAATGCCACGAAGTACAGGGTTATTTCCTCAGCCGGCCGATCGACAAAGCGGCGTTTGCGCATTTGCTGGAAAGCGGCGAGCCCTTGCCGAAAACCGCCTCGTGAGCACTCGTTGCAACCACCGCGACGTGTAGCCGGTCTCAGTATTGTCCTGGTAGATGGAGTGCTGGCCCATGAAAAACCTGCGGATCGCGACCTTCAATATCAACGGCATCCGGGCGCGCCTGCCCAACCTGCTGGAGTGGCTGGAGCGGGAGCAACCCGACATTGTCTGTTTGCAGGAGCTAAAGGCTGCGGACAAGGATTTCCCGGCGGCAGAGCTGGAGTCGGTGGGGTATGGGGCGATCTGGCACGGGCAGACGTCCTGGAACGGCGTTGCCATCCTGGCCCGCGATGCGCAACCGTTGGAGAGCCGTCGTGGCCTGCCCGACGGAGATGACGACAGCCACAGTCGCTACTTGGAGGCAGCGGTGCATGGCGTCCTGGTGGGTTGCCTCTACCTGCCCAATGGCAACCCCCAACCTGGCCCCAAGTTCGACTACAAACTGGCGTGGTTCGAACGGCTCATCGCTTACGCCCAGGGGCTGCAGGCCAGCGATCACCCGGTGGTGCTGGCCGGTGACTACAACGTGGTGCCCACCGACATGGATATCTACAACCCGCGTTCATGGCTCAAGGATGCACTGTTGCAGCCCGAAAGCCGTGAGTGTTACCAGCGCCTGCTGGACCAGGGCTGGACGGATTCGTTGCGCCATCTGTATCCAGAGGAGAGGATCTACACCTTCTGGGATTATTTCCGTCAGCACTGGCAGAAAAACTCCGGGCTGCGCATCGATCACCTGCTGCTCAACCCCGTGGCCAGTCCCTACTTGAGCGAGGCGGGGGTGGACGCCTGGGTCAGGAACCAGGCGCACCCCAGCGACCATGCCCCCACGTGGATCCGGCTGGCGTCGCGAAAGCGCCGTTGAGGGACGAAGCGCCCGGGTCGCTTATTGTCTCTG
This sequence comes from Pseudomonas sp. G2-4, assembly GCF_030064125.1. NCBI lineage: Bacteria > Pseudomonadati > Pseudomonadota > Gammaproteobacteria > Pseudomonadales > Pseudomonadaceae > Pseudomonas > Pseudomonas sp. G2-4. The sequence goes on along the minus strand of NZ_CP125957.1, from coordinate 4,450,645 downwards.
GAAAAGGAATGCCTTATACCTGGCGCCCAACAGCAGCGAGCTTTCTGCAAGCCCTGCATTGGACCAGGAAAGGACACCCGTATGAGCCAACCTCGACTGAGCGATATCGGCCGTTATCTGCAACGGCTGGGCTTCGATTCGCCGCCGCCACCGACCCTTGAGACCTTGCGTCAGCTTCAAGGGCGCCACACGGCTGAGTTTCCTTTTGAAACCCTCTCGACGCTGCTGCGTCAGCCGGTGCCCATTGACCTCGAATCGGTCGAGCGAAAAGTCTTCGAACAAGGGCGCGGTGGCTATTGCTATGAACTCAATCAACTGTTCCTGGCGCTGTTGCAGGCGCTGGGCTTCGTCGCCCGAGGCATCACCGGACGGGTGGTAATGAATGCCCCCGAGGGCGCCTGGACTGCCCGAACGCACCGCCTCAGCCTGGTGATGTTCGACGGCGTGCGCTACATCACGGATGTGGGTTTCGGTGGCATGGTGCCCACCGCGCCACTGCTGTTGGACAGCCGCGACACCCAGCTCACCCCCCACGAACCGTACCGCATCGAGGTCCACGAGGACGGTTACCTGTTGCGTGCCAACGTCGCGGGCGAGTGGCGACCCATGTACCTGTTCGATCTGCAGCGCCAGCAGGACATCGACTACACCGTCGGCAATTGGTACGTCTGCAATCACCCCGAATCGCCCTTCATGGGCCGGTTGATGGTGGCCCGCACGGGTGACGGGTTGCGCAAGACCCTTAACGGCAACAGCTATGCCGTCCACCGGATGGGGCAGGAGAGCGAGCGACGACTCATCAACGACGCAGACGAATTGATTGACCTGCTGGAAAATGAGTTCGGCTTGCGTGTACCCCCCAGGGAGCTCCTGCGGCCCGCAGTCGAGGGGTTGTTCCAGCAATGAGCCAGGCTTCCCGGTGATGGATTGATCCTCTGTTGAAGGCGCAATCGGCAACAAGTTGTATACAACTCTATGGACATTTGTCCCGAGGTTTGAATACAGTGTGCCCATAACAAAAAACAGGGAACCTGCGAACCATGAAAACGCCCCATGTTTTACCCCCACGGCCCGAGGACGAAAACCTGGGTGTCGGTGCGAATATGGCTTACGGCCTGCAACATGTCTTGACCATGTACGGGGGGATCGTTGCGGTGCCGTTGATCATCGGCCAGGCGGCCGGGCTTTCACCGGCGGATATAGGTCTGTTGATTGCTGCGTCATTGTTTGCGGGGGGCTTGGCGACCTTGTTGCAAACCCTCGGCCTGCCGTTCTTTGGCTGTCAGTTGCCGCTGGTTCAGGGGGTGTCGTTTTCAGGCGTTGCCACCATGGTGGCGATTGTCGGCAGCGGCGGAGAAGGGGGCTTCCAGGCCATCCTGGGCGCGGTGATCGCTGCGTCCTTGATCGGTTTGCTGATTACCCCGGTGTTCTCGAGAATCACCCGGTTCTTTCCGCCGCTGGTCACCGGCATCGTGATTACCACCATCGGCCTGACGTTGATGCCCGTAGCGGCGCGTTGGGCAATGGGGGGCAATAGTCACGCCGCCGATTTCGGCAGCATGGCGAACATCGGCCTGGCTGCTGTCACGCTGGTGCTGGTGCTGTTATTGAGCAAAATGGGCAATGCCACCATCTCTCGATTATCGATTCTGCTGGCGATGGTCATCGGCACGGTCATCGCGGTGTTCCTCGGCATGGCGGACTTTTCATCCGTCAGTCAAGGCCCGATGTTCGGCTTCCCCACACCCTTTCACTTCGGTATGCCGACCTTCCACATCGCGGCGATCCTCTCGATGTGCATTGTGATCATGGTGACGCTGGTGGAAACCTCCGCCGACATTCTGGCCGTGGGCGAGATCATCGACACCAAAGTCGACTCCAGGCGTCTGGGCAACGGCTTGCGGGCCGATATGCTGTCGAGCATGATCGCTCCGATCTTCGGTTCCTTCACGCAGAGTGCCTTTGCCCAGAACGTCGGGCTGGTGGCGGTGACTGGGATCAAGAGCCGTTTCGTAGTGGCGACCGGCGGACTGTTCCTTGTGGTGCTCGGCCTGTTGCCCTTCATGGGCCGGGTGATCGCAGCGGTGCCAACCTCGGTACTGGGCGGCGCCGGTATCGTGCTGTTCGGCACCGTTGCCGCCAGCGGCATCCGGACCCTGTCGAAAGTCGACTACCGCAACAACGTGAACCTGATCATTGTCGCGACCTCAATCGGCTTCGGCATGATTCCTATCGCCGCACCGAGTTTCTACGATCATTTCCCGAGCTGGTTCGCGACGATCTTTCACTCGGGCATCAGTTCCTCGGCCATCATGGCAATCGTGCTGAACCTGGCGTTCAACCATCTCACCACGGGCAACTCCGACCAGCAGTCAGTCTTTGCCGCCGGCACCGAGCGAGTATTGCGCTACCAGGACCTGGCTGCGCTGCGTGAAGGTGATTACTTCAGTGACGGCAAGTTGCACGATGGTGATGGCAATGAGATCCCCGTGGTGACGGAACCTTCCCACGCGCCTATAGGCCCGGGCCAGGTTCGACTGAAAAGCAGCGAGCATGTCTGATCCAGTCAAACCAGCGTCGGTCCAATGCAAAAAGCAGCCTGTGATCCTCGATCACAGGCTGCTTTTTTGTGTCGCATCAGAGGCTGATTACCAGCGACCGTAATGACCGCGAGGTGGGCCGTAGTAGTAGCCCCGTGGTGGCCCGTAATACACCGGTGCCGGGCGATAGTAGATCGGTTGCTCTACATACACCGGCTGCGGCTGATAGTAGACCGGTGGTGGTTGCTGCACATAGACCGGCTGCGGCTGGACGTAGACCGGTTGTTGCACATAAACCGGTCGGTCACGGTTGATGAAGGCCGAGCCGACGATCGCCGAACCGACGATGGCACCGAACACCGCAGGCCCCTCCCAACCACCGCGACCATGGGCGGATGCCTGGCCGGTGACCGCGAGTGCCCCCATGAGCAGGGCGATTATGGGGAGTTTACGATTCATGGCTGTTCCTCGTTTCGGCCCCGGCGCCTGTGGTCTGCAACAGACCCAATGAGGGTCGCGGGGATACTTGCTCTGACAGCGATTTTTCCAGATTTTACCGCGCCGTTGGGTAAATATTGTGTAAGGTCTGTATCGGTTTTTTTACCGCGCCGGGCAACCCAGCCGGCATGCGGCCTGGCTGCACCAACTCATAAAACCTTTCGGGACGGTGACTCCGTCTATCCGAAAGTGACTGCAAGGAGACGAGCATGCAGATCAATCCCAACAAAGACACCCAACTGTGCATGTCCCTGTCGGGGCGCCCCGGAAATTTCGGCCTGCGTTTTCATAATCACCTGTATGAACAATTGGGCCTGAACTTCTATTACAAGGCGTTCAGCAGCCAGGACCTGCCCGGCGCTGTGGGGGGGATCCGCGCCTTGGGTATCCGTGGGTGCGGTGTGTCGATGCCGTTCAAGGAGGCCTGCATTGCCCTGGTCGATGAGCTGGATCCTTCCGCCGCGGCGATCCAGTCCATCAACACCATCGTCAACACCAACGGGCATTTGAAAGCCTACAACACCGACTACATTGCCATCGCTCAGTTGCTGCAAACCCACGCCGTGCCCCAGGACTCGACCTTTGCCCTGCGCGGTAGCGGCGGCATGGCCAAGGCTGTGGCCAGCGCCTTGCGCGACGGCGGCTACAAGAAGGGCGTGATCGTTGCCCGTAATGAAGCGGCCGGCCGTGCCCTGGCCGGGTCCCTGGGTTACGAGTGGCAAGCTGAACTGGGTGAGCTACGGCCACAGATGCTGATCAACGTCACGCCGATCGGCATGACTGGCGGCCCGGAAGCCAACCAATTGGCGTTCGAGCCTGACGCCATTGCAGCGGCCGAAACCGTGTTCGATGTCGTCGCGATCCCGTCCGAGACGCCACTGATCATGCACGCCCGGGCTGAAGGCAAACGGGTCATCACCGGGCTGGAAGTGATTGCGATCCAGGCCCTGGAGCAGTTCGTGCTGTACACGGGCGTGCGGCCAGACCTGGCGCAATTCGAAAAAGCCGTGGCGTTCGCCCGGTCCTGAACGGCGATTATTCCAGGCGCGCCAGGCGCTCCTCCAGCGCCGCGACCCGCGCCTCGAGTTCTTCGAAGCGTTCCAGTGACACGCCGCCGACACCGCGTTCGGCGGGGTGCTGGCGGGCGGCGAGGATTGCCTCGATGTCCGCCGGGTCGCCCATGGCGTGCATGTAGCGATCTTCGCGCTGGCCGGCCTGGCGCGGTATCAGCAGCGCCAGCCCACGGGCGATCAGGCGTTCAAGCTGGTGCACCACTTGTTCGGTGTCCTCGAAGTCGTGCATGCGGCCGCTGCGGGTCAGCAGCTCATTGACGGTTTGCGGGCCACGCAGGAACAGCAACCCCATCAGAATGACCTGGGCCGGCACCAACTCCAAAGCCTTCTCGACCCGGTGTTCCCAACGGTCGGCGCGGCTGCCCATCACCAGCCGGGTAAAGCCGCGGCCTTCCAGTGCCCGCAGGCTCTGGCCGACCTGGCCCGGGTTGAGGTTCATCACCGGTTCACGGCTGGTCTTCTGGTTGCAGGCCAGTACCAAGGCGTTAAGGGTCAGCGGGTAGGTCTCGGGGTTGGTGGCCTGCTTCTCGACCAGCGCGCCGAGGATGCGGATTTCCGTGCTGTTGAGCCGAGGCTCTTCTGCCTGGCTTTGTTCTTCTATGCTCATCGCGCGTTCCCTATGCTGTGGAAGCCGCCTAGCCTAATCCTTGCGCAATAAAAGACAAGCTGTACAACAGCCGTGGCTATAATCGCTCCACGTTTTGATTTGTCCTTTTCCACCACCTGCATGAGATCACCATGACTATTTCCCTGTACGCCGCTTCCGTCCCGGTTTTCAAGCAGATGCTCAACGCCCTGAGTGATGTGCTGAACAAGGCCGAAGCCCACGCCACGGCGAAAAACATCGACCCGAACGCCTTCCTGCAAGCCCGCCTGTACCCGGACATGTTCCCGCTGGTGCGCCAGGTGCAGATCGCTGTGGACTTCGCCAAAGGCGTATCCGCGCGCCTGGCCGAGCTTGAAGTGCCGAAGTATGAAGACAGCGAGACCACCTTTGCCGAGCTGCAAGCCTTGATCACCAAGGTGCTGGCCTTCATCGACGGCATCAGCCCCGAGCAGATCGATGGCAAGGAAGGCATCGAAATCGTCACCCGCCCGGGCACGCCGAAGGAAAAACGCTTTACCGGCCAAAACTACCTACTGACCTATGGCCTGCCGCAGTTCTTCTTCCACGTCACCACCGCTTACGCATTGCTGCGCCACAACGGTGTGGAAGTGGGCAAGCGCGACTACATGGGCGCGTTCTAAACCCGCCGGCATGAAAAAGCCCGGAACGGTGTGGGCCGTTCCGGGCTTTTTTTTGGCTGCTGTTTATGGGATCAGCTGGTTAGTCATCTGTGAGTGATCTACCGCTATCGCGAGCAGGCTCGCTCCCACAGGGTTTGCGACAGGCACAAATCCAATGTGGGAGCGAGCCTGCTCGCGATGACGGCGTCACAGACGCCACAGGCAGGTCGATCCTGATTACGCCGTACGCGCGAGCTTCTCTTCCTCACCCAGGCAAGCCGCCGCCGTGAACAGCACATCCGTAGAGGAATTCAACGCCGTCTCGGCCGAGTCCTGCACGACACCGATGATGAAGCCCACCGCGACCACTTGCATGGCGATTTCGCTGGGAATGCCGAACAGGCTGCAGGCCAGGGGAATCAGCAACAGCGAGCCGCCGGCGACCCCGGACGCACCGCAGGCGCAAATGGCCGCGACGACGCTCAGTAGCACTGCAGTCGGCACGTCCACCGTGATACCCAGGGTGTGCACGGCCGCCAGGGTCAATACGGTGATGGTGATGGCGGCGCCGGCCATGTTGATGGTCGCGCCCAGTGGGATCGACACTGAATAGGTATCTTCGTGCAGGCCCAGGCGCTTGCTCAGTTCCAGGTTCACTGGAATGTTCGCCGCCGAGCTGCGGGTGAAGAATGCGGTGATGCCGCTCTCGCGCAGGCAGGTGAATACCAGCGGGTATGGGTTGCGACGCAACTTCCAGAACACGATGAGGGGGTTGATCACCAGCGCCACGAACAGCATGCAGCCGATCAGCACGGTCAGCAGGTGCAGGTAACCGAGCAGGGCACCGAAACCGGACGTCGCCAGGGTCGAGGCGACCAGGCCGAAGATGCCCAGCGGGGCGAAGCGGATCACCAGACGCACGATCAGAGTGACACCGTTGGACAGGTCGCCGAGGACGGTGCGGGTGGTTTCGCCTGCATGGCGAATGGCAATCCCCATGCCGATGGCCCAGGCCAGGATACCGATGAAGTTGGCTTTCATCAGCGCGTTGACGGGGTTGTCCACCACGCTCAACGCCAACGACTGCAATACCTCACCAATGCCACCGGGTGCAGTGACAGCCACTTCATGGGTCGTCAACACCAGGCTCGACGGGAACAGCGTACTGGCGACCACCGCGACGACCGCAGCAGCAAAGGTACCCAGCAGGTACAGGAACAGGATCGGCCGGATATGGGTTTCCTGACCATGCTTGTGGTTGGCGATCGACGCCATGACCAATACGAACACCAGGATCGGAGCCACGGCCTTGAGCGCGGACACGAAGACGGTGCCGATGAAGGCGGTGGACTTCGCCAGGTCCGGCGCCAGCCACGCCAGGATAATACCGGCGATCAGACCGATGACGATCTGTGTCACCAGACCGGTGCGTTTGAGGCGTTGCAAGAGAGAAGGGGACACGGCAGTCATAACGGCATCTCTGTTTTTTTTGTGTGCAACGGTCGACGAATCAGGGCAACAAGCGGGCAGGCCACATGAGCGGGACCGAAAAGGAGTACAGCGTTTGCAGGCCGCGGACTTTATCACAGCCCGATGAAAAATCTGACGGACCTGTGACGATCCGTCACCCTTATCCGGGTCATCCTGCGCGTTTGTCTGCGGCCCGCATTCTGTTAGGCTTTGTCTTCTCACCTTTCTATACCGCCAGCGGGCCCTTGGGCTAACGCTGGTGTCGTCGTTTTGCTGGAGTTCTGCATGTTGTTGCCCATTTTCCTGTTGTCGGCCGCCGGTTTTACGGTGTTGACCACGGAATTCATCATCGTTGGCCTGTTGCCGTCCATCGCCCGCGACCTGCAAGTCACCATCCCCCAAGCCGGGCTGCTGGTGACATTGTTCGCGTTTACGGTGGCGGCATTCGGGCCGTTTCTGACTGCCTGGTTCGCCCGCTTCGAGCGACGAAAGCTGTTTATCAGCGTGCTGGTGATGTTCGGCCTGGCCAACACGCTGGCGGCCCTGGCGCCCAACATCTGGGTGATGGCCATCGCCCGGTTGATTCCCGCCCTGGGCCTGCCGGTGTTCTGGGCGCTGGCCAGTGAAACAGCGGTGGACATTGTCGGGCCGGAATACGCCGGGCGGGCTATTGCCCGGATCGGGTTCGGCATCGTCTGTGCCACGGTGTTCGGCATTCCAGTGGGTACGCTGATTTCCGATGCGTTCGGCTGGCGCAGCGCTTTTGCGATCCTGGCGGTTGTCGCCTTCGCCAAAGCTTTGCTGCTGTTTATCTATCTGCCAAAAACCAACCTGCACCAACATCAGGTGAGCTTGCGTGCGCAATTCAAGATCCTGCGCAGCCCCTTGATGCAAGGGCATGTGCTGCTGTCGATCCTGGTGTTCAGCGGCATGTTCACCGCCTACACCTATCTGGCAGACATTCTTGAGCGCCTGGCCGGTTTCGACGGCATGTTGGTGGGCTGGTGCCTGATGGGCTTCGGCGCCGTGGGGCTGTTGGGCAATTCCCTGGGCGGCCGTGCGGTGGACCGGCATCCATTGATTGCGTCGATGGTGTTCTGCCTGTTCATGATTGGCGGCATGGTGGCATTGGTGCCGAGCATTCATTCGACCCTCGGGCTGGCTGCGGCAATGGGCATCTGGGGGGTGACCCAGGCAGCCTTGTTTCTGGTCAGCCACGTGCGGCTGATGAAGGCCGCGCCTGAGGCGCCGGCCTTTGCCGCGTCGCTGAACATCGCCGGTGCCAACCTGGGCATTGGGCTGGGGGCGTTGGTCGGTGGACGGGTCATCGATACCCTGGGCTTGGGCAGCGTCGGTTTTGCTGCGGCCGGGTTCATCCTCGTATCGATCCTGCTGACCTTGTTGCTGATGACCTTCAAGCCTCGCGCCGCCTGCGCGGACGGTTAAGCGCTGAACAGTTCGCGGCGCGCCCCTTCGGCAATCGCGACGATGCCCGGATGGCTGACCTTGCGTTCCACGGAGATGGCATAGAACGACTCGCTCACCGCATCGGTCCGGCCAATCACCTGTACGCCGTATTGGCGCGTCACTTCTTCGGCGATCACGCTCGGGCCGATGAAAATCCCACTGCCTGATTGGCCGAAGGCCTGCATCAACGCGCTGTCGTCGAATTCGCCGACGATACGCGGCTGGATCTGCTGCTCGGCGAACCAGCGTTGCAGGCGGCTGCGGACCACGGTTTCCGGGCCGGGAATCAGCAGCGGCGCGTCATGCAGGCTGCGGGGGAAATCCTGTCCGTAGCGTTCGGCCAATGCGCCAGTGGCGAAAAAGCTGATCCCGCATTCCCCCAGCTTCTGGCTATAGCCCTTGATGTCCAGGTGGGTCGGCATCGGACTGTCGGAAATCACCAGGTCCAGGCGCTGGATCGCCAAGTCCGCCAGCAGCCGTTCGAGCTTGTCCTCGCGACAGGTGATGCGCAGCGGTTCACTCAACTCCATGGTTGGGGCGAGCAACCGATAAACGATGGATTTGGGTACCACATCCGCCACCCCGACCCGAAACAGGGCCTGCTGCTCGTTGGGCTGGGCCCGCAGCATCAGCTCCAACTCACCCCCCAACTGAAACATGTGTTCGGCATAGGGCAGCGTCTGGCGGCCGGCTTCGGTCAGTTCCAGCTGCCTCCCGACCCGGCGAAACAACTTGATGTTATAGGTCTGCTCGAACAGGGAAATCTGCCCGCTGATGGTTTGCGGGGTGAGGTTCAGTTGCTCGCAGGCCCGCACGATGCTTCCGGTTTTCGCCACCACCCAGAAGTAATGCAGTTGTCGATAATTGAGCATAGGGTCACGTTAGTTCGTAAAAAGCGAAGTATAACCGCTAAAAATACGAATTTTCCTGAAGTGTTCGCATCTCTAGAATGCCCAGCCATTGGTGAGCCACCCTTCGGGCTCCTTCTATTCTCCCAAGAGGCAATTATTCATGACATACAAAACCCTGGGCCTCGTCGCCTTGCTGACGGTGTCTTCAATGACCCTCATGGGCTGTGAGCAGGCTGAAAAAAGCGCCCAGCAACTGATGGGGCAGGCCGCCGAAACCGCGAAAAAGGCCATTGACGACACCCATAAGGCTGCCGAGCAGGCTATCAGCGAGGCCACCGGCGGGTTGATCAGCCCTGAGAAAAAACCGGCGGACGACGCTGACGAAACCAAAAATTCCACCCAAACCATCTAACCCGCCCTATCGAGTCAGGACTGACCCATGGATTATCTTCTGCAACTCGCTGCCAGCCCCACCGCCTGGATTGCCCTGGCTACGCTGGTCGTCATGGAAATCGTGCTTGGCATCGATAACCTGATCTTCATTTCGATCCTGACCAACAAACTGCCCGAACAGCATCGTGCCAAGGCCCGACGCATCGGTATCAGCATGGCGTTGATCCTGCGCCTGGGCTTGTTGAGTACCATTGCGTTCATTGTGCAGTTGACTGAGCCTGTCATCGAAATCCTCGGCCATGCATTCTCTTGGAAGGACATGATCCTGATCGCAGGCGGCCTGTTCCTGCTGTGGAAAGCCACTACCGAGATCCATCACAGCATGGACCCCGCGCCGGATGATCCTAAATCGGCCTCGTCTGGCGTGACCCTGGGCTTTGCTGCCGCAATCGGTCAGATCCTGATGCTGGACCTGGTGTTTTCCATCGACAGCATCATCACGGCTGTGGGCATGACCGAGCACCTGCCCATCATGATCATTGCCGTGGTGGTCTCGGTACTGGTGATGCTGCTGGCGGCCGAGCCCCTGGCTAAATTCATCAATGACAACCCGACGGTGGTCATGCTGGCGTTGGGCTTCCTGATCATGATCGGCATGACGCTCATCGCTGAAGGCTTTGGCGCCCATGTGCCTAAAGGCTACATCTACGCGGCCATGGCGTTCTCGGCGGCGATCGAGGTGTTGAACATGATGTCCCGCCGACGCCGGGAAAAGGCGTTGGTCAACAAAGCCTGATCTCACGCAGACAGCAAGAAGCCTCCCGGGTCCAGGCCCGGGAGGTTTTTTTATGAGTGTTAAACAGTGGCGGTCAGTGTGCGGCGGCGTGGCGCCGGGTAGGTTTTGCGGCTTTCTCCACTTGCGGTGGCGCGTGGTGATGGCGACGGGTGATCCGCAGCACACCCCACAGCATGGCCGTCGCTACGCTCAGCCAACCAAATACCAGCATCAGAATTGTCGTCGTCAGGCTCATCTGTGCCTCCTTCCGCCCAGGTTCAGGGCACGCAATCAGTACAGTAGACAGTCTAGTCGACCCAGTGTTGCAGGTAGTCGATGGTGAACGCCAAGGACCCGGAAATTCGCTCTATCGCGGCGGTGCGACTGTTGTTTAAGGCTATACCCAAGCGTGCGCGCACCTTATGATCGACGGCCCAAGCATGGCCCGACTATCGGGTGCCTGAACAAGAGAGTCTTAATGTTGCCGGTAATTTCCTCTTTTCGATCACTGGTACTGGCGACGGCTTGCCTGGTAGCCCTGGCGGGTTGCGCGGGCAGTGTGTCGCCCGAGATCAAACGCCTGCCTGAGCGGGTAGAGCTCAACAGCGTGCCGTTTTTTCGCGGTGAAATGTACCAAGGCGCCCCGCAGTCCCTGGCTGCCCTGTTGACGTTGCAAGGCACAGTGATCACGCCGGGGCTGCTGGAGAAGCCTTTGCACCTGCCGGGAGGCGAAGCCGGTTTGCAGCAGAATATGCAAACCCTGGCGCGGGAATATGGGTTGGTGGTGTACCCACTCGACGACAAGCTGCCGGCACTGTTGGAGCAGGTTGCGGCGGGCTACCCCGTGTTGCTGCGCTACACCGGCGGAACGGCGTTCTGGTCCGGGCCGCGCTATGGGATTCTCGCTGGCTACAACCGGCAGAAGCAGACGGTCTTGCTGCGATCAGGCATGAACCGGCGGCAGCTGATGAGCTTCAGCGCGTTCGAATCAGCCTTCAAGAGCGCAGGTGGCTGGGCAGTGTTGGTCCAGCGTCCTACGCAGCTCCCTGCCAATGTCAGTTCGCAGCGCTGGCTGAAAGCAGCGGGTGAGCTGGCTGGGGCAGGGCAGGAGCAAGAGGCGGCGCGGGCCACCAAGGCCCTGAACACCGCCCACTGATTGCTGGCCCCGTTCGTCACTTGCCGGGCACGACCCGGCACGGCCGAGGCTCTTATCGTCAGGGTCCGGCGTTTTCGGGCCATGATTTGAGGAGGCAGGTATGGCAGAGTCGAAAACACCTACGGGGCCGCATTCTTCCGAGCATTCATCGGGTGATGATGATTTGGGGTTTGATCCTGATTCTCCGGATCTCGGCGATCCACAAGTCGATCCGGTCGGGCCGGCCAAGGCGCCTCGGGATAAGGAAAAGCAGGAGGAGTCCCCGTCCAAGGCTTATGACCCGCTTGGTGATCTAAAGCCTTGAACTGAAAAGTTCTCAGGAAATATTTAGGCGGTGGGTCAGGGCTTTGATCTTCTGTTCTAGGGGCTTTGTCTGGACGTCTGGGGTGGGGTGTATGTCCGTTTCTGCGGTAACGGCTACTGGCGGTTCCGCTCTTACAGCGGGTCACTTTCGAAAATCCGGAAGCCGGCCCAGGCGAAAGTAACCAAAGCGCTCTTGCCCCACCACTCGGTGCCTCGCCTAGGCTCGGCATGCCCTCACTCCGGCATTGCTCCGTGGGCCCGCCGCGAAGGACCATCCATGGTCCAGCGCGGCTACCTCGGCATCCATGCCGAGGTGCCCACTGCGCAATACCTGCGTTCGGCCAGCGTGGTTTTATGGGGCGCTCAGATCAAGATCAAGATCAAGATCTAAAGCAAAGCAGGAGCGGGGCATATCCAGCAACTATGTGGCTGAGCCACCGCTATCGCGAGCAAGCTCGCTCCCACAGGAGGAACGCGTTCACCCCAAAACTAGGCCGGCTATCAGGCCGCCTCGTCCGGCTTTTGATCTTAGGCGCCCCGTTAAACCACGCTGGCCGAACGCAGGCATTGCGCAGTGGGCAACCCGGCATGGATGCCGGGTTAGCCGCGCTGGGCCATGGATGGCCCTTCGCGGCGGCCCACGGAGCAATGCCGGAGAGAGGGCACACCGAGCCTAGGCGAGGTGCCGAGTGGTGGGGCATGAGCGTTTTGCTTACTTTTGCGCTTCTCAAAAGTGAGCCGCTGTAAGAGCGGAACCGTCAGTAGCCGTTACGCAAAAACGGATATACACACGAGAACCCCCGCCCCCCGCATTGCGACGAATCGGGGGCTTTTGCGAAGCGCAGTTACTGAGAAGCCTCCACAACACCACTCTGGCGGCTCTTGAGATTCTTCGCCGCCTTGTATTGAAGGGCTACCGCCGGCACCTTGGCGCTCTTGCCGGTTTCGACCCAACTACGAATTCGGCTGGCATCGGCGAAGTGGGTGTACTTACCGAAGGCATCCAGAATCACCAATGCCATCGGACGATTCCCCATTTTCGTGACCAGTACCAGGCAGTGGCCGGCCTGGTTGGTAAACCCGGTCTTGGTCAACTGAATGTCCCAATTGGCCTTATGGACTAAATGGTCGGTGTTACGAAAGCCCAGGCTATATACCGGTTTACGGAAGGTGACGGTCTTTTCCTTGGTGGTGCTCAGTTCGCTCAGCAGCGGATACTTACGGGCGGCGATCAGCAGCTTGGTCAAGTCTCTGGCGGTGGAAACGTTGTGAATCGACAGGCCGGTGGGCTCGACATAATGAGTGCTGCTCATGCCCAGCGACTTGGCCTTGGCGTTCATGGCCGCGATGAACGCCGCGTAACCGCCTGGGTAATGATGGGCGAGGCTGGCGGCGGCGCGGTTTTCCGAGGACATCAGGGCGATCAGCAACACATCCCGGCGCGACAGTTCGCTGTTGAGCTTCACTCGGGAAAACACACCTTTCATCTCTGGCGTGTTGGCGATGGTGATGGAAATGTATTCATCCAGGTTCTGTTTGGCATCCAGCACGATCAAACCGGTCATCAACTTGGTCACCGACGCGATCGGTACGACCACGTCCGGGTTACTGGAATAAACGACTTTATCCGTTTGCAGATCCAAGAGGATCGCACTGCCTGAGGCGACTTGCAGCTTTGACGTGTCTCGTGGGGCCGCGATGGTTTCCTGCGCATCGACATTTTGCGTGATGAAGGTGCCTGTGAAAGCGATGAACAGGCTAAGGATCGAAAGACGGATTTTCACGCGAGTAGGCTCGATGGAGTTGAAGGTGCCGTTGGCGACGGTTTTCTAAAAAACGTTGCATTTTATGAGTATGGGCGACAGCAGCGCTATATGCCTGTGCCGTCGGGGCTTGTGAATAAATAAAGTTTAATGAGGGGGATTTTGGCGAGTCGGATCTGAAAAAATTGTAGTTTGGGGGATTTCAATAACAACCGCCGACGGCTGCCTGTCGATTCAAGAGCAGGCGACCAAAACACCTGTGGGAGCGAGCTTGCTCGCGATAGCGGTATGTCAGTCACCATTGATGCTGGCTGATCCGAGGCTATCGCGAGCAAGCTCGCTCCCACAGGGGGGGCGAATGGATTGAAGCGGTGTATCAGCTGTGCAGCGTCTCTGCCGCGTACAGCGTGTTTTCCAGCAGGCAGGCGCGGGTCATTGGGCCCACGCCGCCAGGGACGGGAGTAATCCAGCCGGCACGGGGCAGGGCAGTCTCGTAGACCACATCACCCACCAGCTTGCCATCGTCCTGGCGGTTGATGCCCACGTCGATGACGATGGCGCCTTCCTTGATCCACTCGCCCTGCACCAGGCCAGGCTTGCCGGCGGCAACGACCACCAGGTCGGCGCGGCCGACGTGGCCCGCCAGGTCCTTGGTAAACCGGTGGGTCACGGTGACGGTGCAGCCGGCCAGCAGCAACTCCATCGCCATCGGGCGGCCAACGATATTGGACGCGCCCACGACCACGGCATCAAGGCCATAGAGGTCCACGCCGGTGCTTTCCAGCAGTGTCATGATGCCTTTGGGGGTGCAGGGGCGCAGCAACGGGATGCGCTGGGCCAGCCGGCCGACGTTATAAGGATGGAAACCGTCGACGTCTTTGTCCGGGCGGATACGCTCCAGCAGCTTGGAGGCGTCGAGGTGTTCGGGCAGGGGCAGTTGAAGCAGAACGCCGTCGATGTTCGGGTCATCGTTCAGGCGATCGATCAGATCGGCCAACGCTTGCTGGGTGGTTTCGGAAGGCAGGTCGTAGGCCTGGGACAGGAAGCCGACCTCTTCACAGTCTTTACGCTTGTGCGAGACATAAACCTGAGAGGCAGGATCGCTGCCGACCAGGATCACCGCAAGTCCGGGCGTGCGCAGGCCTTGCTGGCGGCGCTCGGAAACTCGTTGGGCGATCTGCTGGCGCAGGCTGGCGGCGATCGATTTGCCGTCGATAAGTTGTGCAGTCATTGCGCGTGGTTAACCATCGAGAGGGGGAAAAAAGAGAACGCATTCTCGCATGCCGAGGCGTGAGGGCAAAGGCGCTTGGTCTGCAAATTCCCCTAAGCCCTTTAATTAAATGAATTTTTTTTAAAAAAGAGTTGACGACCTATGAGGCCGTCTATAAGATTCGTCGCACTTGTCGGGCACAGCCTAGCACTGGTTAAGAAGGTGGAGCGGAGTTGGTTGTTTAAACTCGGCAAAGCTGAAAGCACTTAGTTTGTAATCGTCCAAGAATACAGATTAAAAAGGCGCCCGTAGCTCAGCTGGATAGAGCATCCGCCTTCTAAGCGGATGGTCGCAGGTTCGAGTCCTGCCGGGTGCGCCATTAGGCAGCTTTGGCACAAGTAACGCAACAAGGCAATATGGTGGGCGTAGCTCAGTTGGTAGAGCACGGGATTGTGACTCCCGTTGTCGTGGGTTCGATCCCCATCGTCCACCCCATATTCTAGAAAAGGCGCCAGATTTAACGGTCTGGCGCCTTTGCTTTAAAAGCTTGATACGCGGATGTGGTGGAATTGGTAGACACACTGGATTTAGGTTCCAGCGCCGCAAGGTGTGAGAGTTCGAGTCTCTCCGTCCGCACCATACAAGTGGCTATTTAAATAGCAGAAAACGGCGCAGCACCTGAAGAGGGCTGCGCCGTTTTTGTTTTCAGTGGTTTTGTGTTCATCGGCGGCTCCGTTTCGGGTCGTGCCGGGCCGGCGATTCGTCGCGATTGTGTTTCGTGATGATGCGCGATATGCCCGTCGGTCTCCTTGTGGGGCCGGGTGCCCGTTTCGCCGATACAGTGCTTCTATATATAGAAGCGTCGGCGCAGAGCCTTGGGATGATCGACTGTATTTGCAATCCGGGCGAGGCATGACCGTTTGCCTCGCTTTTAAATTCGGCGCCTGTTTCCTGCCTGATCTCAGTAGGGTGACTTCTTGAGTTTGACCTACTAGAATGCATGCCCTTGATTCTGGGGTCGGAAACGCCCGGCCAACGTCTGTGCAACGAGGAATATCCATGCAAGTTTCTGTTGAAAATACTTCTGCTCTTGAGCGCCGCATGAGCATCACCGTGCCGGCTGAGCGCATCGAGACTCAGGTCAACAAGCGTCTGCAGCAGACTGCCCAAAAGGCCAAAATCCCAGGTTTCCGCCCAGGCAAAGTGCCAATGAGCGTGATCCGTCAGCGTTACGAAGCTGACGCGCGTCAGGAAGCCGTGGGTGACGTGATCCAGTCTTCGTTCTACGAAGCGGTTGTCGAGCAGAAGCTGAACCCGGCTGGCGCTCCATCCGTCGAGCCTAAAGTGCTGGAGAAAGGCAAGGACCTGGAATTCATCGCCACGTTCGAAGTGTTCCCTGAGTTCACTGTTGCCGGTTTCGAATCCATCGCCGTCGAGCGCCTGAGTGCTGACGTGTCGGATGCCGACCTGGACAAGATGCTGGACATCCTGCGCAAGCAGAACACCCGTTTTGAAGTGGCCGATCGCGCTGCCCAGAACGAAGATCAGCTGAACATCGATTTCGTCGGCAAGGTCGACGGTGAAGTGTTCGCGGGCGGTTCCGCCAAGGCTACTCAGCTGGTGCTGGGTTCCGGTCGCATGATCCCTGGCTTTGAAGATGGCCTGGTCGGCGCGAAAGCCGGTGAGGAGCGGGTTCTGAGCCTGACCTTCCCCGAGGACTACCAGAACCTGGACCTGGCCGGCAAAGCCGCCGAGTTCACCGTGACCGTCAACAGCGTTTCCGAGCCGAAGCTGCCTGAGCTGAACGAAGAATTCTTCGCTCAGTTCGGTATCAAGGAAACGGGCCTGGAAGGTTTCCGCACCGAAGTTCGCAAGAACATGGAGCGTGAGCTGCGTCAGGCCATCAAGTCCAAGGTCAAGAACCAGGTCATGGACGGTCTGCTGGCCTCCAACCCGATCGAAGTGCCAAAAGCGCTGCTGGACAACGAAGTGAATCGTCTGCGTGTGCAGGCTGTCCAGCAGTTCGGTGGCAACATCAAGCCGGACCAACTGCCTGCCGAGCTGTTCGAAGAGCAAGCCAAGCGCCGCGTCGTGCTGGGCCTGATCGTGGCCGAAGTGGTCAAGCAGTTCGAACTCAAGCCTGACGAAACCCGCGTTCGCGAGCTGATCCAGGAAATGGCCTCGGCCTACCAGGAGCCTGAGCAAGTCGTGTCCTGGTACTACAAGAACGACCAGCAGCTGAACGAAGTCCGTTCGGTTGTGCTGGAAGAACAAGTTGTGGATACTGTTCTGCAGAAAGCTAGCGTGACCGATAAAGCGGTCTCTTACGAAGAAGCGGTCAAGCCGGTGGAAGCTCCACAAGCCGATTGATTGTTTTGCGGTAAGAAATACACACCCATAAGCCAGCCTTCGCGCTGGCTTATGCGTATTCAAGACATAACTATTTGGGAGTGACTGCGAGACATGTCCCGCAATTCTTTTTATCAGCAGAGCTCTGACATCCAGGCCGCAGGCGGCCTGGTCCCGATGGTTATCGAGCAGTCCGCCCGCGGCGAACGTGCCTATGACATCTACTCGCGTCTGCTCAAGGAACGCGTCATCTTCCTGATCGGCCCCGTTGAAGACTACATGGCCAACCTGGTCGCGGCGCAATTGCTGTTCCTTGAAGCGGAAAACCCGGACAAGGATATCCATCTCTACATCAACTCACCCGGCGGTTCGGTGACGGCCGGCATGTCGATCTACGACACCATGCAGTTCATCAAGCCAGACGTTTCCACCATTTGCATTGGCCAGGCCTGCAGCATGGGCGCGTTCCTGCTCGCCGGTGGTGCAGCGGGCAAGCGTCACTGCCTGCCGAACTCGCGCATGATGATTCACCAGCCACTGGGCGGTTTCCAAGGTCAGGCGTCGGATATCGACATCCATGCCAAGGAAATCCTCCATATTCGCTCGCGCCTCAACGCGTTGCTGGCCCATCACACCGGGCAAAGCCTCGAAACCATTGAGCGTGACACCGAGCGCGACAACTTCATGAGCGCAGAGCGTGCGGCCGAATACGGTCTGATCGACTCCGTGATCAACAAGCGTCAAATGCCTGCCTAAGCCGCTCAAAATGCAGGTGGTTGGGATGACCGGCCGCCTGCGGGCTTGAAAAAGCCCGCAATTGCCTTCATCTTGTGTTGCAAGCCTATCGGATTTGGATCGATCGAATGACTGACACCCGCAACGGCGAGGACAACGGCAAACTGCTTTATTGCTCCTTCTGTGGCAAAAGCCAGCATGAAGTACGCAAATTGATTGCCGGCCCCTCGGTCTTCATTTGCGACGAGTGCGTCGACCTGTGCAATGACATCATCCGCGAGGAGGTGCAGGAAGCCCAGGCCGAAAGCAGCGCGCATAAATTGCCTTCGCCTAAAGAAATCAGCGGCATCCTTGATCAGTATGTGATTGGTCAAGAGCGCGCGAAAAAGGTACTGGCCGTAGCGGTGTACAACCACTACAAACGCCTGAACCAGCGCGATAAAAAGAATGACGACGTCGAACTCGGCAAGAGCAACATCCTGCTGATCGGCCCGACAGGCTCGGGTAAAACCCTGCTTGCCGAAACCTTGGCCCGCTTGCTGAACGTTCCGTTCACCATCGCCGACGCAACCACCCTTACCGAGGCGGGTTATGTGGGTGAAGATGTCGAGAACATTATTCAGAAGTTGTTGCAGAAGTGCGATTACGATGTGGAAAAAGCCCAGATGGGCATTGTCTACATCGACGAAATCGACAAGATTTCCCGCAAGTCCGACAACCCGTCCATCACCCGGGATGTTTCCGGCGAGGGCGTGCAGCAGGCCTTGCTCAAGTTGATCGAAGGTACGGTCGCTTCCGTTCCGCCCCAGGGTGGTCGCAAGCATCCACAGCAGGAATTCCTGCAGGTCGACACGCGTAACATCCTGTTCATCTGCGGCGGTGCGTTCTCCGGCCTGGAAAAGGTTATTCAAAACCGTTCCACCCGTGGCGGCATCGGTTTCAACGCCGAAGTGCGCAGCAAGGAAGAGGGCAAGAAGGTCGGTGAATCCCTGCGTGAAGTCGAGCCTGACGATCTGGTCAAGTTCGGTCTGATCCCGGAGTTCGTGGGTCGTCTGCCGGTTCTTGCGACGTTGGACGAGTTGGATGAAGCGGCGTTGATGCAGATTCTGACCGAGCCGAAGAACGCCCTGACCAAGCAGTACGCCAAGCTGTTCGAAATGGAAGGTGTAGACCTGGAGTTCCGTTCCGACGCGCTGAAATCGGTTGCCAAACGTGCCTTGGAACGTAAAACCGGTGCCCGTGGGTTGCGCTCGATTCTCGAAGGTGTATTGCTCGACACGATGTATGAAATCCCCTCGCAGTCCGAGGTGAGCAAGGTCGTGATCGACGAAAGCGTTATCGAAGGCAAGTCCAAGCCATTGTATATCTACGAAAACAATGAGAAGACTGCCAAGGCCGCACCGGACGCTTAAGCGTCCGGCTGCCGGAACAAAGGAGGGGCCTTCGGGCCCCTTTGCTTTTAGCGCGTTTTAGACGTGACTTGCGCTTGTTTTTTTTCAAGGCTGCCCCCATCTTGGTTTCAAGCTTACTTCCATCTGTTTCCGGCCTTGTGGCCGCCGTAGAGGCGAAATCATGAAGACAACCATCGAATTGCCTCTTTTGCCATTGCGCGATGTCGTGGTGTATCCGCACATGGTTATCCCGCTGTTCGTGGGGCGCGAGAAGTCCATCGAAGCCCTCGAGGCTGCGATGACGGGTGACAAGCAGATTCTTCTGCTGGCCCAGAGAAATCCTGCCGACGATGATCCCGGCGAAGACGCACTTTATCGCGTAGGTACGATTGCAACGGTTCTGCAGTTGCTCAAGTTGCCTGACGGCACCGTCAAAGTCTTGGTTGAAGGTGAGCAGCGCGGTGCAGTCGAGCGTTTCAGTGAAGTGGACGGCCATTGCCGGGCCGAGGTGTCACTGATCGAAGAGGTGGATGCTCCCGAGCGTGAATCAGAGGTGTTTGTCCGCAGCCTGTTGTCTCAGTTCGAACAATACGTGCAACTGGGCAAGAAGGTGCCTGCTGAGGTCCTGTCGTCGCTTAACAGCATCGACGAGCCTGGGCGACTGGTTGATACGATGGCGGCCCATATGGCCCTCAAGATCGAGCAGAAGCAGGAAATTCTCGAAATCATTGATTTGTCGGCCCGTGTCGAACACGTGCTGGCATTGCTCGACGGCGAGATCGATCTGTTGCAGGTCGAAAAACGTATTCGTGGTCGGGTCAAGAAACAAATGGAGCGCAGCCAGCGCGAGTACTACCTGAATGAGCAGATGAAAGCCATTCAGAAGGAGCTTGGCGATGGCGATGAAGGCCACAACGAAATCGAAGAGCTGAAAAAGCGCATTGATGCCGCTGGCCTGCCCAAGGACGCATTGGCAAAGGCCCAGGCCGAGCTCAACAAGCTCAAGCAAATGTCGCCGATGTCTGCCGAAGCCACCGTTGTGCGCTCCTACATCGACTGGCTGGTCCAGGTGCCGTGGAAAGCCCAGAGCAAGGTGCGCCTGGATTTGGCCCGTGCCGAAGACATCCTCGACGCCGACCATTACGGCCTGGAAGAGGTCAAGGAGCGCATCCTTGAATACCTCGCCGTGCAAAAGCGCGTGAAGAAAATTCGTGGCCCGGTTCTGTGCCTGGTCGGTCCTCCCGGCGTCGGTAAAACCTCCCTGGCCGAGTCGATTGCCCACGCCACCAACCGTAAATTCGTACGCATGGCCCTTGGTGGCGTGCGCGACGAGGCGGAAATCCGCGGCCATCGTCGTACCTATATCGGGTCGATGCCAGGAAGATTGATTCAAAAGATGACGAAGGTTGGCGTGCGCAACCCGCTGTTCCTTTTGGACGAAATTGACAAGATGGGCAGCGATATGCGTGGCGATCCCGCATCCGCGTTGCTCGAAGTGCTCGATCCTGAGCAGAATCACAATTTCAACGATCACTATCTGGAGGTCGACTACGACCTGTCGGACGTGATGTTCCTGTGCACCTCCAACTCCATGAACATCCCGGCGGCATTGCTGGATCGGATGGAGGTGATTCGTCTACCGGGCTATACCGAAGACGAGAAGATCAACATCGCTGTGAAATACCTTTCGCCCAAGCAGATCCAGGCCAACGGCTTGAAAAAGGGCGAGCTGGAATTCGATGCGGAAGCGATTCGCGACATCATCCGTTACTACACCCGCGAAGCCGGGGTGCGTGGCCTGGAGCGGCAAATTGCCAAGGTTTGCCGCAAGGCGGTCAAGGAACATGCGCTGGAAAAACGCTTCTCGGTGAAGGTTACTGCGGACCTGCTGGAGCACTTCCTGGGTGTGCGCAAATTCCGCTACGGTCTTGCCGAGCAGCAGGATCAGATCGGTCAGGTGACCGGTCTGGCGTGGACTCAAGTAGGTGGTGAGTTGCTGACCATCGAAGCGGCTGTGGTGCCGGGCAAAGGGCAGCTGATCAAGACCGGATCCCTGGGTGACGTGATGGTCGAATCGATCACCGCGGCACTGACGGTGGTTCGTAGTCGGGCTCGCAGCCTGGGCATCCCCCTGGACTTCCATGAGAAGCGCGACACGCACATCCACATGCCTGAAGGGGCGACCCCCAAGGACGGCCCGAGCGCTGGCGTAGGCATGTGCACGGCCCTGGTATCAGCGCTGACCGGCATCCCGGTGCGTGCCGACGTCGCCATGACGGGTGAAATTACGCTGCGCGGCCAAGTATTGGCGATCGGCGGCCTGAAGGAAAAATTGCTGGCGGCACACCGTGGTGGGATCAAGACGGTGATCATTCCCGAGGAGAATGTTCGCGATCTGAAGGAAATTCCTGACAATATTAAGCAGGATCTTCAGATCAAACCGGTTAAATGGATTGACGAGGTCCTGCAAATTGCGCTGCAATACGCGCCGGAGCCCTTGCCGGATGTGGCCCCGGAGATAGTCGCGAAGGACGAGAAGCGCGAGTCTGACTCTAAGGAAAGAATTAGCACGCATTAATACGCATTTGCCTGGGGGGCTTCCTTGACAGTTTTTTAGAGCCCTTGTTATAAAGCGGCTCTTAAGTGTCTGTAGGCCATTCAGCACTCGTTTATGCTTTCACCAAAAAAACTTAGAATCATCTCAAAATAGATATAAGGGGACTTAGAGTGAACAAGTCGGAACTGATTGATGCTATCGCTGCATCCGCTGATATCCCGAAAGCTGCTGCTGGCCGTGCGCTGGACGCTGTAATCGAATCCGTCACTGGCGCTCTCAAAGCCGGCGACTCCGTTGTTCTGGTCGGTTTCGGCACCTTCTCCGTGACTGATCGTCCAGCTCGTACCGGTCGCAATCCGCAGACCGGCAAGACGCTGGAGATTCCTGCTGCCAAAAAGCCAGGTTTCAAAGCTGGTAAAGCGCTGAAAGAAGCCGTTAACTAAGGTTTCATTGAGTTTATCCGGGTCGGGGTCATACCTGGCTTGGCAGCGGAGCGGTAATGCGACCGGTTGCTACCGGTTTGTGACGCCAGGGCTTGCGGGTTCGAGCCCGGTCCGCTCCGCCAGTTACGAGAAGGCGCATCCTCGGATGCGCCTTTCTTCTATCCGGATTCTACCCACGCTCCACGGTTGCCTAATTTTGAAGTTCAACCGTTTCTGGGGGACGCATGCTGCAGAATATCAGGGACAATTCACAAGGCTGGATTGCCAAGACCATCATCGGGGTCATCGTCGCATTGATGGCGTTGACCGGTTTCGATGCCATTTTTCAAGCTACCACCAACAGCAATGACGCGGCCAAGGTCAACGGCGAAGAAATCAGCCAGAACGAGCTGAGCCAGGCGGTCGATATGCAACGCCGTCAGCTCATGCAACAGCTGGGCAAGGATTTTGACGCTTCTTTGCTGGACGAAAAAATGCTGCGTGATTCGGCGCTCAAGGGCCTGATCGAGCGCAAGCTGTTGCTGCAAGGCGCGCACGAATCGAAATTCGCGTTCTCCGAAGCCGCGCTGGATCAGGTGATCCTGCAAACGCCTGAGTTTCAGGTCGATGGCAAATTCAGCGCCGAGCGGTTCGATCAGGTGATCCGCCAGCTGGGTTACAGCCGTTTGCAATTCCGCCAGATGCTGGCTCAGGAAATGCTGATCGGTCAGCTGCGTGCAGGCCTGGCTGGCAGCGGTTTCGTCACTGATGCCCAGGTGCTTGCATTCGCTCGCCTGGAAAAACAGACCCGTGATTTTGCCACCTTGAACATCAAGGCCGATCCGTCGTCCGTGAAGCTGACCGATGACGAGGTCAAGGCTTACTACGATAAGCATGCCAAGGAATTCATGACGCCTGATCAGGTGGTCATTGATTACCTGGAGTTGAAGAAGGCCTCGTTCTTCGACCAGGTCAGCGTGAAGGATGAAGACCTGCAGGCTGCCTATCAGAAAGAAATCGCGAACCTGTCCGAGCAGCGTCGGGCTGCGCACATTTTGATCGAGGTGAACGACAAGGTCACTGAAGCCCAGGCCAAGGCGAAGATCGAAGAAATCCAGGCGCGCCTGGCCAAAGGCGAATCGTTTGAAGCCCTGGCCAAGGAGTTTTCCCAGGATCCGGGCTCGGCGAACAGCGGCGGCGATCTGGGTTATGCCGGTCCAGGCGTCTACGACCCCGCGTTCGAAAAGGCACTGTATGCCTTGGGCAAGGACCAGGTCTCGGCGCCGGTGCGCACCGACTTCGGTCTGCATTTGATCAAGCTGCTGGGTGTCGAAGCGCCCGAGGTACCCTCGTTTGCCAGCCTCAAGGACAAGCTGACCCGCGAGCTTAAAACCCTGCAGGTAGAGCAGCGTTTCGTGGAGGCGACCAAACAACTGGAGGACGCCTCGTTCGAAGCCTCCGACCTGGCGCAACCGGCCCAGGACTTGAAACTGACCGTTCACACGTCGGCGCCATTCGGTCGTGAGGGCGGCGAGGGGATTGCCGCCAACCGCGCCGTGGTGACTGCTGCGTTCAGTCCGGAAGTGCTGGATGAGGGTGCCAACAGCACCGCCATCGAGCTGGACCCGGAGACCGTCGTGGTGCTGCGTGCAAAGGAACACCGCAAGCCTGAGCAAATGCCACTGGAAAGCGTGGCCGGGGCAATTCGCACCCAGCTGTCCAAGGAGCACGCCAGCGCGGCAGCCAAGACCCAGGCCGATGAGTTGATCGCCAGCCTGCGTGACGGCAAGACGGCGTTGGATAAGCCTATCGTCGGCCAAAGCTGGAAGGTCAGCGAAGCGGCAACCCGCAACCAGGAAGGTATCGATCCGGCGGTGCTGCAAGCACTGTTCCGCATGCCTAAGCCCGAGTCGAAGGACAAGCCGACATTCACCAGCGTGACCTTGCCCGATGGCAGTCTGGTGGTCGTGCGTCTGAATGGCGTGAATGAAGCGGCGGCACCGACCGACGAAGAGAAAGCCCAGTACCGTCAGTATCTCGCTTCTCGTATCGGCCAACAGGACTTCGCGGCTTATCGCAAGCAGTTGGAGAGCCAGGCGGACATCAAGCGTTTCTGAATGCCTTGATGGCTTGCTGTTAACCAAAGACCTCGGCCGAAAAGCCGGGGTCTTTTTGTATCTGCTTATTGCCAGTGGCGGAATGTTCGTCGATCCATGGGGATCGCACCTTTTTCCTGCCGACAACCCCCAGTAGACTGGTCACCCTTTTAGTCGTGATTACTTCACGTTGCCGAGCCGTGTTCTGTTGCACAATACGCCCCGGACTGTTTTTCTCAGGATGTCCAATGTTCAGATCACCTCACATGCGCACCTTCGGGCTTGCATTGGCGCTGGCCGCCGCAGCCGGTTGCTCGTCCAAGAAAACCGCCATTTACGAGCATGAAAACTTCGATGATTCCGGTACGTTCTCGCGGACTTATCCAGTGAGTGATGCCGCGACCTGTGAAGCCGGGCGCCGGGCATTGCTCAGCCAGGGCTACATCATTACCAGCAGCGATGCGAAACTGGTCAGCGGTCACAAGAGCTTCCAGCAGACCGGCGAAACCCACATGGAGATCAGCTTCAACCTGGTCTGTGCCGAAGACGGCGGTGCCGGACACCGTGCGACCATGTTCGCCAACGCCCTGCAGGACCGCTATGCCCTGAAGAAAACCAACAACTCCGCCAGCCTGGGCGTGGGGGTGCTGGGGTCGGTGTCGATGCCGATCGGCTCGTCAGATGATTCGATGGTCAAGGTCGCCAGTGAAACCGTGTCGGCGGCCAAGTTCTACGAGCGATTCTTTGCTCTGGTGGAACTGTTCCTGCCACCAGAAGCGAAGAAACCCGTTGAGAACGTCGAAAAACCAAAAACC
Organism: Pseudomonas sp. G2-4; assembly: GCF_030064125.1. Lineage (NCBI taxonomy): Bacteria > Pseudomonadati > Pseudomonadota > Gammaproteobacteria > Pseudomonadales > Pseudomonadaceae > Pseudomonas > Pseudomonas sp. G2-4. The sequence goes on along the minus strand of NZ_CP125957.1, from coordinate 4,425,554 downwards.
GAGTTGGGTGTTCCGGAAACCAAGGTCGAGCCGGCGGCGCTGATGCCAGCTCCTGAAGCTGTCGCGCCGCAAGCTGCGCCAGCGCCCGTCGAAACCGCCCCCGCAGCCTCGGAGCCGATCACCCCGCCAGCCGAGCCGGCGCCGATTGCTCCCGAGTCGCCAGAGCCGGCGCCGCTTGCTCCCGAGTCGCAAGAGCCAGCGCCGATCGCTCCCGACACGCCCGCGCCAGCGACGGACACCATCACTGCTCCTCCGCCCAGTACGCTGCCTGCTCCGAGCGAGCCGATCCAGCCGCTCCCCTGAGGTTCGGCGAGGGGTCATCCCTTGTCACACCTTCAACGGTAATTTCCCGACGCTGTGCTACGTTTAACTCATGAAGCCTTTGCTTCATGTTTTGTTCATAAAGCAGCTTTATGCTGATTCCAACGCCATCAGGCATCGGTTTCAATAACAGGGGAAGGACTCGCAATGGATGAATATCAGGAAGAGCTGCTGGAATACCAGGCGTATGAACTGGACCCACTGGAACCCGCCGAGGATGCGACGGAGCTCTGATGCAGCGGCAAGCTACGCGTCACTATAAGCAGCAAGCGTGAAGCTCAAATGATCCGATGACTGCGACGAAATTCTCCAGGCGTCTGATCGTTCCAGCGCTTGAAGGCCCGTTGAAACGCCTCGGCTGAGGCGAAGCCCAACAGGTAGGCGATTTCGCCGAACGCCAGTTCGGTATCGCGGATATAGGTCATGGCCAGGTCCCGACGGGTGTCGTTGAGGATGGCGCGAAATTGCGTGCCTTCCTCGGCCAACTTGCGTCGCAGGGTCCAGGTCGGCAGCTTCAGGCGTGCTGCCACTTCTTCCAGGTCGGGCTCCCGACCGCCATTGAGCAACGGCCCCAACAGTTGGGTGATGCGTTCACGCAGGCTGCGGGTGCGGGTCAACTGTTCCAGTTCCCGTTCACACAACTGCACCAGGTGCTGCCAGGTGCTGGGGCAATGCTGTGGATTGCGCAGGGCGAGGCTGTCCAGGCCCAGGCGCAGCTGATTCTGTTCGGCGCCAAACTGGATTGGGCAGTCGCCGAACAGCCGGTAGGCCTCCAGGTACGCCGGCTCCTCGAATTCGATGTCTATGCGTTCGGCCCGCAGCGCCACGCCGCCGACACTGGATAACTGCGTCAGCCAGCCGGATATGATCGAATCCACGACGAAGCGGTTGTAGGCGTTATACGGGCTGATGGAATAGAACCGCAGCCATGCGCCCCGGGCGTCCTCATGAAAGCTCGATTGGCCGCGATAGTTGGAACCATACAGTGGCTCGAAGCGGATCATGCAGCGCGCGGCTTCGCGTACTGTCGGTGCCTGGGCAGCGGTGACCCCTGCCAGCCCGGCCTGGCTCAAACGGCTGAGTTGGCCCATGCGCAGACCCAGGGCCGGATCCTGGGTCTGCTGGATCGCGGTGTGGCCCAGGCGCATGTAGCGCGGGATTGACAATCGAGCCCCCGGCTCGGCCAGGCGTGCGGCATCCAGACCGTACTGTTCAAGCAAGGGCCGGGGATCCTGTCCGTGGCTGGCAACCGCGTCCGCCAGGCTGTGGACGAAGCCCACCGACAGATCCCCCAAGCGCATCGGCTGCGGTTTCATGCTCACAACCAAAGGTTCAGCAGGCGGGCGCCACGGGCCTCGCCGGCGGAGAAGTGTTCGCCGTTGTGGCTGATGAAACTCTGGCCGGCGCTGCCGCCGTCCCAGAACTGGCCCCGCAGGAAGACGCTGACGCCGCCCCTGGCCCGGCTGATGGGCTGCTGGCTGGTCAGCGTCAGGCGATGCCAGGCTTGGCCTTCACTGACCTCCCCAGGCTTGAGGCTCACTTCGCTCGGCGTGGACACGCTCTTATAGCCACTCCAGGGTTTGTCCCAAGTGTCGCGGCCGCTGACGAAGGCGGGTACGGCGATCAGTTCCACGCCTTGCTCGTCGAGTTGTCGATAGTGAAGGGGGTACCAGCTGTCGCTGCCAATCAGCACGCCCAGGCGCCCGGCGGGGGTGTCGATGACGCGGCTTACATTCGGGCGGTCAGCCCCCAGCACGTCCCGCTGTTCGAACACCGGGTGTTGTTGACGCTGGGGCTGGCCAATCGGCCGTCCATCGCTGCCGAACACCAGGCTGCTGTTATACAGCGCGCCGCCACCGACTTTCAGTTCACCTTCGCTGACGCTGGGCTCGGGCAGCACGATGGAGCCGGCCACCAGCGTCACGCCGAATTCCTTGGCCAGCCCGCCGAACAGCGCCTGGTAATCGCGGGCCATGGTGTCGGCTTTCATGCGCAGGTAGGCATCGTCCAGTCGATTGTCGCCTTGAGCACTGAGCAACGCTTGGACAAACGCCAACGGGTTGCTGACCGCCAGCCAGTTCATGGCGTCCTTCAACGTGGCGGCCTGATACAACTCGTCCTTTTCACCGCTGACCATTAACCAGGTGCCGATGTGCTCGGGCAAAACCACGATGGTTTTGTCATTGAGAAACCCCTGGTCGCGAGCGCTCTGCAAATAGGCCGCCAGTTTGCGATGCAGGTGCTCGAGGCTCTGGTAGTCGGTGGGAAATAACTCGGGTTGGATGCCCAGCAAATTGCCCCGGTCGGCCGGGGTGCCTTGGTCGACCGCCAGGTTGATGCGCAGGTCTGACAGGTAATGACCCGTCTGGCGATCCGTCGTCCACAGTGCATAAGTGATCAGGGCGGCAATCAAGGCCAGTGAGAACAGCAGGTACAGAAGTTTGCGCATGGGGGACAGTCAGCGGCCGTATGCAGGTTCGTGATTTCTTCATCAAGGGCTATGGGGCAGGGTACGGTAAAACAAGGGATTAGCGAAGGGCGCGGGCTTATTTGTGCTGAGTGGGAGCCTACGCAAAGTCAAATTGCACCCGTGCTTGAAGCAGGTCGCCAAAAGTAGCAGACGCTCATGGCCGGCTGTTCGACGCATTGATCGGCGCGCTGCGCATTTGGATCATTAAGTTGTCAGTTACGGTCATTGAGTGCCCGCATCCCGGCTCTTAGGCTGTTGGGCATGACTGATGGAAGCCGCAGAGCTTCCGCAATTCCCGTGATTGCCGTTGTGGAGTGACCCGATGACCGCCTCTCATTACCCGAACCTGTTGGCCCCGTTGGACCTGGGCTTTACCACGTTGCGCAACCGTACCCTGATGGGCTCGATGCACACCGGTCTTGAAGAGAAGCCCGGCGGTTTCGAACGCATGGCGGCGTATTTTGCCGAGCGGGCCCGGGGCGGTGTGGGCCTGATGGTCACCGGCGGGATCGGGCCGAACGACGAGGGCGGCGTGTACTCCGGCGCCGCCAAGCTGACCACTGAAGAAGAGGCTCTCAAGCATCAGATCGTCACCCGGGCGGTACACGAGGCCGGTGGCAAGATCTGCATGCAGATTCTTCACGCCGGGCGCTATGCCTACAGCCCCAAGCAAGTGGCGCCGAGCGCGATCCAGGCGCCGATCAACCCGTTCAAGCCCAAGGCGTTGGACGAGGAGGGTATCGAGAAGCAGATCAGTGATTTCGTCACCTGTTCGGTGCTGGCCCAGCAAGCCGAATACGACGGTGTCGAAATCATGGGCTCGGAAGGTTATTTCATTAACCAGTTCCTAGCGGCCCACACCAACCACCGTACTGACCGCTGGGGCGGCAGCTACGAAAATCGCATGCGCCTGCCGGTGGAAATCGTGCGTCGGGTACGCGAAGCGGTTGGCCCGAATTTCATCATTATTTTTCGTTTATCGATGCTCGACCTGGTAGAGGGCGGCAGTTCCTGGGACGAGATCGTCCAGTTGGCCAAGGCCATCGAGCAGGCCGGTGCGACGATGATCAACACCGGCATCGGCTGGCATGAGGCGCGGATCCCCACCATTGCCACCAAGGTTCCGCGGGCGGCGTTCAGTAAAGTCACGGCCAAACTGCGTGGTTCGGTGAATATCCCGCTGATCACCACCAACCGTATCAACACCCCGGAAGTGGCCGAGCAGATTCTCGCCGAAGGTGACGCCGACATGGTTTCCATGGCGCGGCCGTTCCTGGCGGACCCGGAGTTCGTCAACAAGGCAGCCGCGGGGCGTGGCGATGAAATCAATACCTGCATCGGCTGCAACCAGGCCTGCCTCGACCATACCTTTGGCGGCAAGCTCACCAGTTGCCTGGTGAACCCACGGGCGTGCCATGAAACCGAGCTCAACTACTTGCCGGTGACGCAGGTGAAGAAAATCGCTGTTGTGGGCGCCGGCCCGGCCGGGCTGTCCGCCGCTACGGTGGCGGCCGAGCGCGGTCATCAGGTGACGTTGTTCGATTCGGCCAGTGAGATCGGTGGCCAGTTCAACGTTGCCAAGCGCGTGCCGGGCAAGGAAGAGTTTTTTGAAACCCTGCGTTACTTCCATCGCAAATTGCAGACCAGCCACGTCGAGCTGTGCCTCGACACCCGTGTGGATGTGGCACAGCTGGTGGCGGGCGGTTACGACGAGATTATCCTCGCCACCGGTATCGCGCCGCGCATGCCGGCGATTCCCGGCGTGGAGCATGCCAAGGTGCTGAGCTACCTGGACGTGATCCTCGAGCGCAAGCCGGTGGGTCGCAGCGTGGCGGTGATCGGCGCGGGCGGTATCGGCTTCGATGTGTCGGAGTTCCTGGTGCATCAGGGCGTCGCCACCAGCCAGGACCGCGAAGCGTTCTGGAAGGAATGGGGGATCGACACCCAGCTCCAGGCTCGCGGCGGCGTGGCCGGGATCAAGGCCGAGCCTCATGCCCCGGCGCGTCAGGTGTTCCTGTTGCAGCGCAAGAAATCCAAGGTGGGCGACGGCTTGGGCAAGACCACCGGTTGGATTCACCGCACGGGGTTGAAGAACAAGCAGGTGCAGATGCTCAACAGCGTCGAGTACCTGAAGATCGACGATGACGGTCTGCACATTCGCATCGGCGAAACCGGCGAGCCGCAAGTACTGCCGGTGGACAACATCGTGATCTGTGCCGGCCAGGATCCGTTGCGCGAGTTGCAGGAAGGCTTGGAAGCAGCGGGGCAGAACGTGCACCTCATCGGCGGTGCCGACGTGGCGGCGGAGCTGGATGCCAAGCGGGCGATCAACCAGGGGTCGCGGTTGGCGGCGCAGTTGTAAGGCGCAAGACGGTAGATCTCCAATCTCCCTGTGGGAGCGAGCTTGCTCGCGATTGCGGTTAGTCAGTTGCATCAATGTCGACTGGCCTGCCTCTATCGCGAGCAAGCTCGCTCCCACAGGGAGGTGGTGAACTCCGATCCTGAAGTCTCCCTACACCGAGCTGTTAATATGCCGGCATCTCCCCCTCCGGCCCACCGCGATGCTACTCCCCGCCCTCGACTGGCACCCCCAACCCCACCTCGAACCCCTTCATCTGGACTGGCTTGTCCATGCCGGCATTGAAGTGGCGGTGTTGCGCCTGGACCGCATCGATTCACTGATCAGTGGTAACAAGTGGTTCAAGTTGGTTCACCATTTGCGCGCGGCCCACGAGGTCGGTGCCGAAGGGGTCATGAGCCTGGGAGGCGCCTATTCCAACCATTTGCATGCCCTGGCCGCGGCAGGCAAGCGTTTCGGTTTTGCAACCGTCGGGCTGCTGCGCGGCAACCCCCAGGACACGCCGACGGTGCTCGACCTGAAAGCGTTCGGTATGACGTTGCACTGGTTGGGGTATGGCGGATACCGAGAGCGACACGCTGCAGATTTCTGGGTGCCGTGGCAGGCGCGTTACCCACATTTGCATCCTGTGCCCGAGGGCGGTTCAGGATTGCCCGGCGCCCAGGGCTGCATGGGCTGGGTGACCAGCGCCCGTGAACAACTGGCGACATTGGGGTGGGCGGACTATCACGGCTGGTGGTTGGCCTGCGGCACCGGCACATCGCTGGCGGGGCTGGTGCTGGCTGAAGCGGGGGAGCGCCCGGTCTATGGCGTGCTGGCGGTGCCCCAGGATCACGGCGTGGCGCAGCAGGTCGCAAGCATCATGGCAACGGCGGGGCTTTGTAGTCCGCGTTATGAGTTGTTCGACGGCAGCCGTGGCGGGTTCGCCCGGGTCGATGCCGAACTCAGCGCCTTCATCGAAACCACCGCTGCCCTCGAGCTGGAGCCGTTGTACACCGGCAAAGCGCTGATGTTGCTCAAGACACAGGTCGAGGCCGGGCGGTTTGTCCCAGGTACCCGCTTGATCTTCGTGCACACCGGCGGCTTGCAAGGCCGCCGAGGGTTCGAGTAATCCGCCGTCAACCGCGCTTGGGCTCAGGGCGTCAAGTCCGGAGGGTTCAGCAGCCAGTCCAACAGCAGCCCCGCATCATGATCGCGCAACGGTGGTTTCGGCGCTGCCGCGGCCGATCCTGCGCCGGTATCGACAGCCCCGGGGCACAGCACCGGCCGGTCGGGGTCGCCATCGAGAAAGCTCACCCGTACTTCACTGCCGGCTATCAGGGTGGGGCTGGCGTCCAGCGTCAGTCGCGACACGGGCAGGCTGATGCCTTCGTCATCCGGTGCCCACAGGCTGACATCGACGTGGCCGCGCTCATCGCGTCTGGCCGGCTGGCCGGGAGGACCGAGCACATGAGCGAGGTGATAACCGGGGATACTCGGTTTGCGATGCTTGAGTGCCGGCCTGAACACGGTGGACCATGCAATGGCCGAGAATCGGTTGCGATAGTCTCGGGCAGGCGGTGTGGACGGCAGGTTGGTTTCAAGAATCGAAAACTGTCGCCCGCGATGCTGGACTTCTGTGATCAGCCATTGGTCATTGAAGGTGGAGATCGGGTGTTCGCTGATCTGCGCGATATGGCCGCTGCGCAAGGTTGGCTGGGTGCTGTGGCCGTGGATCTGCCGTTGCCGACAGCGCAACCGTTCAAGGTTCCGGCGACCGACCTGGTCACGATAAGCCTGCGCCGGATTGCGCCGCATTGTTTCGTGGTCGACACTTTTGAACGCGTGATTCGCTGCGCTGGCGGCCGCTTCGCTCATCGCCCGGTCGCTGAAGTCTGCAGGCAGGCCAGGCGTTATTGAGTGGTGACGCTGATAAAGTCGTTGGATCGTCGATTGCGGGCCGGCGTCCTGGCGCAGTGTCAACTCGATCGGCTGCGCGGGAAAGCTGGCAGGGTCTTCGGCGAACACCAGGACATGCCCCTCGAGGGCATGTTCGAAGTGATAGTGGATGCCTTCTTCCTCGCATAAGCGTTGTAACAGATCCAGATCGCTTTCCTCGTACTGGATGCAGAAGGGCCGGAGCGGATACTGCCCATGGAGCAGTTCGAAACGGTAGCTGTGGACGGGCAGCGCGTTGTCTTCCAACAGACGTTGCAGCACTTGCACAACGCTGAGTCGATGGAAAATCCGGCGTCGTGGGCCTTGATCCAAATGCTGGAGGTAAGGCACCAGCGCCACGCGGTAGCCGATGCGGTGCGAGGTATGAGCGCTCAGGCTGACGCTGTGGACAATCCCATGGATGCCCGACTCGCCGTCCAGGCGCAGGAAGGCCGGTTGCCCGAGTAGCGCGTCGGGATTCATCGGCGGCGCCAGGCCGATCAGTTCGAGGTCAAAGCGGTACGGCTGGTTGAGGGCTTCCCGACCGTTGAGCCGCAATACTTGCAGTCTCAAGTCGCTTTGCGTGAGGATCAGGCTGAAGGGACTTTCCGTGTCGTTGCGCATCGCAGCTCTTACTTGCAGGGAGAGAGGCGCAGAGGGTACGAAACCCCAGGGCGGAAGGGTGCCAGTGAATCGCTATTTCAGAATCCCCCTACAACATCCTGGGAAAATGTCGATTCAGCCGGGAAATTTTTTGGTCGATCAGCCGGTTTAGGCCGTATAAACTTGCGCCACAGCGCCGGCCGGCAGATGTCTCGGCGCGTCAGACAAGAGAGTGAGTAATGGGCGCACAGTGGAAGGTTAAACACAAAGAAGCGGCTGCCAACGCCAAGGGCAAGATCTTCGGCAAGCTGGTGAAAGAAATCACCATTGCCGCGCGCAACGGTGCCGATACCGCGACCAACGCGCACTTGCGACTGGTGGTCGAGCAGGCGAAGAAGGCCTCGATGCCCCGCGAGACCCTGGAGCGTGCGATCAAGAAAGGTTCTGGCCAGCTCGGTGAGACCGTGCAATACCACCGCGTCACTTACGAAGGGTTTGCCCCGCATCAGGTGCCGCTGATCGTTGAATGCGTGACCGACAACATCAACCGCACCGTTGCCGAAATTCGCGTTGCGTTCCGCAAGGGCCAACTGGGCGCCTCGGGCTCGGTGGCGTGGGACTTCAATCATGTCGGCATGATCGAGGCCGCGCCGGACAGCCCGGACGCCGATCCGGAAATGGCCGCCATCGAGGCCGGTGCCCAGGATTTTGAGCCAGGCGAAGAGGGCGCGACGTTGTTCCTCACTGATCCTGTCGATCTTGATGCCGTGCAGAAGGCGCTGCCGGAGCAGGGTTTCACCGTGTTGTCGGCGAAGCTGGGCTATCAGCCGAAGAACCCGGTCAGCGGCCTGACCGATGAGCAAATGGCTGAAGTCGAAGCGTTCCTTGAAGGCCTCGACAACCATGATGATGTGCAGGATATGTTTGTCGGGTTGGCGGGGTAAACGGCACAGATCCCTTGTGGCGAGGGAGCTTGCTCCCGCTCGGCGGCGAAGCCGTCGTGAATGAGTCTACGCGGTCTGACTGACAGACCTCGGTGCCCGGATCAGGGCTGCTTCGCAGCCCAGCGGGAGCAAGCTCCCTCGCCACGGTCTTGCAGTAAGTCTTCAATCTCATCGAACCCCGGCCGCGCCAGCACGTCTGGCTGACAGCAGCGTGCCTGCAGCTCGTGCATCATTGCCAACTCCATGGCACTGGACGCCGGCTCAATCCGCGCCAGCAATTCCCCCAGCAGAATCCCGAAGGCCCGCACCTCGATGCGTTGCAGTGCGCGGGTTTGCAAGGTATCGGCGGTGGCGTGAAAAGACGCCGCGCCAAAGTCTCCCAACAAGCAATCGCCCTGGTCATCGTAAAGAATGTTGTGTCCGTACAAATCGCCATGGGTGATGCCCTGGCGATGCAGGTGCGCCGCCACCGAGGCGATGCCGCGGGCGATGCGCAAGGCCACTGGGGCGCTCAAGCGCAGCTCGTCGGCATACACGTCGCGGGTGCACGAGGCCAGGCTCGGCAGCCCGGCCAGATTGCGGTAGCTGGGCTCGATCAGCGCCATCACCAGCCCGGCCTGTTCCTCGGGATGCCCGACGATCTGGCCCAACACGTCAATCAGGTTCGGATGCCGGCCCGCGGTGATGCAAGCCTGCATTTCATGCAGCGGCGAGCCGTCGCTGGTGATCTGGCCTTTGTACAACTTCACCGCGACTTTGCGCGCGACCTGGCCTGGCGGCTGCCAGAGTGCCTGGTGAATCACCCCCGACGCCCCTTCGCCCAACCGCTGTTGCAGGCTCAGTTGGGACCAGTCGAAAGGTGTTGTGGCTGCCGGGGCATGGGCTTGGGGTTCCAGCGGGTTACCGGCGTAGGCCAGCCAACTGAGGCTGGGCAGTTCCAGTAGCCATTGCGGCAGTTCGGTCAGCTGATTGGCGGCGATGCGCAGCAGCTCAAGGCGATGGCACTGGCCCAGGCTCGCCGGCAATTGCTGCAAGCGGTTGCCGGCCAACATCAGCTTTTGCAGATGGGGGCGTTGGCCCAGCTCATCCGGTAATTGGCTGACGCAGTTGTCCGTCAGGATCAGCCAGCGCAGCAGCGGCGGCAGGGCGGCGCCGCTTACGCGCTCGATGCGATTGGCCTTGAAGCCGACCATGGTCAGCGCGGCACAACGGCCCAGGCATTCGGGCAGTTCAGTGAAACGGTTGTCCGAACAGAACAGCACGCGCAGGCGGGTCAGCCGATGCAGGTCGTCGGGCAGCGTGTCCAGCGCATTGCCGCTGAGGTTGAGGACCTCTAGGGAATCGGCCAGGTCGAAGATTTCCCTGGGAAACTGCGTCAGGCCGCAGGCCAGGTCCAGCCGGGTGATGCCTGACAGCTGGCCGGCGCGGAGTTGGGCGAGGGTATCCATGGAGGGGTTCGCTGTTGATCAAGGGGCGGGCGCAACACCTGAAGCCAACCATGGCCCTGTGGCGAGGGAGCTTGCTCCCGCTGGGCTGCGAAGCAGCTCTGATCCAGGCCCCGCGGTCTGTCAGTCAGACCGCGTAGACTCATTCACGACGGCTTCGCCGCCGAGCGGGAGCAAGCTCCCTCGCCACAGGTTCATTGGCATCAGGCATCAAGCTCAAGATGGCCGCATGATAACTACAAAACGTGGGCCGATGTCGAACGCTCTAGCGCTCGATGCTGCGGTTCCACCGTGCGTTCCAGGCCGGGCGCTGTTCGTTGACCTGGTCCCAATCCACGGCAATCGCGGTTTCCAGGTATTGCTTCATCGCCTCCACCTGGCCACGGGTTTTGTCGGTGGTCGGGGTGTTGGGGTTGGACGGGATCTGGTCGCCTTCTTCCAGGGCGATGGCCTGGGCTTGCGGGGACAGCAGGAACGCGGCGAGCTTCTGCGCCAGTTCAGGTTGGGTGTTTTGGGCGATGGCGCATTCGGCGACGTTGAGTACCACGGCGCCTTCCTTCGGTTGCGCGTACTCCACCGACATGCCCTTGAGTTTCAGCGCGGTGACCTGGGTCGGCGTCAGTGGGAACAGCGCGGCTTCGTCGGTCTGCAGCATTTCGGAAATCTTCGCCGAGCTCGGGATGTACTCCAGCACGTTGCGTCCGACGGTGTTTGGCCAGGCCTTGAAACCCGGCTCGACGTCGGCCTCGCTGCCGCCCTGGATCCGGTTGAACATCAGGAAGCCGTGCAGGCCGAATGTGGACGAGGCCATCGATTGGAACACCACTTTGTCCTTGAAACGCGGATCGGCCAAGTCCATCCATGAGGTCGGCGCGCTCCAGCCTTTTTCCTTGAACAACCGTGTGTTGTAGGCCAGTCCTGTCACCCCGAGGCTAACGGCCACGGCTTGATCCTTGATGCGACCCTTGGCCGGAATCTGCGCCAGGGTCGGACTGTCCTCCAGCTTGTCGCACAGCCCCATGGCGATGGCGCGGTACATGATGCCGTCATCCAGGAACATCAAGTGCATCTGCGGGTTGCCTTTGCTGGCCTGGACTTTCGCCAGGATGTCGGCGGAGGTGCCGGGCACGATCACCACTTTGACGTTGTTGGCTTTCTCGAACGCCGGCAAGACCTTGTCGGCGTAGAGCCGCTCCATGGTCCCGCCGTTCATGCCCAGGTAAAGCGTCGGTTCGGCCAACGCCTGGGTGACCGGGAGCAGGGCGCCCAGGCCAGTGAAACCCAGCGAGCAGAAACCGAACAATGCACTGCGTTTGACGTTATTCATGGCGCGACCTTCCTCTATCAAGCAACGGAGATGGAGTGAAACCGGGTGATGGAAAACGCATCCAGCGGTGTGGTTGAGGCGCCGCTGCAGATGATCTCGGTGAGCGCCTGGCCCACCGCAGGGCCGATCTGAAAGCCTGCGCCGGCAAAGCCGAATGCATGCAACAGACCGGGTTGGGTGCTGCTGTGGCCGATCACCGGCTGGCGATCGGGCAGGTATCCTTCGGTGCCGCTCCAGGTACGAATCGCTTGGGCACCTTCGAGAAATGGGTAGAGTTCGACCGCTTGGCGCAGGATCTCAATCACGGCGTTCTGGCCGGGCCGGGCGCGAGCGTCGTCCAGCGCGAAACCTTGACCGCCCCCCAGAATGCAATTGCCGCGTACGACTTGCCGGGCGTAAATGCCGCCGCCTTCCACACCGGTGCTGGCATTCATCACCAGGGGCAACGGCTCAGTGACCAGCATCGCCGGGTGCCCGGCAGACATCGGCACCGCTTCGCCGAATTGTGCAGCGAACTGGCTCGACCAGGCGCCGGCGCAGTTCAACAGCCACGGCGCGTGAAACGCCAGGTCCGTTTCGGTGTGTACAGCAAAGCGCTGACCGTCGTGCTCCACGGCGCTGACCGCGCATTGTTCGTAGACCTGCGCGCCATGTCGGCGGGCTGCCTGGGCGAATGCCGGCGACACCAGGCGCGGGTTGGCGTGACCGTCGTCCGGGCACAGCGATGCCCCGACCGCGACGGCGCCGACCCACGGAAACCGCGCGCGCAACGCCTCGCGATCGAGCAGTTGCAAATCGAGGCCGAAGCCCTGGCTGCTGGCGGCGTAGTCCTGTAACGCTTGCAGATCTTCAGCGCTGCGGGCCAGTTTCAGATGACCGCTGCGCTGGTATTCACCGTCGATGCCGATCAACCGGGGCAGTTGGCTCCAGATTTCATGGGCCCGTTGCGACAGGGGCAGTTGCGACAACGGCCGTCCCTGGCGGCGAACACCGCCGTAGTTCACGCCGCTGGAGTGCGAACCGCAGAAATCCCGTTCCAACAGAGCCACCCGCTGTCCGGCCTGGCTCAGGAACAACGCGGCCGAGGCCCCGACGATGCCGCCGCCAATGATCACCACGTCCACGTCGATCATGGCTCGATCTCCAGGCCGAACGGCAGCGGCTTGATCGGCGCCTGGGCACGCAAGCGGCCGACGCTGGAGACCGGGCGGCCACTCTCGCGGGCAATGATTTCGGCGGCGGCGGCGCCACACATCCGTCCTTGGCAACGCCCCATGCCGACCCGGCAATGGGCCTTGACCCGGTTGATCTCCCAGTGGCCTTCGCCCACTACCTGGCGGATGTCGCCGACGCTGACTTCTTCGCAGCGGCAGATCATCAGGCTGTCGGCTGCGTCGGTGGCCCAACCTTCGGGAAAGGCAAATGCGCGCTCCAGGCCTTGTCGGAAATGGCCGATGCGCTCGAGGGATTGTTCCAGCTGGGTGCAACGCTGCGGGTCGATCAAGTAACCGAGGTCTTCAAGTAAGGCCAGGGCCGCCCGTTCACCGGCCATCTCGGCGGCATCGGCGCCCATGATTCCGGCACCGTCGCCCGCCAGGTAAACCCCGGTCACGCTGCTGCGTCCGGCGCGGTCCCGCAGTGGCAGCCAGGCGCGGTTGAGAGCGTTCCAGGAAAACTCGCAGCCCAGCAGGTCGGCCAACTGAGTTTCGCTGCGCAAGCCGTGGGCGAAGGCCACCGCATCGCAATCGAGGCTGTGCTCGCCTTTTGCGTTGCGCCATGCCAGCGACTGCACCCGGCGGTCGCCGTCGATACGCGACAGATTCGCGCCTTGGTGCACGCGGATGCCGTGGGCCGTCAGCCAGGCGCGGTAGTAGAGACCCTTGGCGAGGGTGGCCGGTTGCACCAGCAGGCCGGGCAGGGCGCGGACCTGGGCGCTGAAGGGCGAACTGTCGAGCACCGCGACCACGCTGGCACCGGCCTTGGCGTACTGATACGCCACCAGATACAGCAAGGGACCGCTGCCGGCGAACACCACCCGCTCACCGATGGCGCAGCCCTGGAACTTCAGCGCGATCTGCGCCGCGCCCAAGCTGTACACCCCGGGCAGGGTCCAACCCGGCACGGGCAGGATCCGGTCGGTGGCCCCGGTGGCGACGATCACGCTGGCGTACTCAAGACGGTCGGCACGGCCCTCATGCAAGGTGTCCAGCAGACCGGCTTCGGCGTTCCACACCAGTGTGTCGGGACGGTAATCGAGCTGCTCGCGCAACTCGTCCAGGGTCTGGTGGAGGGCGCTGGCCTTGTGCGCTTCGAAGCCATAGAGCTTGGCGGGCGAGCGCTTGAAGTTGGCCGGTTGGCGCCGATAAATCTGCCCGCCACCGCGGGCGGCTTCGTCCAGCAGGACGGGGTACACGCCGTGGGCGACCAGGGTCTGCGCAGCACGGATACCGGCTGGGCCGGCGCCGATGATGGCGACCGGTTTCATATCCACCTCGTCGACAGGCGCTGTGGATTTATAGTGCTGTTGAAGCCGCCATCGCGAGCAAGCTCGCTCCCACATTGGATCGGGAGTGGGTTTTGGTTTTGTGAACGCTGTAGGCTCCCCGTGGGAGCGAGCTTGCTCGCGATGGGGCCAGTCCAGGCGGCATTGTTCATACCAGACGCCCCGGCTCGCGGCGGATGTCCTGCCCAGCTTCGAGCAGGGTCGAGCAGGCGCGGACGCGACGGCCGTCGCCCAGGCGCACCCAGCAATCCTGGCAGGCGCCCATCAGGCAGAATCCGGCCCGGGGCTCGGCGCTGAAGTCACTGCCGCGCAGGTGTTCGCTGCGGGTCAGCACGGCGGTCAGCAGCGTGTCGCCCAGCAGGCCGGTGGCAGGTCTGCCGTCGAGGGTAAAGTCCAGGGCCGGGCGGTCGCCTTCGGCCAGTCGTTTCAGCAGAGCCATGGCGCCCTCATTGTTTGCCTACCAGGACTCGATCCAGGCCATAGACCCGGTCGAGCAGAATCATGGTCACCGCGGTCAGCGCAATGACCAGTGCCGACACCGCCGCCATCATCGGGTCGATGGATTCGGTGGCGTACACGTACATGCGCACCGGCAAGGTTTGTGTGGCTGGCGAGGTGACGAAGATCGACAACGTGACTTCATCGAAGCTGTTGATGAACGCCAGCAACCAGCCCCCGGCCACTCCTGGCAGGATCATCGGCAAGGTGATTTGCCGAAACAGTGTGAAGCGCCCGGCCCCCAGTGATTGCGCGGCCTGCTCGGCGCTGCGGTCCAGGCCGATGGCGGAAGCGAGCACCAGGCGCAGCACATACGGCGTAATCACCAGCACGTGGGCGAAGATCAGCCAGGCAAAGCTGCCGTTCACGCCCATCAGCGCAAACAGGCGCAGCAGTGCGACGCCCAATACCAGGTGCGGGATGATGATCGGCGACAGGAACAGGCCGTTGAAAAAGTCCCGGCCTGGAAACTCGAGCCGGGTGATCGCCAGGGCCGCCGGTACCGCAATCAACGTCGCCAGGGAGGCGGCGCAGAAGGCGAGGATCAGGCTGTTGTAGAACGCATCGACGAAATCCGCACGCTCGAACACCGCGCGGAACCAGCGCAGGGAAAATTCCGTGGTTGGCAGGCTCAGGGTGTTTTCCGGGGTGAAGGCGACGAGACAGACCACCACCAGCGGCGCCAGCATGAACACCACCACCAGGGCATGAAACAACAGGGCGAAAGGACCGTTCCTGGACATGACGAGTTACCCCAATGACTTCTTGTAGCGGCCTTCGATCATCCGGTTCCACGACAGCATGATCAGTAGGTTGAGCAGCAGCAGGGCGACGGCAATGGTCGCGCCCATGGGCCAGTTCAGCTCCGACAGGTACTGGTCGTAGATCAGCGTGGCGACCATCTTCAGGCGGCGGCCGCCGAGCAGGCCGGGAATGGCGAAGGAACTGGCGGCGAGACCGAACACAATCAGCGTGCCCGACAGCACGCCCGGCATGATCTGCGGCAGCACGACCTTGCGGATCACCGTGAACTGGCTGGCCCCCAGGGACAGCGCGGCCTGTTCGGCGGCCGGGTCGAGTTTTTGCAGCGAGGTCCAGACCGGAATGATCATGAACGGCAACATCACGTGGACCAGGGCGATGACTACGGCGAACGGCGTATAGAGCAGCTTCACCGGCGAGCCGCCGAAGGCTTGCAGGGCCTGGTTGACCAGGCCGTCAGCGCCGAGCAACAGACTCCAGCCGAAGGCTCGCACCACCACCGAAATCAGCAGCGGCGTGAGGATCAGGATCAGGAAGATCGAGCGCCACGGCGCCCGCATGCGGCTGAGGACGTAGGCTTCGGGCACGCCGATCAGCACGCACAAAATCGTGGTCAGGGCGCTGATCCAGAGCGTGCGCAAAAAGATCTCGTAGAAGTATGGGTCGCCCAGCAGGCTGGCGTAGTGGTCGAGGGTATAGGCGTCGCCGTCGATGCCTGAGCTGTAGTCGAAGACGTTGAACGACAGCACCAGCGTCAGGCCGAGGGGAATGACCAGCAGGCCCAGGTACAAAGCCAGCGCCGGCGCAGACATCAGGTAGCCTTGGCGTCCCCGGCGCATCGCATCGAGCAGCTTCATGCCGGCACCTCGTCCACGCTCAGCACCCGCACCAGCGCCGGGTCCCAGTCCAGGCCCACCGCCGTGCCTTCGGTCATCGGCGCGGAGCCGTCGTTGCGGCGGACCACGCAGAGTTCGCCCAGGCTGGTCGAGACGCCATAGAGCCACTGGCTGCCGAGAAAGAAACGGTTGGTGAGGGTGCCTTGCAGGCGACCCGAGCCGGATTCACACAGGTCGATTTTTTCCGGGCGCAGGCTCAGGGTCAGTTCCCCGTTACCCGGGCTGCACACTTGAACGGCCCCCGCGCTGTCGCGGACGCCGGGCAACAGGTTGGCTTTGCCGACGAAGCCGGAAATGAACTCGGTGCGCGGGTGTTCGTAAAGGGTGTAGGGCGCGTCGATCTGGGTGATGCGCCCGGCCTGCATCACCACGACCCGGTCACTGATCGACAGCGCCTCGGACTGGTCGTGGGTCACCATCAACGTGGTGATCCCGACTTCTCGCTGGATGCGGCGGATTTCGTATTGCATCTCCTCGCGCAGGTTGGCGTCGAGGTTGGACAGTGGTTCGTCGAGCAGCAGCACCGGTGGTTCGATCACCAGCGCCCGGGCGAGGGCGACGCGCTGGCGCTGGCCGCCCGAGAGTTCCCGTGGGTAGCGCTCGGCGTGCGGGTCCAGGCGCACCAGTTTCAGCACCCGATCCACCCGTTGTTGCAGCTCGGCGCTGGCCACTTTGCGCATGCGCAGGCCGAAGGCGACGTTGTCCTTGACGGTCATGTGAGGGAACAGCGCGTAACTCTGGAACACCACGCCCAGGCCTCGGCTGGCGGGCTTGGCGTGGGTAATGTCGCGACCGTCCAGCAGGATGCGGCCGCTGGTGACTTCGACGAAGCCGGCGATCATTTGCAGCGTCGTGGTTTTGCCGCAGCCGGAGGGCCCCAGCAGCGAGACGAATTCGCCTTTCTCCACCGAGAGGTTGGTGGCGACCACGGCGTCGATCTCGCCGTAACGTTTGCCAAGTCCTTCAAGTTGCACAAAAGCCATCGCTGCGCTCCACCTGAGATTGTTATGCGTCGCCGTGAGGCGCGCTTTTTTGTATGGGCAGATACGAAAGGGTGCTGCGGGGTGCGTTGGCGCTCGACTTTGGGTCGGCTGCCGCTGTTGTTCGAATCGCCCCTGTATGGACGCAGAGTAGGACGAAGAATAGGATGGGCTCAATGGACTATTTCACTGAAGCGAAGACTATTTTCAGTTTCATTCGGTGAGTAAATTTATTTATGAGCAATCAAATGCAGAATTCCATTGATCGGAATAACGAGAAGAGTGAAGTAGGGGTCGGCGCGGTCTCCAGGCTGTTCGCCGTACTGCGCAGCCTGGGTGACACCGTCGAGGGCGGGGAGCGGGTGACGCAGTTGGCCCAGCGTATTGGCTTGTCCCAGCCCACTACCCATCGCTTGTTGCGCAGCCTGATGGACGAAGGCATGGTCGAGCAGGACGCGCGCAGCAAACGCTATCGCCTGAGCCTGGACTTTTTTGCCCTGGCTGCCCGTGCCGGCAACACTGGCAACCTGCGCGATCTTGCACGGCCGGCCATGCTGCGGTTGTCAGCGTCTCTGGGGGATTCGTTATTTCTGCTGGCGCGCAGCGGTTTTGATGCCATCTGCCTGGACCGCAGCGAAGGGCCGTTCCCGATCCGTACATTTACCGGCGACATTGGCGGCCGAGTGGCACTGGGCGTGGGGCAGGGGAGCCTGGCCATCCTGGCGTTCCTGCCGGAAGAAGAGCGTGACACGGTGATTCAATACAACCTGCCGCGGCTCAAGGATTTCCATTTGTACGACGAAGTCTTTCTGCGTTCGGAAGTGGAGAACGTGCGCACGCTGGGTTACGCCGGGCGCAATACCGGCGTGTTGCAAGGCATGGCCGGGGTGGCGGTGCCGATCCTTGACCGTGAGGGGCGGGCCATGGCCGCCTTGAGCGTGGCAACGGTGAGCGACCGATTGGGCCCTGATCGCCTGCCAACGGTGGTGGAAATGCTCAAGCGCGAGGCGGCCCTGATCGGACCGCGGGTCAACCCGTTCGACCCGCTGCTGCGCAGGCCTTCGCAGGTGTTTGGGCAGGGGTGAGCACTTTCTCAAGAACACCGCCGTCCCCCTGTGGGAGCGAGCTTGCTCGCGATGGCGATGGTTCAGTCAGTGATGTGCCGACAGACACACCGCTATCGCGAGCAAGCTCGCTCCCACAGGGATCTGCGTGAATCAGAAGTCCAATGTCTGCTTGAGCCTTTGCACCGTCGGCGTATCACTCGGTATGACCATCGCATAGTTGTATCCCGGTCCGGACCAATACTCGGCCTGCAACTCGCCGTCGCGCCGACTGCCTCGGGGCAGCAGGAAATTTTTCGGGCCTGGCGGGCGCACGTAGAAGCTGATCTTCTGGCCGCTCGCGTCTTGGTAAACCACCATGGCCGCCGCACCTTGCTCGGTGCTGAGCAAGCGGCCGCTGACCGGCTTGAAGCCCGCGCCCGACAGGTCCGGTAGCCGGTTCGCCTGGGTGAAATAACGATCTAGCCAGCCTTGCATGTTGCCCTCGTCACCGGTTTGGTAATCGGCTGGAAGGATGCCCTGCTGGGCGAATAACCGGTATGCCTGCAGGGCATCAGCCATGGGTGCAGCAGCGCTGAGGAGGGTCATTTCCCGCGCCTGCCAGCCACTGTAGCCGCCCACGCTGACCGCCAGCAGTAACACCGCGGCGTTGGCCAGGCGACGGCGGGATCGATGTTTCAGGCGTTGGCTAATCATTGCCGGATCGAGATTCGGATTGGCGGGCTGTTGCAAGGCGCCACTCAGGGCCGTGCGCAGGTGTTGCACGTCCTGTTGCCAGGCGCGGACCCGCGCGGCGACGTCGGGATGAGTGCCGAGGTACGTTTCCATCAGGCGTTGGTCGTTTTCACTCAGTTGGCGATCGACGTAGGCGTGCAAGTCGCTGTCGCTGGGAGGCATGTTGATCATTTGAGTATCCGCAGGGTAGGGCGGGTGATTTCGCCATCGCTGAGTTGGCGCAGGGCCTGGCGGGCGCGGGACAGGCGTGACATCACGGTGCCGGTCGGCACGCCGAGGATGTCGGCGACTTGCTGGTAACTCAAGCCTTCCACCGACACCCATAGCAACAGCGCCCGTTGTTCTGTGGTGAGTTGCTCGAACGCCTGGAGGGATGATTGTGCGATCACGCTGCGTTCGGCCGAAGGGTGGGCATCGTCGCGGCCGGTGAAAAACTCCAGCATGCGTGCATAACGCCGTGAGCGGCGATGAGCGTCGAGAAACTGCCGATACAGAATCGAAAACAGCCAGGCCCGCAGGTCGCCGTCCGGGCGCTTGTCGTTCCATTTGGACAACGCCCGCTCCAGGCACGCCTGCACCAGGTCATCGGCGTTGCTCGGGTTACGCGTCAGCGACACGGCAAAACGCCGTAGCCTGGGGATGAGCTCGCGTAACTGTTCGTCGATTTCGTTCATGGGAGTGTGGCTTCTGTGGGCAGTCACTGCGCCGGGACTGGAAAGGCGACCCGCGAACGAGATTATTCCAGTCCAGGAAAAATAAATACGCGGCGTGGGAATAAACCTGTCAGGGCTTCGTCTGACGGGTCCTTTCCGCAAATGGCCTTGAGCCTTGGAGCTTGTTCATGGTTGCCCCTTCCTCTTCACCGAGTCGGCCGCCGTTGAGCGCCGCCAGCCTGACGCTGCGCCTGAGCGGCATCGCCGTGATCGTTGCCGCGCTGGCCGGGGCGTTTGCCTATGTCCATGGCACCCTCGACCCACAGCGGCTGACACCGGATGCGCTGGTCAACGTGCTGGAAAAAAATAACGGTGTTCACCCGGGCTTCCGGCGTAATCACTCAAAAGGTGTCTGCGTCGCCGGCTACTTCGAAAGCAGCGGCGAGGCCCGCGCCTTCTCCAGTGCCCAAGTGTTCCTGGACGCGCGAACGCCAGTGGTCGGACGTTTCGCCTTGCCCAGTGGCAACCCCTATGCACCTGACGGCAGCGTACCGATCCGCAGCCTGGCGCTGCGTTTCACCCAAGCCAACGGCCAGCAATGGCGCACCGGCATGAACAGCATGCCAGTGTTTCCGGTGGGCACGCCCGAAGCCTTCTATCAATTGCAACAGGCCCAATCACCGGACCCGGCCACGGGGAAACCCAACCCTGCCGCCGTGCCGGCGTTTTTTGCCGCGCACCCGGAGGCTGTGCCGTTCCTGCAATGGATCAAGACGGCCAAGCCGTCGGCCAGTTACGCCACCGAAACCTACAACGGCATCAATGCGTTCTATTTGGTCAACCCGACGGGGCAACGCCAGGCGGTGCGCTGGGGCGTGGTGCCGATGAGTCGGGACACTGCGGATGCGATGCCTCCCCAGGGTGGCGATTTTCTGGAGCAGGATCTGGTGAAGCGCCTCGCCGCGGGGCCATTGCGCTGGCAGTTGAATATCACCCTGGCCAATCCGGGCGACCCGGTGAACGATGCCAGCAAGGCCTGGCCCTCTGATCGCAAGGTGCTCAATGCCGGGACGTTGGTGCTGGAGCGCACCCAGGCACAGGACAACGGCGAGTGCCGGGATATCAACTATGACCCGCTGATCCTGCCCAGCGGAATCGAAGGTTCCGAAGACCCGCTGCTGGCCGCACGCTCCGCCGCCTATGCCAGTTCCTATCTGCGACGTACCAGCGAAGTCAGCCAACTGCCCGCCACCCAGGAGTCCCGCCCATGAGCGCCCCCCGTCACTTCGCCCCGCTGGCTCGGCTGTTGCACTGGCTGATGGCATTGATGGTCATCGCCATGCTGTTTATCGGTGCGGGCATGGTCGCCTCGGTGTCCGAGCGCCATGAATGGCTGCTCCAACTGCACAAGCCGCTGGGCATCGCGATTCTGTTGTTGGTGATTGTGCGCCTGGTGGTGCGCTTCAGTACCCGCCAGCCGCCGCTACCGGTCGATCTGCCTGGCTGGCAGGTGTTGGCGGCCAAAGCTTCGCACGTTTTGTTGTATGCCTTGATGCTGGTCCTGCCGCTGCTGGGCTGGGGCATGATTTCGGCGGCGGGAGACCCAGTGATGCTCAGCAGCTCGTTGCAACTGCCCTCGATCCTGCCAGCGCACGCCGAGACGTTCGCATTGCTGCGCAAGGCCCATGGGTACCTGGCGTATCTGTTGTTCTTGACCGTGCTGGTGCATCTGGCCGCGGCGCTGTTTCACGCTTGGGTGCGCCGGGATGAGGTGTTGGACAGTATGTTGCGAGGCAAGGGCTGAAAGGGGACCGGTGGCGAGGGAGCTTGCTCCCGCTGGGCTGCGAAGCAGCCCTGATCCAGGCACCGCGATCTGTCAGTCAGACCGCATAGACTCATTCACGACGGCTGCGCCGCCGAGCGGGAGCAAGCTCCCTCGCCACGGGAATCGCGTGATCAGCGCAATTCGTCAACCATGTCCGCAATAGTGCTCAACACATCCTTGCCCAATTGCATCGAGCGCTTGCCGGACCAGCCGGTGAGCGGGTTCGGATGGTCGTCGTGGTCCTTGAACGGCATTTCCAGGGTCAGGGACAAGCAATCGTATTTCTGACCAACCGCGTTACAGGCCAACGTCATGTTGGCCCGGCCCGGTTCGTCGCGGGTGTAGCCGTAAGTGGTCTGGAAGTCTTTGGTCTGATGTTTGAGGTGATTGCGAAAGCGCTCTTCGAGTTCGGCAATGCGCGGCGTGTAGCCTGGATTGCCTTCGCATCCGGCCGTGAAGACGTGGGGGATTTCTTCATCACCATGAGCGTCGAGAAACAGGTCGACGCCGTACTTTTCCATTTGCTGTTGTACGAAAAATACCTCGGGACTGACTTCGGGGCTGGCGTTCTGCCAGGCTCGGTTGAGGTCCTGGCCCACCGCGTTGGTACGCAGATGGCCATGAAACGCACCGTCCGGGTTCATGTTCGGCACCAGATACAAATCGGCCTTGGCAAGCAGTTGTTCCAGCTGTGGGTCATCCTGGTGTTGGAGGCGTTCGATCACGCCCTCCATGAACCATTCGGCCATATGCTCGCCCGGATGCTGCTGGGCGATGATCCAGACCTTGCGCCGACCTTCGGCGCCGCTACCTTTGCGCAGCAATTGAATGTCACGACCTTCCACGCTTTTACCGGTGGCCAACAGTTCGGTGCCGGCCTTGTGCAACGCTTGCTCGATCAACCAGTCGTGACGACCACGGCTGTAGGGTTCGAAGTAGGCAAACCAGGCGTGAGGTTGTTCGGCTTCCAGGTGAAAGCGCAGGGCGTCGCCTTCGAACTGTGTGGGAATACGGAACCAGTTCACGTGATCGTAAGAGGCGACTGTCTGGTAACCAGTCCACGCCTTGTTGTAGGACGATTGGCTGGCATTGAGCAGGCGAAAGGAATATTCCTGGCCAACGTGCAGGCCGCTGGCCTTGAAGTGGAACCATTGAAAGTGGGCGCTGCGGGTGTCGGGCCTGATCTTCAGCAACGACTGCAACGGATTGCTGATGTCGACGACCTGAATGTTGCCGCTGTCAAAATTGGCGCTGATATCAAAAGAGGATTTAGCCACGGTCACGGCTCCTGAAAGGATTCTTATGGCCGTTACTTTACACGCAAGAAAGGGAAAATCAGACGATTTGCATCAATGTGAAGAAGGGGGCGCCCTCCCTGGACGCCAAGTCAGCTTAGAGAGTCAACACTGGATTCTCAAGTAGCTGCCTATCGATCGTTTTTTACGGGTGTCGCGGGGGAACCCTTGTAAATGGATATTCATTTGCTATCATCGCCGCCACTGAATTCGCGACACCCAAAGACTTCATTAGCCTGAAGCCATAAGCCGAAAAATCGGCAAAAAAAGACCCGGCAAAAAGCCGGGTCAAAAACCGTGATTAGCCTGATGAGGAGATATTCCAGAAGTCCGACCTAAGGTCTTCTGGCCTATCGACTGATCTCGCGACCAGCTGATGCAATAATAATCATTATCATTTGCAAGTCAAATGGTTTTATCGCACCGATTGGAAAAATTTTTTCTCGCGTGCGCATTCGCCACGCCATTTCCCTGTGTTACGCCTAGCGAGTAGGGTAGCCATCCAGGGACCGGTCAAGCATCACCTTGACCAGATCAATCATATGCACCACTGAAAATGCCAGGTCACGGTTCGAACCATTGAGTTGGTTGGCGGATTCGTGGGCGGTGGCCGCCGCGCAGCGCAGCAGGTCACACGCGTGAACCAGGGCTTCCTCTGCGCTGATGTTGTGATTGACGTCGAAGAAACGATGCTCTTGCTGTGCATTCGAAACACTTGGTTTCAAGTAGTAGTCGAGGGCGCGTTGGGCCGCCGGGCAATCTTGCAGTGAAGGAAACGTGCTGTTGAGCGGGCTGTTGGGCTGATCTTTGCTGGGGATGTCCATGCTGTCGAGATTCTCCGTGTGGGGGCTGAAATCCTGAGTCCAGAATAGTACCTATCGTAATTGTGACGATAATTTAAATACTACAATTTGTGTTTTGATGGTCGGAGCCAGCCACGTATCGTGCCGCACATGGATAAATGGATAGAGTTGGTCAAGGCCAAGATGAAGGAGCTGCGCGTCACGCAAGTGGTGCTCGCAGAGCGTTTGGGCATGTCCCAGGGCGGTGTCGGCCATTGGCTGACCAAGCGCCGGCAGCCGAGTGTCGAAGACATGAATCGGGTGCTGCAGGAGCTGGGCATGGAATTTCTGGAAGTGGCGATGGTGATTCGTGAGCCGGACACCACGACCGACGAAGGCATGGCCCTGGCGCAGAAGTACAACCCGTATTTCCGCTACCCGGTGAGCGATTGGAACGAAGTGGGTGAGATCCGCGAAGGTGATCTCGCTGCCTACGGCCAGGCGCGCTATGAGCTGACGGATTACCACGCCCAGGGGCGAGCGTTCTGGCTGGTAGTGGTCGGCGATGCGATGACCGCGCCGAGCGGGTTGAGCATCCCCGAGGGCATGTCGATCCTGGTAGACCCGGCCATCGAGGCGGTGCCGGGCAAACTGGTGGTCGCTCAGTTGCCTGGCAGCAGCGATGCGACCTTTCGTAAATTGATCGAAGAGAGCGGGCAGCGTTACCTGGTTCCGCTCAATCCGACTTACCCGAAAAACCTGTATACCGAACAATGCCGCATCATCGGTGTAGTGGTGCAGGCAACCATCAGGTTTTAACTGGATCGGCCCGAAAAAAGGGCCGATACCTATTCTTCGAACGCAACCAGCACACTGCCCTCGCTGACCATTTCACCTTCCTGGCAATACAGTGCCTTGATCACACCGGTCTTGGGCGCGCGGATGCTGTGCTCCATTTTCATCGCCTCCAGCACCACCAGTTGCGTCCCGGTTTCCACCGTTTGGCCGACATTGACCAGTACGCGAACGATGCTGCCGTTCATAGGCGCGGTCAGGCCGCCCTGATGGCCATGGCTGGACTCAGCGGCGGCTAACGGATCATGCACATCGATTCGGTGCAGGTCGCCTTCCCATTGCAGAAACAGGCTGTCGCCCGCGCGAATGGCGCGATGTCTGCGGCGCAGGCCGTTGTGCTCGATGATCAGTTGATCGCCCTGGCGTTGGGCACTACCGGTTGCAACGTCCAGCGTCATCGCCCGATCCTGGCCCTCGCAGCTGAGGTGCAAGGTGGTTTCCCTCGGCAGTCCCAGGCGCAACCCGTCGGTATTGGCCCAGGGCGAGTGGGCGTCGTCAGAGCGCACACGCGACATCAGGCTCAACGCGAAGCCATGGGCCGCTGCGAGCCAGAAGTCGTCATCCAATTCGCCAGGTTCTGGCAGTAATTGCGCTTGGTAACGTGGGATAAATCCCGTGTCTAGTTCCGCCGCCGCGAAGGCAGGGTGGGCGACGATCCGTCGCAGAAAGCTGATATTGGTTTTCAGCCCGCCGATCGCGAATTCATCGAGCATGCTCAACAACCGCAGGCGTGCCTGTTCACGGTCCTCGCCCCAGGCGATCAGCTTGCCGAGCATCGGGTCGTAGAATGGCGAAATCTCATCACCTTCTTCAACCCCGCTGTCCACACGACGCCCCGGCCCTTCGGCGGATTCGCGATACAACGCCAGGCGCCCGGTGGCCGGCAGGAAATCGTTGGCTGGGTCTTCGGCGTACAGCCGCACTTCGATGGCGTGGCCCAGCAGCGGCACTTGCTCCTGAGTGATCGGCAGCCGCTCGCCACGTGCCACACGGATCTGCCAGGCCACCAGGTCGAGGCCGGTAATGGCTTCAGTCACCGGATGTTCGACTTGCAGACGCGTGTTCATCTCCATGAAGAAGAACTCGCCGCGCGCATCCAGCAAAAATTCCACGGTACCGGCACCGACATACCCGATGGCCTGCGCCGAACGCACCGCTGCCTCGCCCATGGCACGCCGCAGCTCTGGACTCAGGCCCGGCGCCGGTGCTTCTTCGACGACCTTCTGATGTCGGCGTTGAATCGAGCAATCCCGCTCGTTGAGGTACAGGCAGTTACCGTGTTGGTCGGCAAAGACCTGGATCTCAACGTGGCGCGGCTTGAGCAGGTATTTCTCCACCAGCATCCGTGAATCGCCGAACGACGATTGCGCTTCTCGCTGGGCCGAGGCCAGGGCTTCGGCCAGTTGGCTGACGTCCTCGACCACTTTCATGCCTTTGCCGCCACCACCGGCAGTGGCCTTGAGCAGCACCGGATAACCGATGCGTTCACAGGCGTCGCGGAACGTGTCGAGGTCCTGGGCTTCGCCGTGATAACCGGGCACCAGCGGCACACCGGCGGTTTCCATCAGGGCCTTGGCGGCGGATTTGCTGCCCATGGCGTCGATGGCCGAGGCGGGCGGGCCGAGGAAAATCAGGCCGGCTTGTTCAATCGCCCGGGCGAACCCGGCGTTCTCGGACAGAAAGCCATAACCGGGGTGAATGGCCTGGGCGCCGCTGGCCAGGGCAGCGGCAATCAGTTTGTCGATTTGCAGGTAACTGTCGGCCGCCTTGCTGCCGCCCAGGTCGACGCGAATGTCGGCTTCGCGGCTGTGGCGGGCATCGCGGTCGGTGGCGCTGTGCACGGCCACGGTGGTCAGGCCCATGGCCTTGGCGGTACGCATCACGCGGCAGGCGATTTCGCCACGGTTGGCCACTAGCAAAGTGGTGAGGACAGGGGCGCTCATCAACGGGGCTCCTTATTTTTCGACTCGGCTTGCCAGTTGGGTGCGCGCTTTTGCAGGAAGGCCCGCAGACCTTCCTGGCCCTCCGGGCTGACGCGGATGCGGGCGATGGCGTTCTCGGTGTAACGCCGCAGCGCCGGGGTGAGGGCGCCGTTGCCGACTTCACGCAGCAGGTCCTTGCTGGCGCGCATGGCTGCAGGGCTATTGAGCAACAGGTTGTCGATCCATTGTTCGACCTGGTGATCCAGTGTCTCGGCCGGGTAGCTTTCCGACAGCAAACCGATTTCCCGCGCCCGTTGCCCGCCGAAGCGTTCCGCGGTCAGGGCGTAACGCCGGGCCGCGCGCTCGCCGATGGCTTGCACCACGAACGGGCTGATCACGGCGGGTGCCAGGCCAATGCGCACTTCCGACAGGCAGAATTGCGCTTCATCGGCGCCAATGGCCATGTCGCAGGCGCTGATCAATCCTAGCGCACCGCCAAATGCCGCGCCTTGGACGACCGCCAGCGTAGGGATTTTCAGCTTGGCGAGGTTGTACATCAGCTCCGCCAGTTCCCGGGCGTCATCAAGGTTGGTGTGGTAGTCGAGCTCGGCCGATTGTTGCATCCAGGCCAGGTCGGCGCCGGCGCTGAAGTGTTTGCCACGGCCACGGATCAGCAGGAATCGCAGGCTTGGATCGCTGCTGACGTGATCCAGGGCCAGGATCAGCTCACGGATCATTTCGGCGTTGAACGCGTTGTTTTTCGATTCGCGGCTGAGCCACAGGGTGGCGACGCCGCGCGAGTCGGTGAGCAGTTCGAGGGTGTTGAAGTTATCCATGGGCATTTCCCGTTTACATCCGGAACACGCCGAAGCGGCTCGGTTCGATGGGTGCGTTCAGCGACGCGGACAAGGCCAGGCCCAGCACATCGCGGGTCTGGGCCGGGTCGATGACACCGTCGTCCCACAGCCGCGCACTGGAGTAGTAGGGGTGACCCTGTTCTTCGTATTGGTCGAGAATCGGTTGCTTGATCTCGGCTTCCTGCTCGGCGCTGAAAGGATGGCCGCTGCGTTCGGCCTGTTCGCGCTTGACCTGCACCAACACACCGGCCGCCTGTTCGGCCCCCATCACGCCAATCCGCGCGTTCGGCCACATCCACAGAAAGCGTGGATCGTAGGCGCGACCGCACATGCCATAGTTACCCGCGCCGAAACTGCCACCGATGATCACGGTGAATTTCGGCACCTTGGCACACGCCACGGCGGTCACCAGTTTTGCACCGTGTTTGGCGATGCCGCCGGCTTCGTACTTCTGGCCGACCATGAAGCCGGTGATGTTCTGCAGGAACAGCAAGGGTATGCCGCGCTGACAGGCCAGCTCGATGAAGTGCGCGCCTTTCTGCGCGGCTTCGGCAAACAGAATGCCGTTGTTGGCGAGGATCGCGATGGGATAGCCGTGCAAGTGGGCGAAGCCGCACACCAGCGTCGTCCCGAACAGCGCCTTGAACTCGTCGAACACCGAACCGTCCACCAGCCGCGCAATCACTTCCCGGACATCGAACGGTTGCTTGGCGTCGGCCGACACCACGCCGTACAGCTCGTCGCTCGAATACAGCGGGGCAATGGGCATGCGTTGCTGCACATCGCCGAGTTTGCGCCAGTTGAGGTTGGCGATGCTGCGGCGGGCGATGGCCAGGGCATGTTCGTCGCTGTCGGCGTAATGATCGGCCACGCCGGAGATCTTGCAATGCACATCGGCACCGCCGAGGTCTTCGGCGCTGACCACCTCGCCGGTGGCGGCTTTCACCAGCGGCGGGCCGGCGAGGAAAATCGTGGCCTGCTGGCGAACCATGATCGCTTCGTCGGCCATGGCTGGCACGTAGGCGCCCCCGGCGGTGCAGGAGCCCATGACCACGGCGATCTGCGGGATGCCCTGGGCACTCATGTTGGCCTGGTTGAAGAAGATCCGACCGAAATGCTCGCGGTCAGGGAACACTTCGTCCTGGCGCGGCAGGTTGGCGCCGCCGGAGTCCACTAGATAAATGCAAGGCAAGCGATTCTGCTGGGCGATGGTCTGGGCACGCAGGTGTTTTTTCACCGTCAGCGGGTAATACGATCCGCCTTTTACCGTGGCGTCGTTGGCGACGATCATGCATTCGACGCCTTCCACGCGGCCGATGCCGGCAATCACCCCGGCGGCTGGAACGTCTTCGCCATAAACTTCGTAGGCTGCCAGTGGGCTGATTTCCAGAAACGGCGAGCCGGGATCCAGCAGACGATTGATTCGCTCACGAGGCAGCAGCTTGCCCCGTGACGTGTGACGTTCTTGTGCTTTCGGGCCGCCACCTTGCTGGACCTGCGTGAGCAAGGTGCGCAGGGCCTCGACCTGGTGGAGCATCGCATCGCGATTGGCGATGAATTCTGGCGAGCGCGGATTGAGCTGAGTGTGCAGCGTGGCCATGGTCAGCTCCGTTAGCGGGTTTCGTTAAACAGTTCGCGGCCGATCAACATCCGACGAATCTCACTGGTGCCAGCGCCGATTTCGTACAGCTTGGCGTCACGCAGCAGACGTCCAGCCGGGAATTCATTGATGTAGCCGTTGCCGCCGAGGATCTGGATAGCGTCGAGGGCCATTTGCGTGGCGCGTTCGGCGCTGTACAGAATCACCCCAGCGGCGTCCTTGCGGGTAGTTTCGCCGCGCTCACAAGCCTGGGCCACCGCGTACAGGTAGGCGCGGCTGGCGTTGAGCTGGGTGTACATGTCGGCGACCTTGCCCTGGATCAGCTGGAATTCGCCGATGCTCTGGCCAAATTGCTTGCGGTCATGGATGTACGGCACGATCAGGTCCATGCAGGCCTGCATGATCCCTGTCGGGCCGCCGGAGAGCACCACGCGCTCGTAGTCGAGGCCGCTCATCAGCACTTTCACACCGCCATTGAGCACGCCGAGGATATTTTCTTCCGGCACTTCGACGTCATCGAAAAACAGCTCGCAGGTGTTCGAGCCGCGCATGCCGAGCTTGTCGAATTTGTTGCTGCGGCTGAAGCCTTTCCAGTCGCGCTCGACGATGAAGGCGGTGATGCCGTGGGCGCCTTTTTCCAGATCGGTCTTGGCGTAGATCACGTAGGTGTTGGCATCGGGGCCGTTGGTGATCCAGGTCTTGCTGCCGTTGAGCACGTAACGGTCGCCACGCTTGTCGGCTCGCAGCTTCATCGAGACGACGTCGGAACCGGCATTTGGCTCGCTCATGGCGAGGGCGCCGATGTGTTCGCCGCTGATCAGCTTGGGCAGGTACTTGGTTTTCTGTTCATGGTTGCCGTTGCGGTTGATCTGGTTCACGCAGAGGTTGGAGTGGGCGCCGTAGGAGAGGGCGACCGAGGCTGAACCGCGGCTGATTTCTTCCATCGCCACCACGTGGGCCAGGTAGCCCAGGCCAGCGCCGCCATATTCTTCCGGGACGGTAATGCCCAGCAGGCCCATGTCGCCGAACTTGCGCCACAGGTCAGCGGGAAACAGGTTGTCGATGTCGATCTGAGCGGCGCGAGGGGCGATCTCTTTGGCGACAAAGGATTGAACCTGGTCGCGCAGCATGTCGATGGTTTCGCCGAGGGCAAAGTTCAGGGATGGGTAGCTCATGGGACACCTTTGGCTTTTTTATCGGGTGCGGAGAGCTGAGGAATGGCTCTCACCTTTACGTTAACGTAAGCCTGTGACGAATGGCTGTCAATCGACCTTTACGTTAACGTCAACTTGAGCCAGAGTAAGTGCGCTTTGCATCAGGTTCACCGCTACACCCACTAATAAAGACAAGAGGGGGCGTCATGGATCAACCCGGTTCGCATTCGCAACTCAGCTACACCCGTGGCTCCCAGGCCAAGGCCTTGTTGGCGCAGACCATCGGTCAGGCTTTCGACCAGACTGTGGCTCGCTATCCGGAGGGCGAGGCGCTGGTGGTTCGCCATCAATCGCTGCGTTACACCTGGCGACAACTGGCCGAAGCCGTCGATCTGCATGCCCGAGCCTTGTTGGCACTGGGCTTGAAAACCGGCGATCGCCTCGGTGTGTGGGCGCCCAATTGCGCCCAGTGGTGCATCAGCCAGTTCGCCAGTGCGAAGATCGGTGTGATCCTAGTCAACATCAACCCGGCCTACCGCACCTCGGAGCTGGAATACGTGCTCAAACAATCCGGCTGCCAATGGCTGGTGTGCGCCGGGGCGTTCAAGACGTCGGATTATCACGCCATGCTGCAATCGCTGGCCCCGGAGTTGGCGGAACAATCGATTGGCCAGTTGCAGAGTGAACGCTTACCGGACCTGCGAGGTGTGATCAGCCTGGATCTTCAGCCGCCGCCAGGCTTTCTGCCCTGGTCGCAATTGGCCGCCCTTGGCGCAGCGACTACATCTGAACAACTGGCCGAGCGCCAGGCCAGCCTGCATTTCGATCAGCCGGTGAATATCCAGTACACCTCCGGTACC
The DNA here is from genome assembly GCF_030064125.1 of Pseudomonas sp. G2-4. Classification (NCBI taxonomy): domain Bacteria; kingdom Pseudomonadati; phylum Pseudomonadota; class Gammaproteobacteria; order Pseudomonadales; family Pseudomonadaceae; genus Pseudomonas; species Pseudomonas sp. G2-4. Next base: position 4,394,927 of record NZ_CP125957.1, on the reverse strand, counting down.
ACCGGTTTTCCCAAGGGCGCGACCCTCAGCCACCGCAACATCCTCAATAATGGCTACATGGTCGGCGAAAGCCTGGGCCTGGCCGCCGCCGACCGGCTGGTGATTCCGGTGCCGCTCTACCACTGCTTTGGCATGGTCATGGGTAACCTGGGCTGCATGACCCATGGCAGCACCATGATCTACCCCAACGATGCCTTCGATCCGTTATTGACGCTCAAGACCGTCGCCGAGGAAAAAGCCACGGCGTTGTATGGCGTACCCACCATGTTCATCGCCATGCTGGATCAGCCGCAAAGGGGAGAATTCGACCTGTCCAGCCTGCGCACCGGGATCATGGCCGGGGCCACGTGCCCGATCGAAGTGATGCGGCGGGTCATCAATGAGATGCACATGGCCGAGGTGCAAATTGCCTACGGCATGACGGAAACCAGCCCGGTGTCATTGCAGACCGGTCCTGCGGATGAACTGGAGTTGCGCGTCACCACTGTGGGCCGCACCCAGTCGCAACTGGAAAGCAAGATCGTCAATGAGGTTGGCGAGATCGTTTCCCGTGGCACCATCGGCGAGTTGTTTACCCGCGGTTACAGCGTGATGCTCGGCTACTGGAACAACCCCAAGGGCACCGCCGAGGCCATAGACCAGGACAACTGGATGCACACCGGCGACCTGGCGACCATGGACGAGCAGGGTTATGTCCGCATTGTCGGGCGCAACAAGGACATGATTATTCGCGGCGGTGAGAATGTTTACCCGCGTGAGCTGGAAGAGTTCTTCTTCACCCACCCGGCGGTGGCGGACGTGCAGGTGATCGGCATCCCGTGCTCGCGTTACGGCGAAGAAATTGTCGCCTGGATCAAATTCCATCCCGGCCACAGCGCCACGGAGCAGGAGCTGCAGGCCTGGTGCAAGGAACGTATCGCCCACTTCAAGACGCCGCGTTATTTTAAGTTCGTCGAGGAGTTTCCGATGACCGTGACCGGCAAGATCCAGAAATTCCGCATGCGCGAAATCAGCATCGAAGAACTGCGCGGGAAGGAAAGCTAGGGGCAGCACTTGTGGGAGCGAGCCTGCTCGCGATGGCGGTACATCTGTCGACAACCAAGTTGTCTGACACTCCGCTATCGCGAGCAAGCTCGCTCCCACAGGGGAAATGTGAAATCCGGAAAGCACAAAGGGGAGCCGAAGCTCCCCTTTAATTTTGTCGTCGCGTGCTCTTTTTTTATTATTGAGGGGCGGCCTGTTGTTGTTTTTGGTAGCCGTGACCCTTACCGCTGTTTTGGCGATCCCCATCCGGGATCAAGAGCAAACGTATTTTTTTGAGCGCTGATCTGCTTTTTCGCCTGGCGATCCAACCGATTCGGGAGCTACCTGAAGGTAGTTTTATTGTTCTCTGCCCGGTTGCGGGTTGCTCCTGAAAGCACCCTGAAAAGCACATCCTCTCCAAAAAAATCTGTTAGCTGCGTCTCTGCCGTGTTGTTTTTGTTATGTCAGAGTCGTTTCGTCTTGTTTTTATTAGGTTTGCTGCGTTTTTTTATTCTTGTTATGTCAGAGATATAGCAGGTGGCGTGCCAACTTTTAAAAATCCATATAAATCAAATAGTTACTTTTAATGGCCGAAAAACATGCCTGACCAAACCTGACAAATTGTTTCCGTGTTACTCGTTTCGCCGCCGTTACACAGGAACGCGGTAACACCTCACTGTGCGGTGCGGGCCCTGGCAACCCGCGAACCGGTCGGGCGGCCGAGCACGTCACAGATCTGCCGCCCCGCGGCGATCAATGCGTCCAGGTCGACGCCCGTTTCAATGCCCAAGCCATTGAGCAGGTACAGCACATCTTCGGTGGCAACGTTACCGCTGGCGCCCTTGGCATAAGGGCAGCCGCCAAGGCCGGCGATGGAACTGTCGAATACACCGATGCCTTCCAGCAGGCTGGCGTAGACGTTGGCCATGGCCTGGCCGTAGGTGTCGTGGAAGTGTCCGGCGAGCTTGTCTCGAGGCACGTCAGCCGAAACCACTTCGAACATCTTGCGCGTGGCGCCGGCGGTGCCCGTGCCGATGGTGTCACCCAGGGACACCTCGTAACAGCCCATTGCATACAGCTCCCGCGCGACCCACGCCACCTGCTCAGGCTTGACCTCGCCCTCGTACGGACAGCCCAGCACGCAGGACACGTAGCCGCGCACGCTGACACCGTGCTGTTTTGCGGCTTCCATGATCGGTGCAAAGCGCTCCAGGCTTTCCTTGATGGAGCAGTTGATGTTGCGCTGGGAGAAGGCTTCGGACGCAGCGGCAAACACCGCGACTTCTTTTACGCCGGCCGCCAACGCGTCTTCAAAACCACGCAGGTTCGGGGCCAGGGCACCGTAGGTAACGCCGGGCTTGCGCTGGATCTGCGCGAACACCTCGGCGGAACCGGCCATTTGCGGTACCCACTTGGGCGAGACAAAACTGCCAACCTCGATGTAACCCAGGCCGGCGGCACTCAAGGCGTCTACCAGGCGCACCTTGTCGGCGACACTGATAGGTTGAGCTTCATTCTGCAGCCCGTCGCGGGGGCCGACTTCGATCAGGCGTACAAAGGAGGGGAGGGACATGAGGGTTGACCTGTAGTGAGTTGCCAATGATGTCGAGAGCGATGATGTATCCCTTGTGGGAGCGAGCCTGCTCGCGATAGCGGTGGATCAGCTTGCATTGATGTTGAATGTGCCGCCATCGCGAGCAAGCTCGCTCCCACAGGGAAAGTGTTACTGAATGGCTTCCTGGCCCTCGATCGTCTGCTCCAGCGCCTGGATGCAGCGTTCTTCGGCGGTGTCGAGTTCGAGTTTCATCTGTTCGATGTCCAGCAATTGCTGTTCGAGTTGTTCCCGACGCTCGGCGATTTTCGCCAACATGCTGTGCAGCTGTTTCTGATTGCCGCTGGTGGGGTCGTAGAGTTCGATCAGTTCGCGGCATTCGGCCAGGGAAAAACCAATGCGCTTGCCCCGCAGGATCAGCTTCAGGCTGACCTTGTCCCGGGGCGAGTAAATACGTTCCTGGCCCCGTCGTTCCGGGCTCAGCAGGCCTTGCTCTTCATAGAAGCGGATGGCCCGGGTGGTGATATCCAATTCGCGGGCGAGGTCGGAGATGCTGTAGGTCTGGCTGCTCATGGAAGCGCTCGAAACAAAAGGGGCTGGCGCTAAGCTAATGGCAGGTTGACGTTCGCGTCAAGCAATGAGGTTTGCACACAAAACCTGTGGGAGCGAGCTTGCTCGCGATGGCGGCGGATCAGTCGCCATTGATATTGGCCGGTCTACCGCTATCGCGAGCAAGCTCGCTCCCACAGTTTTGATCTTCTAGACCTTATCCAGCTTCTTCTCATGAGCCGTCACCTGCTGGCACAACTCGATCATCTGCTCGCGCATCCAGCGGTTGGCCGGGTCCTGGTCTGTACTTTCATGCCAGTAGAGATGAGTTTCAACCGGCGGCACATCGTTGACCGGCAGCAGGAACGCATGCAAATCGTGCCGACGGGCAAAGCGTTCGGGGACGGTCATGACCATGTCGGTCTGTTGCAGCACTTGGGAGGCCATCAGGTAATGCTGGGAACGCAGGGCGATCTTGCGCTGGATGCCCATCTTGCCCAAGGCCAGGTCGACATACCCTAGCCCATTGCGACGGCTGGAAATATGCACGTGGGTCTGGGCCAGGTAATCGTCGAGGCTGATCTTTTCCTTGCCCGCCAGGGGATGGCCCTTGCGCATGGCGCACACATAACGGTCTTCCATCAGCTTGACGTGACGCACCTGCGGATCGGTGTTGAGCGGCGCGTCCACGGCGAAGTCGAGGCGACCGGCGGCCAGCTCCTTGGTGGTTTCGCGACGTTTGGACAGGAAACTCTCGATGGCCACGGTCGGCGCCAGGCGCCGCAGACGCTGGAACAGCAGCGGCAGGATCACCCCTTCGGTCAGGTCCGTCATGCTGATGCGGTAGGTCTTGACGGCCTGGAGTGGGTTGAAGATCCGGCTTTCCTGCACCGACACCCGCAGCAGCGACAAGGCATTGCGCACTGGGCCAATGATGTTCTGGGCCATGGGCGTGGGCACCATCCCCTGGGCGGTGCGCACGAACAGCGGGTCGTTGAAAGTCTCCCGAAGGCGGGCCAGGGCGTTGGACACGGCCGGCTGTGTGATGCCGACGATCTGCCCGGCGCGGGTCAGGTTGGCTTCGGTGTAGATCGCATCGAAGACAATGAAAAGGTTGAGATCGACCTTGCTCAGATTCATGGCGCTGCACTCTTATTCTTGGCGTGTTGTGAGGTGCCGGATGGCGATGAGAATCAGTGAAACATATATCGGTGATGAATGTTAATACACGCCGAGAATAGGTTAGGTAAATTTTCGTAGCTGAACTAGCATCGATTTCATGACCTAAAACAACCTCTGCCAAGAAGGTGCTGCTCATGGATTTTGCCTATTCCCCCAAGGTTCAGGAACTGCGTGAACGCGTCACGGCGTTCATGGATGCCTACGTCTACCCGGCTGAAGCGGTATTCGAGCGGCAAGTGGCCGAAGGCGATCGTTGGCAGCCCACAGCCATCATGGAAGAGCTCAAGGCCAAGGCCAAGGCCGAAGGCCTGTGGAATCTGTTTCTGCCTGAGTCCGAGCTGGGTGCTGGCCTGACCAACCTGGAGTACGCGCCGCTGGCAGAGATCATGGGCCGTTCGCTGCTGGGGCCGGAACCGTTCAACTGCTCGGCACCGGACACCGGCAACATGGAAGTGCTGGTGCGCTACGCCAATGAAGAACAAAAGCAACGCTGGCTTGAGCCACTGCTGCGGGGCGAGATCCGCTCGGCCTTCGCCATGACCGAGCCGGACGTCGCCTCTTCGGACGCCACCAACATGGCCGCCCGTGCCGAGCGTGACGGTGACGAATGGGTGATCAATGGCAAGAAGTGGTGGACCTCAGGGGCCTGCGACCCGCGCTGCAAGATCCTGATCTTCATGGGCCTGAGCAACCCCGATGCGCCACGCCATGCCCAGCATTCGATGATCCTGGTACCGGTGGACACGCCCGGGGTAAAAATCGTCCGGCCACTGCCGGTGTTCGGCTATGACGATGCGCCCCACGGTCACGCCGAAGTGCTGTTCGAGAACGTGCGGGTGCCGTACGAAAACGTTCTGCTGGGTGAAGGACGCGGTTTTGAAATTGCCCAAGGCCGCCTCGGTCCAGGCCGGATCCACCACTGCATGCGCTCCATCGGCATGGCCGAGCGCGCACTGGAATTGATGTGCAAGCGTGCCATTAGCCGCACCGCGTTTGGTCAGCCACTGGCGCGCCTGGGCGGTAACGTCGACAAGATTGCCGACTCGCGGATGGAAATCGACATGGCCCGCCTGCTGACGTTGAAAGCGGCGTACATGATGGACACCGTTGGCAATAAAGTGGCCAAGAGCGAAATCGCCCAGATCAAGGTCGTTGCGCCGAACGTGGCCCTGAAGGTCATCGACCGGGCGATCCAGATCCACGGCGGGGCCGGGGTTTCCAACGATTTCCCGTTGGCCTACATGTACGCCATGCAACGCACCCTGCGCCTGGCCGACGGCCCGGACGAAGTGCACCGCGCCGCTATCGGCAAGTTCGAGATCGGCAAGTACGTGCCCAAGGAAATGCTGCGTAGCGGGCGCTGAAGGACTGTTTTACCTAGGCAACGCCATCGCGCTCACCACAAATCCGCCTGTGGGAGCTTGCTCGCGATGGCGTTGGCACATCCAACACTCATGCAAGCTGAACCACCGCTATCGCGAGCAAGCTCGCTCCCACAGGGAATGGGGTGTGTGCCCGAGATGTACGTCGCACCGCAAACCCACTGTGGGAGCGAGCTTGCTCGCGATAGCGGCCTCTAGGACAGTGAGCCTTTTTACTCCTTGACGCTCATGTACTCCTCGGCCCAACGGATGTAGTCCTCGGGCTGGGTGTAGGTGTGGGTCAGTTCAGTGGCGCTGAGGTCCGATGCCTGGGTGAAGATCTGCCGCTGTTCCCGCAGGCTGTCGTAGGTGGCCTTGATCGCGGCGAAATAGGCGCCGTGGCCGTCGATGGTGATCCGCACACCCAGCTCGGCCAAGCGTTTATCGTCGCGCAGCAGCGGGTTGCCATAGGTGACGAGCATCAACGGCAGCGTCAGGTTTTCGCTGATTTTTTCCAGGTGCTCGAAGTCCTGCACACCCACCATGCAAATCCCGTCCGCACCGGCACGCTCATACTGCTGGGTGCGGCTGATGATTTCCTGGACCGGCAAAATCCCGGCGTTGGTCCGGGCAATGATCGCCATTTCCGGATCGACTCGCGCTTCCAGCGCCGCGCGAATCTTGCCGACGCCTTCGGCTACGCCAATCAGGTCGGTGGATTTGCGGCCAAACTGGGCCGGCAACAAGGTGTCCTCGATGGTCAGCGCGGCCACGCCGGCGCGTTCCAACTCGATGACGGTGCGCATCACGTTCAGGGCGTTGCCGTAGCCGTGGTCGGCGTCGGCAATCACTGGCAGTTGGGCCACACGGCCGATGCGGGTGGCCTGTTCGGCGAATTCGCTGAGAGTGATGAGGGCAAAGTCCGGAGCGCCCAATACTTGCAACGACGCGACCGAGCCGCCCAGGATGCCCACTTCGAAACCCAGGTCGGCGGCAATGCGCGCCGACATCGGGTCAAACACCGACGCGGTGTGATAGCAGGTGCCGGAAGCCAGCAGTTGGCGAAAGTTACGACGCAAATCTTGATGAGAAAGCCTGGACATATGAGTTCCACCAATGGAATGGAAAGGCTTGAGCAAAAGTGTCAACGCCGAAGGATGGAAAGCTACCACGTGGGACGGCCGGGGATGATGACGAATTTACAGGGACGGACTGGCCGAAGTCGATCCCGCGAAGCCTGGAAACAGCGGCAAGCAGTAAGCCTCGCGCTTGAGGCTTATGCCGCCACCGCCTGCTTCCCTTGCTTGAGCAACGCCACGGCGCGCACCGTGTCGCCCGGTTGTACTTGCAGGCGCTTGGCGGTGAGCCGGTCGACGAGCAGGCTGTGGCCGTGCAGGCGTGCCCGGGCGCTGGTCACGCGGCAGTTCTCCAGGCGCCGATTATGGATCAACCAGACCGGTGCCTGTTCGTCCAGCGTGCCGACGGCCAGGGTCAGCGACTGGCTGTCGCGCACCGTGCGGATCTTCGAAACCGGTGCCTCGATCACCGGGCCGGCGTCGAAAATGTCGATATAGCCCTTATGGGCAAAGCCCTCGGCGCCGAGAATCTTCATGGCCGGCTCGGTGTTCGCATGAGCCTTGCCGATCACGGCCTGGGCCTGTTCAGTGAGCAGGCAGGTGTACAGCGGCTGGCGCGGCATCAACTCGGCAATGAACGATTTGTTGCCCATGCCGGACAACTGATCGGCGTAGCTGAAATCCTTCTTGAAGAAATGCCGTCCCAGGCTGTCCCAGAACGGCGAGCAGCCTTGTTCATCGGCATGGCCGCGCAATTCGGCAATCAGCTTTTCACCAAATAGCTGGGAAAACTCAGCGACGAACAGCAGGCGCGCCAGGGACAACAGGCGCCCATTGTGACCGCGACGCTGCTCGGGATGCAGGAACAACGAGCAGACTTCCGATTGCCCGGTCATCTCGTTGTTGAGAAACAGCGTCGGGATCTGCCGCTGGATACCCAGCTCAGGCGCCGAGCTGACGGTGACCCCGACCCGGTAGTTGTACCAAGGCTCGCGCAGGCCGACCGCGCCGGTCAGGGCGCTAATGCCCACCACTTGCCGGTCATCATCCTCGAGTACGAACAGGTAATCGGCGTCGGCACGTTCGACTTGCCCGGCAAAGGTGCGTTGGGCCCAGCGCACGCGATGGGCCAGGCGCTCTTCATTGGCCGGCAGACTGGTAAACCCAGGGCCCGCGCAGCGGGCGAGGTCCAGTAGCGCGGGCAGGTCGGTGATGGCGACCGGGCGGACAATCATGATGCGGCTCCTTCTTCGTGTCGGTCGAAGCGTCGATGCACGGCACGGGATTGAATGCGATTCATAAGGCAACCACCCGGACCTGCTCGCCATCCATGACGCCCAAGGCTGCCAGCATGTCTGGCGACAGCGCCACGGTACCGTCGGCGTCGAGATCCAGTTCGGCCACGATGGCCCGGTAGTTCCCGAGGCTGTCGTTGCTCACCAGATAACGCCCCCGGGCGTCGATCTGCGCGCTTTGCCGGGCCATGGCGACATGGCTTTGGGTGATGGAGTGGATGTTCGCGATACGGGCATGCAACGTCGGCCCGCCGTCGAAGATGTCCACGTAGCTGTTGGTTTCAAAACCCTCGCGCTCCAGGATGTCGAAGGCTTCCTGGCCGTCGGGATGCACCCGGCCGATGCAGGCCTGGGCCGCCGGAGGGAGCATGGGCACGTAGATCGGGTATTGCGGCATCAGTTCGGCGAGGAAGGTACGACTTTGCAGGCCACACAAGCGTTCAGCCTCGACGTAGGGCAGGTCGAAGAAATGTTGGCCGATGGCGTCCCAGAAGGGCGATTGGCCGTCCTCGCTGCTGAAGCCGACGATTTCAGTGATCACCGATTCGGCAAAGCGGTGGGGGTGGGCGGCGATAAACATCAACCGGGCCCGGGACAGCAGCTCCGACTCCGGCGTGCGCACCCGCTCGGCGTCGATGTGAAAACCGCGCAGCAATGTCTGGCCGTTGAGGTCCTGGCACAGCGACAGCGCCGGCACGCCATGGTGGATGTTCAATTCCCGGGACTCGCTGGAGAACGGCCGGTTGCGCAAACTGTAGAACGGTTCGTTGCAACCGGTGCTGGCGAGAATCTCCGAGCAGCCTGCCAGGCGCCCGGATACCAGATCCTGCAGGACGAAAAAATAGCTCTCCCCGCCAGGGCTTCGTACATCGGCCTCGAACGAGGCGCACGAGTCGAGGATTTTCTCCTGCAGGCGCTCGGTATCGTCTGGAAGCGAGGTGACGCCCACCAGGCTGTCCCTGGCCAGTTGCTGCAGTTGGGGCAGATCGGTTAATTGCACTGGACGTAAAGCCAGCATGGATTGCACTCCTGTTCCAGAAGGCCCGGTGACAGGCACCGGGCTTGACGATCACTGTCGATGTCCACGCGTAATAACCACGGCGGGTCGAACCCTTCGACCGCCGGACCTCAAGGAGCGGCCGGATCCGGCAGCGCCGTGGGGCTGCCGAATTTATTCAGCACACACAGATAGACCACGCCTGCGGCCACCCAGATCAGGCCGAGTTTCTGCGCATCCACGCCCATGTTGTACATGATGGCCGCGACGATCACGAAGCCCACCAGCGGGCAGAGCAGATGGCGAATCACCTGGCCGGACCGCTGACGGCGCCAGTAATGGTTGATCACCGTGATGTGCAACAGCATGAAGCCGCTCAGGGCGCCGAAGTTGACCAGGGAGGTCAGGGTGTCCACCGCGTTGATGAACAGGTAGCAGATCAGCAGCGACAGCACCGCGACCAGGTAAATGCTCACGTACGGGGTGTTGTGTTTCGGATGGACCTTGGCCAGGACCTTGGGCAACTTGCCGTCCCGGGCCATGCCGAACAACAGGCGCGACACCGCTGCTTGCGAGGTGATCGCCACCGCGACGCCCCAGGCCAGCGCCGTGGCGACCGCGGTCAAGGTTGCCAGCCAGCTGCCGGCCGCCAGTTCGGCGATCTCATAGAACGCGGTGTCGGCGGACTTGAAGCCCATGCCGGCCGCCAGGTCAGTGGCGATCCAGGTCTGCACCACGAAAATCGCCCCCATCACCAGCAAGGTCACCAGCGCTGCCTTGCCGACGCTGCGGCCCGGGTCGTCCTTGATCTCTTCGGCCAGGGTGGAGATGGCATCAAACCCCAGGAACGACAATACAGCGATGGACACGGCTTGCATCAGCAGCGCGAAGTTGAAGTGTTCCGGGCTGTACAGCGGCGCCAGGGTCAGTTGGCCGTTACCGGCGCCACCGTGCAGGGCATTCCAGGCATAGAACAGGAAAATCCCCAGCACCACCAACTGCGCCAGCAGAAAAATGATGTTCATCCGCGCGGTGAACGTGATGCCCCGCAGGTTGACGAAGGTGGCGCTGACCAGGAACGCCAGGATGAAACCGACCTTGGGAATGTCCGGGTACAAGTGGTTCAACGCCATGGCGGCATAGACATAGAGCAGCGGCGGGATCAGCAGGTAGTCCAGCAACATCAGCCAGCCGGCGATGAAGCCGACGTGTGGGTTAAGTCCCCGTTGCGCGTAGGAGTAGACGGAGCCGGCCACCGGGAAGGCCCGGGCCATGCTGCCATAGCTCAACGCGGTGAACAGCATCGCCACCATGCCGATGATATACGCCAGCGGCACCATTCCCGGCGCCTCGGCGTTCACGTAGCCATACACGCCAAACGGTGCGATGGGGATCATGAAAATCATCCCGTACACCACCAGGTCTGTCAGCGACAGGCTGCGTTTCAATTCCTGTTTGTAGCCAAATGCCTCGATACTCATAAGCCGTTCTCCTTCTCAGCTGTGTGTGGGTGTGCTCTTGCTTGTCGCTTGCCGTTCAAACCTCGCCACTGCTTTCCTACAACAATGGGGCCAGGTAAGCGCTCCAGGCCCTTACCGACTCGGGGCTGCGCAGCAGGTCGTTGCGCACTTCGATCAACACTGAATCCAGGCCGCGGGCATCGCCGTGCTCCGGGACTGTCATGTCGGTCAAGGGGTTGATCTTGTAGGGCTGGTTGCCCGCCGCGCGCAGCGAATGCCGGCTCAGCCCGTCGACGATGTGCTGGGCGTAGTCCTTGGCCTCGCCGAACAGCACGCCGGCTTCCAGCGCGCGCGGTTGGCCATAGAACACCGGGGTGAAACTGTGGATGCCCACCACCCGCACTGGCCGGTTGGCGGCCAGGCGCTGGTCGATCAACGTCCGCAACCGATCATGGAAGGGATGGAACAGGCACTGGCGGCGATACTCGCGCGTGGCCTCGTCCAGGGCCTGGTTGCCTGGGACCTGGTAGATCTCGCTCTGGGGCGGAATGCTGTCCGGTACATGCAGCGGGCGGTTCAGATCGATCAACAGTCGTGAATAATTGGCCGCCAACAAGGTCGCACCGAGGGTTTCGGACAAGCGTTCGGCCAGGGCAAAGGCACCGATGTCCCAGGCAATGTGCTCCTGGGAGGCGGTTTCATCCAAGCCCAGATCGTTCAGCGCAGCGGGAATGAAGCGGCTGGCGTGCTCGCACACCAGCACCAACGGATGCTCGGCGTCTTCCCGGATCAGTCGGTAAGCCGGCCTGGTGTAGAGGCCCGACTCAGCACATTCAATAGATTCGTGCATAGTGCTCACAACGCTCGGCAGGTGACAGCGCCTGGGTCAAGGCCAGCTCCTGGGCCTTCAAGGCAAAGTAGGTTTCGACCAAGGGGCCGGGCAGGGCCTCGAGCAGCGCTCCGCTGTGGCGCAGGCAATCCAGTGCCTGGGCCAGGGTCGTCGGCAGGGCGATAATGCCACGGGCGCGACGTTGTTCTTCATTCAGTTCATCGGGTATTTCATCGGTCACGGCATTCAGCGCCAGTTGCTGCTCGATGCCCAGGCGCCCGGCGATCAACAGCGCGGCCATCGCCAGGTGCGGCGAAGCGGTGGCGTCCATGGCGCGGAATTCCAGGTTGTACTGGTTTGCCACGGGTTTTCCGCCCAGGCTCACGGTCGGGCAGATACGCAACGCCGCTTCGCGGTTGCGCTGTCCCAGGCAAGCATAGGATGCACTCCAGTGATGGGGTTGCAGGCGCTCGTAGGACACCGGCGTCGGTGCGGTCAGCGCGCACAGCGCAGGTAGATAGTGCAGCACACCGGCAGCCCAGTGCTGGCCGAGGCTGGACAAGCCGTTGCTGCTGGCGGTGTCATGGAGCACCGGATCACCGCTCAGGTCTTGCAGGCTCAGGTGCAGGTGCACACCGTTGCACACGGCATTCTCCGCGGTCTTGGGAGCGAAGCTGAGCGCCAGGCCCATTTGCCGGGCGATTTCGCGGGTGATTTCCCGCACGTTCACGGCACGGTCGGCGGCGGCCACGCCCAGGGCTGGGCGGCAGGTGATCTCGTACTGCTGCTTGCCGTATTCCGGCAGGAACATTTCCGGTTCGACACCACCGGCGCGCAATGCGCTGAGCAGCCATCCGGCGAACCCGGCCTGCTGGCGCTGGGCCTGGAGGCTGAAAGCCAGGCGATCAGGTTGGGCCGGTGTGGCACTGAGGTTGAATTCATGCTCGAACGCGGCGAACACCTGCAAGTTCAGCTCAGTCCGATAACGCTCCACTTCGTCATGCAACAGGGTGCGCGGGCAGGTGCTCCAGGGTCGGCCGTCGGTCTCGCGCACGTCGCAATGAATGAAATCCAGGGCGGGGGCCTGGGCGTCGGGGCCGTTGTTGACGGTCACGCGGCTGGACAGGTCCGGGATCAGCCGCAGGTCGCCATACGCGCCCCAGGGGTTGGCCGAGGCGATGATGTCTTGGGGCGTCAGCGCGCTGTTGGCCGGCACCCAGCCGCAACCGGCGGTGACGTAGTGGGGCAGTTCATCGCTGGGGAACGAGCGCCCGCGGGTTACGCCGATCAGGTCGGTGCTCACCAGTGTCGTGACGGGCAACGGTGCCAGGGGCGTTGCGGTATCAAGGCGGTTCACGGCTGCATCTCCTGCAAGCGCCCGAGTACGGTGTCGGTATCGGTGATCCAGCAATAGCCCTTGATCGCGTTCAGGCACGCCAGGTGCCGTTGTTCGGTGTAAGTGGCGCAGGCATCTTCTACCAATGTGACCAGGTAGCCGCGGTCGGCGGCGTCGCGCACGGCCATGTCGACGCACTGGTCGGTGACGATGCCGGCAACGATCAAGTGGCGGGTCTGCAGGTTGCGCAGCACGTAGTCGATATTGGTGGAGTTGAAAACGCCCGAGGACGTCTTGGGCAACACGATTTCGTTTTCCAGCGGCGTCAGCTCGGCAATGATCTGCGCTTCGGGGCTGCCCTTGGGCAGGTGCATGTCCGACAGCTTGTGATCCAGGGAGCGGTCGCGGCCATCGGCAGTGAGGCTTTCGATGTGGGTGTGCAGCACGTTGTGCTGCGCTGCTCGCATCGCGTTGAGCAAGCGCTGTTGGTTGGGAATAACCTGATGGCGGGCACGGCGAATGAAATACGCAGCGTCGGGAGCGTCCAGATGGGTGTCGAATTGTGGTTCCAGCCAGGCGCGTTGCATGTCCACCAAGAGCAGTGCCGTGTGATCACGGGTGAACGGCAAGTCCCGGGGGGAGCGGTGGGGGAGCGAGAACATCCTTATTTTTCCTCCAACAGGTGCGTGTTGAATTCCGTGCGTAAGGCGTCGATACCTTCCAGGCGTTCGGCCAGGTCAGGACATTGCAGGGTCATGCAGGCGATCAGCGCCTCGACCTGGGCCAGCGCCGGTACCAGGGTGTCGAAGGCCGAGACCGATTCTACCGGCGCGCTGATAATCAGGTCGGCCAGCTCGCGCAATGGTGACGCGTAGACGTCGCTGAACAGTACGACCCGGGCGTGGCGTTCCTTGGCTGCGCTGGCTACACGCAGGGCCTGGGCCTGGTAGCGACGATAATCGAAGATCAACACCACGTCCTGGCGCTGTACGTCGAACAACCGGTCAGGCAGCTGGGCGTTGTCTTCCAGGGCAAAGCAGCCGGCGCGCAGCAGGCGCAAGTGGTTGAGCAGATAGTGGGCAAGAAAGCTGCTGAAGCGTCCACCGAAGCAATGCACCTGGTGCCGGCTGTCGAGTAGCCACTGGACGAGAATGCGCACGTCTTCAGGCTGGGTCAGGGCCTGGGTGTTGATGAGGGCGCGTTGGCTGGCGGCCAGGTATTGGCTCCAGGTATCGCCTTGCGGCAATTTGGCCCGGGGTTGCAACAGCGTGCGAGGAGAGCGCAGGCGATGGTCCATGTCACTGAGCAGCGCATCCTGGAATTCGGCATAACCGCCAAACCCGAGTTTTTTCACCAGCCGCACGATGGTCGGGTCGCTGACGCCGGCATGGTCTGAAAGGCGCGACATCGGCCCCAGGCCGTTGCGTGGATAGTGATCGAGCAGGGCTCGTACGACCTTGCGTTCCGACGGCGTCAAAACGAGGCCGGGATCGGTGATCAGGTCTCTGAGGGGCGGCATCCGTGCTCCTTGCTGGGATGGTGTGTTGGATTTCTTTCATTACTCCTGAAAATAGTATTTATGTAGCTGGTACTACATGTCCAGTGGTTTTTACGTTCCGTTTAAAATGCTCGAAGATGGTGCGAAACCCTTGTAGGACTTGGGCTTGGTTGCTTGGAATGAATATGTCAGTCGGCGCTTCAATTCGTGTCAGATATAGCGCCTTTTTGTCCAAGTTATTTGATTTCATATAAGGTGCTGTACAAGAAAAAGGCTGAATATTCTGCCCACTGATTACGTGAGAACCCGCGTGCAAGCTACTCGTCTGACCCTGATCTGCCACGCCCGCACCGTCGCCCAGAAACGGGCGCGCTTTGCCCTGGAAGAACCGCTGGATGCCGATTGGCTGGCGCAGCGGCCAGACGTTGGCCAGGGTTATCGAAATGTCAGGCGGTTGCTCTGTGGGCCGGAGCTGCGTACTCGCCAGACCGCCGCGTTGTTCGGTGATGAGCCCCAAGTGGTCGAGGCCTTGGCCGATTGCGATTTGGGACGCTGGCGCGGTTGGTCCATCGACGACTTGCTCAAGACCGAGCCGCACCACCTGCAAACCTGGCTCGACGATCCCGAGGCCACTCCCCATGGCGGCGAATCCATTGCCCGGTTGTGTCGCCGTGTCGGGGACTGGCTGGCAAGCCTGGAAGACCAACCGGGACATTGGTTGGCCGTCACCCATCCGTTCGTGATCCGCGCGGCCCTGGTGAATGTCTTGCACTGCCCGGCAGCTGCGTTCAACCGAATCGACATTGAACCGCTGTCCGTCATCGAGTTGCGTTTCAACGGCGTGTGGCGATTGCGTGCCCAGGGGCCTGGCCAGGAGTCAGTGGAATGAAAAAATTATCAGTCATCGGCATCGGCGCCGGCGATCCGGATTACCTGACGATACAGGCGGTGAAAGCCTTGAATCGGGTGGACGTGTTTTTCCTCATGGACAAAGGGCCCGCCAAGAGCAAGCTGCTGGATCTGCGGCGGGAAATCTGTCAGCGCTACATCGTCGATCGTACGTACCGTTTCGTCGAAGCCTACAGCCCTGAGCGCCAACGCGACGACTTGGACTACACCGCCAGTGTCGAAGCGTTGAACGGTGCAAAGCAGGCCACCTTCGAGCGGATGATCAATGAAGAACTGTCCGACGGGCAGTGCGGTGGTTTCCTGGTGTGGGGCGATCCGGCGTTGTACGACAGCACCGTGCGCATCGTGCAGACGATTCTTGATGCCGGTCGCTGCGTCTTCGAGTTCGAGGTGATCCCTGGCATTACCAGCGTCCAGGCCCTTGCGGCCCGCCACAAAGTGCCGTTGAACGGCATTGGCGGTTCGCTGGAAATCACCACCGGACGCCGGTTGATAGCCGGGCAGGTGGGTGAGGCGGCGAACGTGGTGGTGATGCTCGATGCCGAGAATGCGTACCACCAGGTGAGCGATCCTGATACGCACATCTACTGGGGCGCCTATGTGGGAACGCCGGATGAAATCCTCATTGCTGGCCGGCTGGGGGACGTGGCCGATGACATCGAAGCCACCCGCAAGGCCGCGCGGCAGGCGAATGGGTGGATCATGGATACTTATTTGCTGCGTAAACCTTGATCCGATGACTCAAACCGGACTGTGGCGAGGGAGCTTGCTCCCGCTGGGCTGCGCAGCAGCCCCAAGTTCCTCATAGGGTGTCATCGCTTCCATCTTGCGCCTGCTTCGCAGTCGAGCGGGAGCAAGCTCCCTTGCCACACAGGGGCTAACTGGCGAGACAGCGTTGTCGCTTCACCCCCGCCCAAACCGCTCCCGATACACCGACGGCGCCAACCCCACCACGCTGCGAAACGCCACGCGAAAGCTTTCCACCGAGCGGTAGCCGCACAACTGTGCGATGTTGTCGGTGTTGTTTGTGGTGCTCTCCAGCAACTCGCGGGCCCGGGCCAGGCGTTCGTGTTGCAACCAGGCCTTGGGTGACAGGCCGCAGGCTTGGGTGAAGTGGCGCAAAAAAGTCCGTTCGCTCATGGCCGCCTGGCTGGCCAGTTCGCGCACGCCGAGGGGTTCATGCAGGCGCTCGCGGGCCCATTGCATGACGCTCGACAGATCGCTGCGTGGCGTGCGGCTGACCGGTGACGGAATGAATTGCGCCTGCCCACCCGTACGTTGCGGTGACATCACCAGCCGACGCGCCACGGTGTTGGCGATCTGGACCCCGAAGTCCCGGGCCACCAGATGCAGGCAGGCATCGATGCCAGCGGCGCTGCCCGCCGAGGTGATGACCTGTCCTGAGTCCACGTACAGCACATCCGGGTCCACCCGCACGGCGGGATAACTCTCGGCCAATTCGTCGGTGTAGCGCCAGTGAGTGGTGGCACCCAGCCCGTCGAGCAGCCCGGCGGCCGCCAGTACGAATGCCCCGGAGCATATCGATAGCAGGCGTGCGCCTCGGGCGTGGGCTCTGCGCAGTGCCTCCAGCAAGGCTCCGGACGGTGGCTCGCTACGGTTGCGCCAACCGGGTATGACAATGGTTCGAGCCGTTTCGAGCAGTTCCATGCCGCCATCGGCCAATACCTGGAAACCGCCCATGGCGCGCATCGGGCCGTTGTCGACCGCGACGATCCGGTGTTCGTACCAGGGAAAATTGAACTCGGGTCGCTCCAATCCGAAGATCTCGACGGCAACGCCGAATTCAAACGTGCATAGGCCGTCGTAGGCGAGGATCGCGACCAGACCTGGGGTAGGCTGCATTTGGCGGAAAATTCCCACAGAGTGTCTTGTACGCCACTGTAGCCTTAAGCCTCAGACGGATAAAGTCTTCTTACGCCCTCATCCCCTTGGAGTACCCGCCGATGACCAGCCTGGTTCGTGAAGTGCCTGCCGCCTCGCCCGAGATAGCCCTGCAGCATTTCAGCAGTCGTCTGACGTTCGAAACCGATTGTTCCGACGTTCACGCCAGCCAACAGGCCGGCGATGTCGATTTTGTGTTGGTGGATGTGCGTGGGCCGCTGGCTTATGAGCGTGGGCACGTGCCTGGGGCGATCAACCTGCCCACCCGCACGCTCACCGCCGAGGCTCTGGCTGCCTACCCCAAGACCACTCTGTTCGTGGTGTATTGCGCTGGCCCGCATTGCAATGGGGCGAACAAGGCGGCGGTGCGTTTGGCGACCTTGGGGTATCCGGTGAAGGAGATGATTGGCGGGGTCATGGGTTGGCTTGATGAGGGCTTTCGCCTGAACGGTTTGGTGGAGCGGGTGGCGGACCAGGCTATTCGTTGTGACTGCTGACTTGGTTTTATAGTTCGTGTGTATATCCGTTGCTGCGGTAACGGCTGCTTAGGGTTCCGCCCTTACGGCGTCTCACTTTTGAGAAGCGCAAAAGTAAGCAAAACGCTTTTGCCGGTATGACTCACCCACATGGGTTACAAATCAGTTCACGCACATAGGTAACAGTTTTTAACTGGCAGGGTCGATTTCGCGAGGATCTGACCATGCCCTGGAAAGAGCTGAAACCTATGGACCTTAAAGTGATGTTCATCGCTGAGTATCTGTCTGAAAAGCACAGCTTTAGCCGGCTGTGCCAGGACTATCAGATCAGCCGAAAGACTGGCTACAAATGGGTTGAACGCTATGAGCGGGAGGGCCCCAGCGGGCTTGACGAACGTAGCCGCCGACGGATCAACCAAACCTATGTGGTGCCGCTGGCCGTGAGGCAGGCGATCATTGAGCTTCGTTCTGTTGGCGAAACGGTTCCGGGACCTAAAAAGATTCAGAACGACTTGATGACGCGTTTCCCCGGCCAGGATCCTCCGTCGAAAACGACCATTTACAACATACTTAAGGCAGCTGACCTGATCACGCCTCGACCGTCGCGTCAGCGTGTCGCTGTCTATCCCAAGCCTTTGCGTAAGGCAGAAACGCCTAATCAGATCTTCAGTGCAGATTACAAGGGCCAGTTCCTTACCGGGGCGGGCGTTTGGTGCTATCCGCTGACGATCATGGATCATGCCAGTCGCTTCCTGCTGGCCTGCGAGAGTATGGCCAATACCAATCTCAAGGAGACCCAGCAAACCTTCGAGCGCGTTTTTCGTGAGTATGGGATGCCTGAGCGCATCCGCACCGATAACGGCGTGCCGTTTGCCAGTACAGGGCGTGCGGGGCTGTCGCAGTTGTCGATCTGGTGGCTGCGGCTTGGGATTATTCCTGAGCGAATTGAGCCCGGTCGGCCAGACCAAAATGGACGACATGAGCGCATGCATCGGACTTTGAAAAGTACCTTTCCCCAACCGCCGGCAATTGCTTGGGAGGCTCAGCAAAAACACTTTGATCGATTTATGCAGCACTACAATTATGAGCGAGGACACGAGGCGCTCGGCCAGAAAACCCCGGCGACCTGCTATATGCCCTCAACTCGATCTTATCCGGAGAAGCTACCGGAAATGGGATATGCGAGCCATATTGAGTGTTACCTGGCAGATGGTAGCGGCATCATTAATCGAGCTGGCCTGCGGATATACGTGGGGAATCTGCTCAGGCATCAGAACATTGGAATGGAGATGATCAAAGACGGGGTATGGAATGTGATCTTCGGTCCGGTGATCCTAGGTCACGTCAATGCCAGGGACGCGAAGAACGGTTATGTTTCAATAAAAGTGTCACCTATGTGAATGCTCTTTTTTGTAACCCATGTGGTTGTCCCGTACATGCCCCACCACTCGGTGCCTCGCCTAGGCTCGGCATGCCCGAACGTAGGCATTGCTCCGTGGGCCGCCGCGAAGGACCATCCATGGTCCAGCGCGGCTACCTCGGCATCCATGCCGAGGTGCCCACTGCGCAATACCTACGTTCGGCCATCGTGGTTCACGGGGCGCCCCAGATCAAAAACCAAAGCGAGGCGGCCTTATAGCCGACCTGGTTCTGGGGGAGCGCGTTTCCCCTGTGGGAGCGAGCCTGCTCGCGAAGGCGATGTCACTCTCGATGAAGATATTGAGCAAGCTCGCTTCTCAGGGAAGCTCTATTACCCTTCAAGCCCCCGCTGTTCAACCACCCCAAAAACATCCGCCACATCCTGGACCATGATCCGGGCGATGTTGGCGAGGGTATTGATGTCGGTCTCGGCTGAGTCGCGCAGAGTCGTGCAGGCCATGAGCGTCAGGTAGTCGAGGGTGGCGTGCAGGCGTTCGCTGACGCAGGCGTGGAGTTCGGGCAATGGGGCGGTGCGGTCGATGAACAGGATGGGTTGGGTGGTGGCGATTGGGGTTAGCGGGGTAAAGCGGTTAGATGATTGATTTGTCGTCATAAGGTTGGGCTCTATCAAGGAAAATGAATTGCCACCTTTTTGCTGCGAATCAAGCGGGTGGCAGTTGCGCGCGGGTTCGCAGACCGAGGAAGAGACCAAACCCGGCAGACCCGAAGGTCTCCCACGCGCAACCGCCATAAAACGAACGCGGGCAAGTTTGCCTGAGTTTTCATTCGACGGTGCAAAGTCTCATCCGTTGTTAGGGCTGCGAAACCCTCCCCACTGACCAACGCCAGCAGGTGAACCGAACTATAGGAGGGGATTTTTGAAGCAACAACCGACCTGTAGGACGCCCACAAACCCCGTGGCGAGGGAGCTTGCTCCCGCTCGGTGGCGCAGCCGCCGTAAATCCTGGGCATGGGGTTGGTCTGACGAAAAGAGGGGGCTGCTTCGCAGCCCAGCGGGAGCAAGCTCCCTCGCCACGGTGAGTAAATTCCCACGAGATTTTCAGAAGGCCAGGGGAGCAATTGATTTCAGAAACGGAACGCGGAGCGTCGAAAACCTGTGGGAGCGAGCTTGCTCGCGATGACGTAGGCACAGCCAACATCACCGCAAACTGGCCCTCCGCTTTCGCGAGCAAGCTCGCTCCCACAGTTGGATCGGAGTACGACAAAGAGACAGGTCGGCTATAAGGCCGCCTCGCTTCGGCTTTTGATCTTAGGCGCCCCGTTAAACCACGCTGGCCGAACGCAGGCATTGCGTAGTGGGCATCCCGGCATGGATGCCGGGATAGCTGCGCTGGGCCATGGATGGCCCTTCGCAGCGGGCCCACGGAGCAATGCCGGAGAGAGGGCATGCCGAGCCTAGGCGAGGCACCGAGTGGTGGGGCAAGAGCGTTTTGCTTACTTTTGCGCTTCTCAAAAGTGAGACGCCGTAAGGGCGTAACCCTAAGTGGCCGTTACCGAAGAAACGGATATACACCCGAACTACAAGCCTGTCAGGTTTTTCTCAAACCTCATGCTCACCAAGCAACCCTGATTATTTTCATAACTATTTGTCGCCTCCACGCAATTCCCCACCTGAGCACCCCTCTAGACTCCCGGCCACTTCGGTCCTCACCGACCGAACGCTGCCTACGAATCTGCCAATAATGACCAATAAAAACCCCTGCGCACTCAGGAGCAAAAATGAAGAAGCTAGCAATGTTCGGTGCCCTGGCACTGTCCGTGTTGTCCCTGTCGGCCGTGGCCGAAGAGGCCAAGCCGATCCGCCTCGGGATCGAAGCCGGTTATCCACCGTTTTCGATGAAAACCCCTGACGGCAAGCTGGCCGGCTTCGATGTCGATATCGGTGACGCGCTCTGTGAGCAGATGAAGATCAAGTGCACCTGGGTCGAGCAAGAGTTCGATGGCCTGATCCCGGCGCTGAAAGTGAAGAAAATCGACGCGATCCTGTCGTCCATGACCATCACTGACGACCGCAAGAAGAACGTCGACTTCACCATCAAGTACTACCACACCCCGGCGCGCTTCGTGATGAAGGAAGGCTCCGAGGTCAAAGACCCGCTGACTGAACTCAAGGGCAAGAAAGTCGGTGTGCTGCGCGCCAGTACCCATGACCGTTTCGCCACCGAGGTACTGGTACCAGCAGGCATCAACCTGGTGCGCTACAGCTCCCAGCAGGAAGCCAACCTGGACATGGTCGCCGGACGCCTCGACGCCATGCTGGCCGACTCAGTCAACCTCGACGACGGCTTCCTGAAAACCGACGCTGGTAAAGGTTTCGCCTTCGTGGGCCCGACCTATGAAGACGCGAAGTACTTCGGCGGCGGCGCCGGCATTGCGGTGCGCAAGGGTGACAAGGCCCTGGCCGAGAAATTCAACGCCGCCATCACTGAAATCCGCGCCAACGGCACCTACAAGAAGGTGCAGGACAAATACTTCGCGTTTGACGTCTACGGGCATTAATCGCTGAATCCAAGGTGGCCCGCCGTTGACCCGGCCGGCCGCCTTTTTCATGGGCGATTGTTTTACCCTGCGCCTATCGAGATACCGTCATCCGGAGTTCCTCATGCAACGCATCGACCATACCCTGCCATGGAGCCACTTGGGCACCGAACGCCGGCTCAGTGTGTTTCGTTACGGCCATGGCCCGCGCAAGGCCTACATCCAGGCCAGCCTGCACGCCGATGAATTGCCGGGCATGCGCACCGCCTGGGAGCTTAAGCAGCGGCTTAACGATCTTGAGGCCCAGGGCCTGCTCAAAGGGGTGATCGAGCTGGTGCCGGTGGCCAATCCCATTGGGCTGGATCAGCATGTGCAAAGCGCTCACATGGGGCGTTTCGAGTTGGGCAGCGGCAAGAACTTCAACCGTGCCTTTGTCGAACTCAGCGGCCCGGTGGCGCAACGCATCGGTGATCGCCTGGGGGACGACCCCGCTGCCAATATCACGCTGATCCGCCAGACCATGGCCCAGGTCCTCGATGACCTTCCAGCGCCACCTTCACAACTCGAAGCGCTGCATCGCCTGTTGCTGCGCCATGCTTGCGACGCTGATGTCACCCTGGATTTGCATTGCGACTTCGAGGCGGCGATCCACTTGTACGCTTTACCACAGCAATGGCCGCAGTGGCGCTCCCTGGCTGCACGGTTGAACGCCGGAGTAGCGTTGCTGTGCGAGGATTCCGGCGGCAGTTCGTTCGACGAATCCTGTTCCTCGCCCTGGTTGCGCCTGGCCAAGGCCTTTCCCGAAGCGGCGATTCCGCCAGCCAACCTGGCGACTACGCTGGAACTGGGGAGCATGGGTGATACCCGGGTGGAGCAGGCCCGGGCCAATTGCGAGGCCATCCTCGGGTTCCTGGCCGAGCAGGGCCTTATCGCCGGGGACTGGCCATCCGCGCCCAGCGAATGTTGCGAAGGCTTTCCCTTCGAAGGCACGCAATACCTGTTCGCGCCGCACCATGGCGTCGTGAGTTTCCTGCGTGAAGCCGGGGAGTGGGTGGAGCAGGGCGATCCGTTGTTCGAAGTGGTCGATCCGTTGAGCGATCGTGTCTCCATCGTACGGGCGGGCACCAGCGGCGTGCTGTTCGCCCTGGACCGCGGACGCTACACCCAGCCGGGAATCTGGCAGGCGAAAGTCGCCGGACGTGAGCCTATTCGTACGGGGAAATTGATCAACGACTGATAAGTGCTGTCTACCTCACCGCACGGTGTCTGCCGTGCGGCTATCGAATGATGGAGGAAGATCGATGTTTAAAATGCTCGCCCTGTTGCTGTTGCTGGTTTCGTCCGGGTTGCAGGCCCAACCCTCGCTGCACACGGACTTGCCGCTCAACTACCTCGCCGACGCCGATGAACAGGCCAGGAACCGACCGCTGGTGATCTTCCTGCATGGCTCCGGCAGCAACGAACAGGACCTGTTCGAGCTCAGGGACGAACTGCCCGGGCACTACAATTACCTCTCGGTGCGGGCCCCTAAAACCATGGAGCCGGATCATTACCAATGGTTTGCCAAGAAGGGCGAGGGCGCCTATGACGGCGACACGTCAGACCTGAAGGCCAGCGGCCAACTGCTGCTGGAGTTCATCGAGAAGGCCCGGGCCAAGTACCCGACTGACGCGAGCAATGTGTACCTGGTGGGCTTCAGCCAGGGCGCGATGATGTCCTATGAGGTTGCCCTGCGACACCCCGAGGCTGTTGGCGGGATTGCCGCGATGGGCGGGAGGGTCCTGCCGGTGCTGCGGGCCGAACTGACCCCCGACGAGTCGCGACGAACCCTGGCTGTGTTCATCGGCCATGGCACGGCGGACCCGATCATCCCTTACCACGACGGTACCGAGGCCAACACCTTCCTCAAGACCCTGGCCCTGGAGCCCGAATTCCATGCGTACCCGGGCGTGGGTCACAGCATCAGCGCCCTGGAAGTACAAGACCTGCGGGCCTGGCTGGAGCGGCTTAATCCCTGATCACTGTAAATCCCTTTGGGAGCTTGCTCGCGATAGCAGTGGGTCAGCTTGCATCAAAGTTGGGTGTGCCGAAGCCATCGCGAGCAAGCTCGGCTCCCAGCTGTTCTGGGGCGCTTATTGACCGCTGGCGATCTGCTTCACCAACGCCTCATGACCGGCCTTGTCTTTGGCCCGGGAGATGACCTGCACCACTGCCATGCGCGTGCCTGAGGCGGCCAGCAACGTGGTGTCGAGGGTCGGCCCGCCACCCTGGGTGGCGCTGGTGTCGAGCTGACGCAGACCCAGGCCGGTGCCTTTCTGGGTCAGGCTCTTTGCGCTCAGGATCTTGGCATCCGGCAGTGCTGTGGTGCGCTGGACAGCGAAGTCCCCCATGGTGGTGTCGAGGAATGCACCATCATCGTCCTTCACCTTCGCGCCGTTAATGATGGTGTTCTCCGCCGCGATCACCACGGTCCGGCTGGTGGCATTGCTGTACATCGTGCCTGTCGCCCCAGCGGTGCCCTGGGCGGCATCACCGGCGGGCAATGGCGTTGCGATGAACCCCTTGGGCAAGGTGAAGACGAACTTGCCGCCCAACATCGAAACCTTCTGTGCCGCTGCATCGCCGGTGGCTTTGGACGGAGCTGCCTGGGCAGGCACCGCTACCAGAGCGGCGATGGCCGTCAGCAACAGGGCGGCGGCATGTTTACTCAGCAATGACATTGAAACTCTCCACGGATGGTCGCGCTTGGAGGTCGATCATCCCATGGGCATCACATCAGACTCCAGCGCAAGGTCTGCATTATCCAATGTTGAGAAATCGCTACTCAGCGATCCCAGTAGGGCACTTCGCCAAAACACTCCAGAAAGAAATCGATCACCGTGCGGACCTTCACCGACAGGCGACGACTGCCCGGCCAGAGGATAGCGATCTGCTGGGGTTCAAGACTGTTGGAGGCCTCGTAATCCTGCAACACAGGTACCAGCGTGCCCTTGCGCACGGCTTCGCCGATCAACCACGACGGAAACATCACCAGCCCCAGGCCCTGTTCAGCGGCCTGGGTCAGGGTATCAGCGTGGTTGCCAGTGATCGGCCCCCTGACACTGTAAGGCGTCCAGGTCTGGCCCGGGCGGCGGAAGAACCAGCGTTGCTGGCCGGTCACGCCTTTGTAGGCCAAGCACTGATGGGCCGCCAAGTCCTGGGGTTTGCTCGGTGCGCCGTGGCGGGCCAGGTAGGTCGGGCTGGCCGCGATCTGGAAATGGTGGGGGGCCAGAATCCGCGCCTGCATGCCTGAGTCGTGCAACGGGCCGATGCGAAACAGCAGGTCGGCGCCTTCCTGCAGCGGGTCGACGTAGCTGTCGGTCTGCTGGATCTCCAGTTGCAGCTTCGGGTAGCGCTCGCACAGCTGTCCCAGCCACGGAGTCAGGTGACGTTGGCCGAATACCACCGGGGCGTTGATCCGTACCAGTCCGGACGGTTCGCTGTGTTGTTCCTGCAAGGCTTGTTCGGCTTCTTCCAATTGCACCAGCAGCAGGCGCGCGTGATGCCCCAGCAGGCGGCCGGCTTCGGTGGGGGACACAGCACGGGTATGGCGATAGAGCAACTGCTGGTTCAAGGCCTGTTCCATCAGTTGGATCTGCCGGGAGATCGATGACGGGGCAAGGCTTTCGCGCCGCGCCACCTCTGAAAAACTGCCGTGATCAAGCACCGCCACAAACAGTCGCAGCGCCTTGAAACCCAGTTCATTGAGACCTTGCATGAAAGCTTTCCTGTGCGTAATTCGCAAAACTGTTGTCAGGATACTCCCGTTTATCGCACAGCGACGCCAACCGATAATGCCGGCCATCTTTCTCTGGCACAGGTTCTGAACATGCAGGCGTCTTCACTCAACGAGGCCGCGCCGGTAGCGGCTGCTTCCCAAACCCGACCATTCTTGCGCTGGCTATTGTTGCCCTTGGTGATCCTGGCCGGCATGGGCTTGTCGGTGGAAGCTGGCGTGCTCGGGCCACTCGGGGCCCAGGTTGGTCATCTGTGGGCCACCCTGAGCATCTTCGGTGTCGGTTCGGCGATTCTTTTCCTGCTGTTGCTGCTCAGTGGCCGACAGCACGGCCCGGCCTTGCATGAGTTGCCGCGCTGGCAGTTGATCGGCGGTTTGCTCGGTCCGATCTACGTGGTTGTACTGACGCTCGCCACGCCCCACATCGGCATTGCCATGACCATGATCGCGATCCTCTCCGGCCAGGTTGGCAAAAGTGTCCTGATCGATCATTTCGGCTGGTTCGGTGCGACCCGCAAGCGAGTCAATGGGGAGCGCTGGCTGGCGTTGGCCCTGATTGTCGTTGCCCTTGTCCTGATTGCCCGAGGTTGAACATGAACCTGTTTGTTTTGTTGCTAGTGGTCGTCGCGGCCGGTGCGGTGTTGAGCGTGCAGGCGGCCATCAACGGCCGTTTGGGCCAGACGGTTGGAGTGCTGCGCAGCAGTCTGCTGACGTTCGCGGTGGGCACGGTGACCACCGGGCTGCTGATCGTGTTTTTTGAACCCGCCCATGCATTGACCCTCCTGGATGTGCCGAAATGGCAGCTCAGCGGGGCTTTGTTCGGCGTCGTGTACATGATGGTGATGGTAGGCGCTGTGCCAAGGGTTGGCACGGCGGTGGCGACAGTGGCGGTGATCGTCGGGCAATTGGGCATGGGCATGCTGATCGACAACTTCGGCTGGCTGGGCAATCCGGCCATCGAATTGTCCGGTAGCCGGATCCTGGCCATGGCCTGCCTGGCATTGGCCCTGGTGTTCATGTATCGCAGCAGTGCGCGCCAGGCTTGAACGGTTCAGTCGGGCTCCACCTCCAATTGCAGGCTGTCATCAGCCAAGCGCTTGGCTCGCCGGACAATGCCGCTGATACGCCGGCCTTCGGCGCTGAACACCACGATCTGGGCCTTATCCAGATCCTCTGGGATCGGGGGGAGCACGTGCAGCGCGAACCATGGCGGTTCGTCGGCGTCGAGGCGTTCGACATCGAATTGGCAATCGACGCTTTTAGTCTCGCGACCAAACATCGTGTCGAGGCCGTAGTCAAGGTGGGTGCTGTCGGCGGCGGGGGCGAGGGGCATCGACGGTCTCCTGATGGGTTGCGTGCGGTTGATGTTCAAATGATCCCGCCTGGGGCTGAAAATTCCATCGGGTGAGCTGTACAACTCAGCCCCATCGCGATGCAACACTGAGCCGTTGGCGATGCTGGTAGAATCGGCCACCTTGACTTACGAGAGGTATGCCCATGAGCGAGCCGATTCGCCTGACCCAGTACAGCCACGGCGCCGGTTGCGGCTGCAAGATTTCGCCACAAGTGCTGGAAGTGATCCTGGCCGGCAGCGGTGCGCAGAACCTTGACCCCAAGTTGTGGGTCGGCAATGCCTCCCGGGACGATGCGGCGGTATACGCCATCGACGAGGAGCGCGGGGTGGTCTCGACCACTGACTTCTTCATGCCGATTGTCGACGATCCGTTCGATTTCGGCCGCATCGCCGCCACCAATGCCATCAGCGACATCTACGCCATGGGTGGCGATCCGCTGATGGCCATTGCGATTCTCGGCTGGCCAGTCAACGTGCTGGCCCCGGAAATTGCCCGGGAAGTGATTCGCGGTGGCCGTTCAATATGCGACGAGGCGGGCATCCCCCTGGCCGGTGGGCATTCGATTGACGCCCCTGAGCCGATTTTCGGCCTGGCAGTCACGGGTCTGGTGCAAAAGCGCCACATGAAACGCAACGACACCGCCACCGCCGGTTGCCGTCTGTACCTGACCAAGCCTCTGGGCATCGGCATCCTCACCACCGCGGAAAAGAAAGGCAAGCTGCGCGCCGCCGACGTTGGCCTGGCTCGCGACTGGATGTGCACCCTCAACAAACCTGGCAGCCGCTTTGGCAAGCTCGAAGGTGTGACCGCGATGACCGACGTCACCGGTTTCGGCCTGCTCGGGCACCTGGTGGAGATGGCCGATGGTAGCCAAGTGACGGCGCGGATCCGCTACGACGCGGTGCCGCGTCTGCCGGGCGTCGAGTATTACCTCGACCTGGGCTGTGTGCCGGGCGGTACGTTGCGCAACTACGACAGCTACGCCAGCAAGGTCGGTCGCGTCCAGGAACTGCACAAGCGCGTGCTGTGCGACCCGCAGACCAGCGGCGGCCTGCTGGTCGCCGTCACCCCCGAGGGCGAAAGTGAGTTTCTGCGGGTGGCCGTTGAACTGGGCCTGGCGCTGGAGCCGATTGGCGAGCTGGTTGAGCGACAGACCTACGCGGTCGAGGTGTCTTGATGACCCAGGACATCACCGATTACCGCGATATCTTCCTCAACGACCGGCCGATGATGGACACTCGCGCGCCAGTCGAATTTCTCAAGGGTGCATTTCCCGGCGTGGTCAATTTGCCGCTGATGACCGACCTCGAGCGGGAACGCGTCGGTACCTGCTACAAACAGCAAGGGCAGCAAGCCGCCATTGTCCTGGGCCATCAACTGGTGTCCGGTGAAATCAAGGCGCAACGTATCCAGGCCTGGGCCGAGTTCGCCAAAACCCATCCCGACGGTGTGTTGTATTGCTTTCGCGGTGGCTTGCGTTCGCAGATCGTCCAGCAGTGGCTCAAGGACGAAGCGGGGATCGAATACCCCAGGGTGGGTGGCGGCTACAAGGCCATGCGCACCTTCCTCTTGGACACCGTCGAGCACGCGGTTAGCGAATGTGACCTGGTGTTGTTGGGCGGCATGACCGGCACCGGCAAGACCGAAGTACTGACCCAGTTGGGCAATAGCCTGGACCTCGAGGGCTATGCCAACCATCGCGGCTCAAGCTTTGGCAAACGCGCCACCGGGCAGCCTTCCAACATCGATTTCGAGAACCGCCTGGCGGTGGATGTGCTGAAAAAACGCGCCGCCGGTATCGAACAATTCGTGCTGGAGGATGAAAGCCGCATGGTCGGCAGTTGCGCCTTGCCGTTGCCCTTGTTCCAGCGCATGCAGCAGGTTCCGATGGTCTGGCTTGAAGACAGCCTGGAGCGGCGGGTCGAGCGGATTTTGCGCGATTACGTCATCAACCTGTGCGCCGAATTTATAGCCGTCCATGGCGACGAAGGGTTCTCGCTGTTTTCCGAAAGATTGCTGGCGAGCCTGAACAACATTCACAAGCGCCTGGGCGGGGATCGTCATCGGCGTTTGATGGAGATCATGGAAGCTGCCCTTGTCGAGCAGGCCGATAGCGGTGCTGTCGACTTGCATCGCGCCTGGATCGAAGGCTTGCTGCGTGAATACTACGACCCGATGTATGTGTTCCAACGGGAAAAGAAGGGCTTGCGGATCGAGTTCTCGGGGGAGCAGGCGGCGGTGTTGGAGTATCTGCGGGAGCGAGCGCTGCGGGGCGGGTAATGCGGGAGAAAAATTGATGTGGGAGCAAGCTTGCTCCCACAGTGGAAAGTACCGAATGGTTATGTCGGACAGGCTACCTCGCCGTTGTCCAAACCTTGCTTGTAGCTCTGGCTGGTGAGGCTGGCCTTGCCGTTATGCCAGGTCAGGGTCAGTACGAACAGCGAATCATAGTCGTTGGATGCCCACTCATCGGTAATGGCCTGCTCCTCGCCCACCGCCTCTTCGGCGACCTTGTTGATCAGCTCCGGCAAATAGCCATTGGACCAGGCGGTATAGATGGTGGAGTCGTGGTACTTGTCGTGGAGCAATTCGTCAGCCAGGTCGCTGGTGTCGTTGGCCGAATAATTGATGTTCACCGGCAGCCCAAGCTTGATGGCACTGGGGCTGATGGTCACCAGCGGGCGAATATAGCTATAGGAGTTGTCCAGCTCACCCTCTTCGACGTTGCGGGTAGGGTTGGCCGCGAAGACGTAGTCGGCCTTGCCGAATTTTTCCGGCAGCAGGGTGGCCAGGTCGATGGCGCGGTTGAGGCCTTGGCAATTGAGCTGGCCCAGGCCGCCGACGGGTTTCTCGGCATGACGCAGGAACACCAGGGTCTGGGTGCCGTCGGCTGGCTGGGCGCGGCTGATGCTGGATTCCAGCAATAGGCCCAGTCCACAGACCACAAGCAGCGTCGGTAGCATCAGCCACGAGCGGTGGTTGAAGCGTCTGGCGAAATTCAGTGGGTTCATCATCGAATAAATATTCTTCAGCAATCTTGAGTCAGGCTGACAAACCTTGGCACCGCGAAGCGCCTGGCCTCGGGTGTTTTCCTTGTCGTGATACCGCGCCGATTCTTTCAGGGGCACTGCTCAGAGTCTCCTGAAGCCCTTTGGTTCGATCTCGGCTGATCCGGTGCACTGTAAGGCCTCTTCCTTGGAGGCTGGTCGAATGTTAGCGACAGGATGTTGCGGAATTAAGAATGGCCGCCGTGAATTCCATGACGCGCTTGTGATGCTGCCCACCGTCTTGGATTATTCTCAGGTCTTTCCTTAATTTCCGAGCTTGCCCCCATGCCCGATATAACCTCATTTCCCATCACCCAAAAATGGCCCGCCCAATTCCCGGAGTGGCTCCAGCTCTATTCCCTGCCAACCCCCAACGGCGTCAAGGTCTCGATCATGCTGGAGGAGATCGGCCTGCCCTATGAACCCCACAAAGTGGATTTCGCCAGCAACGACCAGTTGTCCCCCGAGTTCCTTTCCCTGAACCCCAACAACAAGATCCCGGCGATTCTCGACCCTCATGGGCCGGGTGATAAGCCGTTGGCGTTGTTCGAGTCGGGGGCGATTCTGATTTATCTGGCGGACAAGAGCGGCCAGTTGTTGGCCCAGGAGTCGGCGGCGCGCTATGAGACGATTCAGTGGCTGATGTTTCAGATGGGCGGTATCGGGCCGATGTTCGGGCAGTTGGGATTCTTCAACAAGTTCGCCGGCAAGGACTATGAGGACAAGCGGCCTCGCGATCGTTATGTCGAGGAAAGCAAACGCCTGCTCAAGGTGCTCGACGGTCGTCTGCAAGGGCGGGACTGGATCATGGGCGAACGCTACACCATCGCCGATATCGCCACCTTTCCCTGGGTGCGCAACTTGATTGGTTTTTATGAGGCCGGTGATTTGGTGGGCATCCAGAACTTCCCCAATGTAACACGGGTATTGGAGCGCTTCCTGGCGCGACCGGCCGTGGCGCGCGGGCTGAAGATCCCGGAATGACTGACCCGATGGCCAGCCGATTCGAATTCAAGCAACTGGATGTGTTCAGCGCCGTGCCGCTCAAGGGCAATCCACTGGCGGTGGTGCTCGGCGCGGATGAGATCAGTGATGAGCGCATGGTCGCGTTCGCCAACTGGACCAACCTCAGCGAAACCGCGTTTCTGCTGGAGCCTCGGTATCCGGAGGCCGATTACCGGGTGCGAATTTTCACCACGTCGACCGAGTTGCCGTTTGCCGGTCATCCGACGTTGGGCAGTTGTCACGCCTGGCTCGAAGCCGGCGGTGTGCCGAAAGGGCTGGAGATCGTGCAGGAGTGTGGCGTCGGCCTGGTCAGGATCCGCCGCAGCGATTATGGATTGGCGTTCCTGGCACCGCCCTTGCTCAAGTCCGGTGCGCTGGAATCCGACCTGCTGGAGCGGGTGCGCCGGGGGCTTGGGTTGGCGGCCGAGGCGATTGTCGCGGCGCAATGGGTTGATAACGGTGCCGGTTGGCTGGCCTTGATGCTCAAGGATCGCCAGCAAGTGTTGGCACTCAAGCCCGATTATCATCAGTTGCTGGATCTGGCCGTGGGCGTGATTGCACCGTGGGATCCGGCGGTGGATGGCGATGAGGCGCAATTTGAGGTGCGCGGTTTCATTGCCGGTGACGGCATGCCGGAGGATCCCGCCACCGGCAGCCTGAACGCCGGGCTCGCCCAGTGGATGCTGGCCAAGGGTTTGGCGCCGACGTCCTATGTGGTCAGCCAGGGGCTGACGATGGGCCGGGCCGGGCGCATTCATGTCGAGCAGTTGGGGGAGGAGGTCTGGATTGGCGGCGCAGTGGTGACTTGCATCAATGGCTCGCTGACCTTGTGAGGGGATTATTGCCCGGCGGGTAACACTCTGTTTTCAAGCCCGCGTTTGTGCCCTGGCCGACCAGGGCATAAGCTTTGCCCCCTGTGATCGAGCACCCGTTTACCTCAGGAGTCCCATGTCCAGCCAGTTCCCCGAAGCACGTCCACGCCGTCTGCGTCGCAATGCGAGCCTGCGCAGCCTGTTCCAGGAAACCGAGTTCACCTTGAACGACCTGGTTCTGCCGATTTTCGTCGAAGAAGAGATCGATGATTTCGTGCCGATCAAGAGCATGCCAGGCGTGGCGCGCATCCCTGAATCGAAACTGGCTGGCGAGATCGAGCGCTATGCCCGAGCCGGCATCAAGTCCGTCATGACCTTTGGTGTGTCCCATCATCTGAACAGCGACGGTAGCGACACCTGGAGCGAGCGCGGCCTGGTGTCGCGCATGGCCGGGATCTGCAAGGACGCGGTGCCGGAAATGATCGTGATGTCCGACACGTGCTTCTGCGAGTACACCGATCATGGTCATTGCGGCGTACTCCACGGGCATGAAGTGGACAATGACCGGACCTTGCTCAACCTGGGCAAGCAAGCCGTGGCAGCGGCCCGTGCCGGTGCCGATGTGATCGCGCCGTCCGCGGCCATGGACGGTCAGGTCCAGGCGATTCGCAGGGCCCTGGACGAAGCGGGCTTCAGCCAGACGGCAATCATGGCCTATTCCACCAAGTTCGCCTCGGCGCTTTATGGTCCGTTTCGCGAGGCTGGCGGCAGTGCCTTGAAAGGCGACCGCAAAAGCTATCAGATGAACCCGATGAACCGTCGCGAAGCCCTGCGCGAGTCCTTGCTTGATGAGCAGGAAGGCGCCGATGCGCTGATGGTCAAACCGGCCGGTGCCTACCTCGATATCATCCGCGACATTCGCCAGGCTTCGAACCTGCCGCTGTCGGCCTATCAGGTCAGCGGCGAATACGCGATGATCAAATTCGCCGCCCAGGCCGGCGCCATCGACGAAGCCCGCGTGGTGCGCGAAAGTCTTGGTGCGATCAAGCGGGCGGGTGCGGACCTGATCTTTACTTACTTTGCGATGGATTTGGCGTTGAGTGGGATCTGATCCAGCGTCAGGGAATGCGGTCTGACGCAAGATCCATATCCACCCCCAATCCCCTGTGGGAGCGAGCTTGCTCGCGAAAGCGGTATGTCAGCTTGCACTGATGTCGAATATGCCGACGCCTTCGCGAGCAGGCTCGCTCCCACATGGATTTCGAGGGTGTCCATAGAACGTACATCCACCCCAATCCCCTGTGGGAGCGAGCTTGCTCGCGATAGCGGTGTGTCAGCTTGCACTGATGTCAAATGTGCCGACGTCATCGCGAGCAAGCTCGCTCCCACATGGATTTCGAGGGTGTCCATAGAACGTACATCCACCCCAATCCCCTGTGGGAGCGAGCTTGCTCGCGAAATCGGTGTGTCAGCTTGCACTGATGTCGAATATGCCGACGCCTTCGCGAGCAGGCTCGCTCCCACAATGGATTTCGAGGGTGTCCATAGAACGTACATCCACCCCAATCCCCTGTGGGAGCGAGCTTGCTCGCGATAGCGGTGTGTCAGCTTGCACTGATGTCAAATGTGCCGACGTCATCGCGAGCAAGCTCGCTCCCACATGGGTTTCGAGGGTGTCCATAGAACGTACATCCACCCCAATCCCCTGTGGGAGCGAGCTTGCTCGCGAAATCGGTGTGTCAGCTTGCACTGATGTCAAATGTGCCGACGTCATCGCGAGCAAGCTCGCTCCCACATGGATTTCGAGGGTGTCCATAGAACGTACATCCACCCCAATCCCCTGTGGGAGCGAGCTTGCTCGCGAAATCGGTGTGTCAGCTTGCACTGATGTCGAATATGCCGACGCCTTCGCGAGCAGGCTCGCTCCCACATGGGTTTCCTCCCCGCATCATTTTGTTGCTCTGCGCGACGGAACATAGCCCGTGCTCGCTTTTGATCGTATGGTTGCTCGGGAATAACCAACCTGATGGAGCACCATGCAACTCAATCGATTGATGATCAGCCTCGCCGCGTTGCTGGTTCTGGCCGGTTGCGGCAGTCGCCAGGCGCAGGAGCCTGAACGCCAACCTGCCGAGGTCAAGGCGCAGATCGTGCGGTTGTTGCCGGCCAAGACTGCGGATCGCGAAGGCTGGGCCACGGACATCTATGTGGCCTTTGCGGCTCAGCAGATCTCACCCACGACGCAGAACATCTGTGCTGTCCTGGCGGTGACCGAACAGGAGTCGACGTTCCAGGCTGATCCGGCGGTGCCGGGGCTGGGCAAGATCGCTCGGCAGGAAATCAACCGCCGTGCGGCGAAAGTGCACATTCCGGAGCTATTGGTCACCGGCGCGCTGCAGGTGCGCTCACCCAACGGCAAGAGCTACAGCGCTCGGCTCAACGGGGCGCGTAGCGAGAAGGAGTTGAGTGAGATTTTCGATGACTTCATCGACATGGTGCCGCTGGGCAAGACCCTGTTTGGCGGTTTCAATCCGGTGCACACGGGTGGACCGATGCAGGTCAGCATCGCCTTTGCCCAAGCCACTGCCCGGGATTACCCCTACGCGGTGGACGGCTCTATTCGTCGGGAAGTGTTCAGTCGTCGCGGGGGGATGTACTTCGGTATCGCGCATTTGCTGGGCTATCCGGTGAGCTACACCGAGCCGCTGTATCGTTTCGCCGATTTCAATGCCGGGTGGTACGCCAGTCGCAACGCGGCTTTCCAGCATGCGGTGAGTCGGGCGTCGGGTATTCCCCTGGCGCTGGACGGGGATTTGATCATGCATGATTCAATCATGCCGGGCAGTACGGAGCTGGCAGTGCGCACGCTGGGCAAATCGATGGGCATGCGCAATCCGACCATTCGCAATCAGTTGGAGCAGGGCGATAGCCTGGCGTTTGAAGACAGCAAGCTCTACAAGCGTGTGTTCGAATTGGCTGAACAGGCCGAGGGCAAGCCGTTGCCGCGGGCCGTATTGCCGGGAATCGTGCTCAAGAGTCCGAAAATCACGCGCAAGTTGACCACAGCGTGGTTTGCCAAGCGGGTGGATGAGCGTTATCAGCGATGCATGACGCGGGCGTCGGGGCGATAGCCAGACGTTGGGGCATGAGAAAAACCGGCGGATGAGGCCTAATGCTGTTCACTTAAGGCAATCGACAAACCCGTGGCGAGGGAGCTTGCTCCCGCTGGGCTGCGAAGCGGCCCCAAAACCTGCCAAATGCGGAGCATCAGACACACCGCACCCGCCGGTTTTCGACTGCTTCGCAGCCGAGCGGGAGCAAGCTCCCTCGCCACAGGGTGTATTGCCGATCATTTGTTGCGGTCAAGCAACTCATGCGCGGTTTTCGATCAGGCGATCAGAGCCGCCCTCAGCAACGCGACGATCCAGCAGACGCTCAGCACCGCCTTCAGCGACGCGGTTTTCGATCAGGCGATCAGAGCCGCCTTCGGCTACACGACGTTCAAGCAGACGATCAGCACCGCCTTCGGCAACGCGATTTTCAATCAGTCGATCGGAACCACCTTCAGCAACGCGACGTTCCAGCAGACGTTCAGCACCGCCTTCGGCAACGCGGTTTTCGATCAGGCGATCAGAGCCACCTTCGGCGACACGACGATCCAGCAGACGATCAGCACCGCCTTCGGCAACGCGATTTTCAATCAGTCGATCAGAGCCACCCTCGGCAACGACCGGTTGGGAGGAGGCGGCGAATACGTTGGCGGCCAGTACAGAGAAAGCGAAGCTGAGGATGATTTGGCGTTTCATGATGGTGTGCTCCGGGGGTGCAGTGGGTTGGTGTGGGGCCATTGTTGCGCCGGGCAATCATCAAGAGAACTTCATTGGCATGATGGTGAACATCGACGGCAGTGATAGCTCGTTCACTGACCTTCGGTTAGCGTGATAGCGAAAGGTGCGTGTCGTCCGCCCAGTGGAACACCGATGGATTCGCGGGTTCTACCGGGCTCAATACCCAGCAGGAGGCAAGCTCATGTATCAGTTATTCGGCCACAGCCAGTCCGGCTCTTCGGCGGTGGAGATTGCCCTGAGCCTGTGCGACGTGGCGTACCGCCGGGTCGACGCGTATTCGACCGAGGACAGTGCTGCGGCGAAGGAACTCGAGGCGCTGAACCCTCAGAAGCTGGTCCCGACTCTGCAATTGCCGGACGGCTCGGTGCTGACGGAAACCGCAGCCATTTTGATTCACCTGGGGCTGTCCTTTCCACAGTCGAAGTTGCTACCGGAAGATCCTGGGCATCGCGCGCAAGCCATACGGGGCCTGGTCTATATCGTCGCCCATTGCTATACGCCCATCGGCATCATCGACTTTCCGGAACGCTGGCTGGAGGATGCGGACGAAGCGACTCGGCAGCAATTGGTCTGCGGTACCCGGCAACGGCTGTATCGCAACTGGGCGCTGTTTGCCGACCAATTCCCGGCCCGGCCGTTTCTCAGCGGCGCCGAGCCGGGCGCGCTGGACATCCTGGCCGCCGTGATCACTCAGTGGCAAGGCACGCGCGAAGCGATGTTAAGTGCCCGTCCGGCGTTTCATGGGCTGCTGGAGCGCATCGATCGCCATCCGCGCGTTGCGCCGATCCTGTCGCAGCATTGGCCGGAATGAATCAGGGACACGCCATGCGTGAAGCGGCTTGCTGTACCAAGCCGACAAATTGCCGGACATTGTTTTGATGCGCCGTCACCAGTTCGTCGATGCTGCCCCCTGCTGGCGTTTGCAGGCTGCTGCGACAGGTGAGGGGGCGGGCTTCGTTGCCCTGGTTACGCAGGCGCCATTGCACGTCCATGCGGGCATAACGGCCAGGGACCGAGTCGAAACGCTGCACATCCACCCGCAGCAACAGCTTCGGTGCGCCGGGGTTGTTCAGTTGTTCGTCCAGGCTGCTGTGCAGCTCATCCGCCAGGCTGGCCCCCCACCATTCGGTTTCCAGGAGCGCCAGCCCGCTGTCGCCTTGGCGAATGACCATCTGGGTGCGATCCACTTGAGGCGGGACACTGACTTGCTCGACCTGGATGTCCACGCTGGAGCGCGTCCGGTCGGCCGGTTGGACCGGGCTCAGGGTGTGATAGTGGATGGGATCGCTGCGACAGGCGCCGAGCAGCAGTGCCAGGGCAATCAGTGAGCATTTCAGCATCCGCGGCATAAGGCGTGCTCCTGTGATCATTCTTTCACCGGGAATGTGAGGTTCTGCGCTGGTGCGTCCTTGGGACGGCCGCGAAGCAGCGATTCAGGGTGGCGGCTCAGGTAGTCGGACAGTTCGCGCAGCGAGCGCGACATTCGGCCCAGGTCGTCCAGGGTCTGGGTCAGTTGTTCGCGTTGTGGTGAGTCTTCGGCCAGGGTGGAGTTGGCCGATTGCAGGGTCTTGCTCACATCTTGCAGGGTGTTTTGTACGCTTGGCAGGGTTTTGCTGTTGAATTGGGCCAGGCCTTTGCGCAGCTCCACCAAGTTGCCGTTCAGATTGCTGGCGACGCTTTCCAGCGGCAGTTTATTGATCCGCTCGACCATCGCCTGCAGTTGTTCCTGCAATTGCTGGAGGCTGCCTGGAATGGTCGGTATACGGACAGGTCGGGCGGCAGGGTCGAAGACGACTTTTTCCGCCTTGGGGTAGAAATCCAGCGAAATGTACAACTGTCCGGTCAGCAGGTTGCCGCTGCGCGCCTGGGCACGCAGGCCGCGCTCGACGAAACTGCCAATCAGGCGGGCACCGGCGGCTTCGTCGTCTGGATTGTGATTGAGTGCCTTGAGCAGTTTTTCATGGGCCCTGCCCAGGCGCTGAGGGTAGATCACGACGCCGACGTTGACCGGAAAGCTGCGCTGCTTCTCGTCGAAGTCCAGGTTGATGGCGACAACCTTGCCCACTTCTACCCCCAGGAACTCGACGGGTGCGTCAACCCGCAACCCGCGCAGCGCCTGATCGAAACGCAAGGCCAGGTACTGTGCCTTGCCATTGGGCGGGGCGAGGGCGCTTTGCTGGTCGGCAAACAGCTCGAACGTCTTGTCCTCGGTGGCGGGGCTGTCGTTGGGACTGTACTCCGGCGCGCGGAACGCGATGCCCCCCAGCAGCAGCGCCGAGAGTGATTCGGTCTTGACTGCGAAACCGTTGGCACCGACGTTTACGTCCACGCCGCTGACATTCCAGAACCGGGTGTTTTCGGTGACGTACACATCATTGGGGGCATTGACGAACACGTCGATATTGACGCCCTTGCCGTCGGCGTCCAACGCGTAGGACACCACTTGGCCCACCGGGATCTTGCGCAGGTACACCGGCGAGCCAATGTCCAGGGAACCGAGATCCTGGGAATGCAGCGTGAAGCGCTTGCCCGGTTCGCCGTAGGTGATGGGTGGCGGGTTCTCCAAGCCAGTGAAGGACTTGGCACGCACTTTCGACTGGCCGGCGTCGGCCCCGATGAAATCGCCGGACAGCAAGGTGTCGATCCCCGAGATACCGCCGGCTCCGATGCGCGGCCGTACCACCCAGAACACCGAGTCCTCGTGAGTGAAGGTGTCGGCCGTCTTGGCGAGCTTGACCGTGGCGGTGACGTTCTTCTGGTCGTCGCTCAGTTGCACGTCGGTGACCTGGCCGATGACCACGTTGCGATACTTCACCTGGGTCTTGTTGGCAGTCAGGCCCTGGCCGGTCTTGAAGGTGATGGTGATGGTCGGGCCTTCCTGCAGCCAGTTGTGGACCACCAGGGACAGCCCCACCAGAACCGCGATGATCGGCACGATCCACACCAGTGACACCGTCCAGCGGCGAGAGGTGACATGGGCGCGACCCGGTGCGGGTCGTTGCCCGTCAGTGGCTTGCGACTTCATCCAGGATCTCCTCGCAGGGCTGGGTGTCCCAGATCAACCGGGGGTCGAAACTCATGGCCGAGAGCATGGTGAACAGCACTACGAGGCCGAAAAACAGGATGCCTGGTCGCGGTTCGATATCGCTCAAAGCCTGGAACTTCACCAGCGCCGCCACCAGGGCCACCACCAGCACGTCGAGCATCGACCAGTAGCCGATGACTTCCACCAGCCGGTACAGCTTCGCCCGCTGGACCTGGGCCCAGGTACTGCGTCGTTGCACGGTGACCAGCAGCAGGGTCAACACCACGAACTTGATGCCCGGCACCGCGATACTGGCGATGAAGATGATCAGGGCGATGTCCCAGGCACCGCCTTGCCAGAACTCGATGACGCCACTGATGATGGTGCTGTCGGCACCTTCTCCGAGCATCTCGGTGTTCATGACCGGCAGCAGGTTGGCCGGAATATAGAACACTAGCGCCGCCAGCATGTAGGCCCAGGTGCGGGTAATGGAGTCGGATTTGCGTCGATGCAGGGCGGCATCGCAGCGCGGGCAAGTCTCGGGCTCGTCGGTCATGTCGCAGGCCAGGCCGCAGCTGTGGCAAAGGCACAGGTTCAGGTCACTGGCCTGGGGCGGGGTGTCCAGCGGTGTGCCGTTCACAGGCGCTCCCACAGGTCGCGGACATCACGCCCGGCAATGCGGATCATCAGCAGGCTCAAGGCTGCCAGGGCGAACAGGCCGATGCCCGGCAGCACGTCCAGCAGCCCGGCGAGCTTGATCACGGCCACCAGCGCGCCCAGCAGGCACACCTCCAGCATGCTCCACGGCCGCAAGGTTTCCAGGCTGCGCATGCACAGGTTGAACCCTGGCGCCCGCTGGTTGGCATAGGCATAGGCCAGTACCCAGATCAGCAGTGCCAGTTGCAAGGCCGGCGCAACGATGATCGCCACCGCGGCCACCAGGGCGATAAAGGTGATAGGCCCCTGGCTCAGGGCCACGATGGAATCCCACAGCGTGGCGCTGTTGCTCAGGCCCTGGAGCCGGATGCTCATCACCGGATAGACGTTGGCAAAAGCCCACAGCACCGCGGCCGTCACGCTCAAGGCCAGGCGCTGTTCGATGCTCAGGCCGTCGTAGCGCTGGATGACCGCGTGGCATCGCACGCACGAGGCTTTCTGATGCGGGACGAGCACCACCGGCTCGTACACCGCATCGCAATGTTCACAGATGATCAGTCGCTCGGTATCGGCCATCGGGGCGCTCGGGCAGGAACCATCCTTCAATATAGAAGTGCGTTGAGAATGAGCAACCCGCCCGGACGGATCATTCGCCGCGAATGTATTGCTCCAGTTGTCGGATCAGGTCCGCCTGTTCGGCAATGGCCTCCTTGACCAGGTCGCCGATGGACAACAGGCCGACGAGTTTGCCGTTCTCGACCACCGGTAAATGCCGCAGGTGCTTTTCGGTCATGATGCTCAGGCAGGTTTCGACATTCTGCTGCGGGTCTATGGTGATCACCGGGGATACCATGATGTCACTCACCTTCGTGCCCACCGACGAGCGGCCGTGCAAGACCATTTTGCGCGCATAGTCGCGCTCACTGATGATCCCCAGCACTTCATCGTTTTTCACCACCAGCAAGGCGCCGACGTTTTTCTCGGCCATGCGCATCAGGGCCTGCAATACCATGTCGTCCGGTGAGATGGTGTGCACTTGCTGGTTTTTCTCATCTTTTAGCCGGAGCAACTGCGCGACGGTTTTCATGGGAAGCCTCAGGTGTTGTTTTTGCGGGTGGTTTAAGAATCGTAGACCCAACGGCGCAGAGCAAGCGGGAAAGCGGCGGCCAGTCATCCAAAAACGTCATTACAGCTGAATTCACCTCGATATGCAGCCATGCACTGTCTGTGGCGAGGGAGCTTGCTCCCGCTGGGCTGCGCAGCAGCCCCAAAACCAGCCATCTCGGTCTCTGGAGGCGAAAGCCAACCACCGGGTCTGCTTCGCAGCCCAGCGGGAGCAAGCTCCCTCGCCACAAGAGCCTGTCAGCAAGAGCCTGTCAGTTGAGCAGGTGAAGTCTCCTCTCCACAGGTAGAATCCGGGCTCACGCAAAATTCGAGGTTGCAGCGGTGGATTTACAGCAGGGCTTCGTCCTGACCCGGCATTGGCGCGATACCCCGGCCGGCACCGAAGTCGAGTTCTGGCTGGCGACCGACGCCGGCCCCCGGCGCGTGCGCCTGCCGGTGCAGCCGTCGGTGGCGTTCGTGCCCCAGGTTCAGCGCGGTCAGGTCGAAGCGTTGTTGCAAGGGGAGAAGGACGTCGAGTTGCGTCCCCTTGACCTGCTGGATTTCGAGCATCGCCCGGTGCTGGGGCTGTATTGCCAGCAGCACGGCCAACTGATGCGCCTGGACACCACCTTGCGCCGTGCCGGTGTGGAGGTGTTCGAGGCTGACATCCGACCGCCGGAACGCTACCTGATGGAGCGCTTCATCACTGCCCCCGTCTGGTTTGGCGGCACAGTTACTGCTGACGGCCTGCTGCGTGACGCCCAGATGAAACCGGCGCCCGAGTACCGTCCACCGTTGCGCCTGGTGTCCCTGGACATCGAAACCACCGCCCAGGGCGATTTGTATTCCATTGCCCTGGAAGGTTGCGGCGAGCGCCAGGTCTACATGCTCGGGCCGCCCAATGGCGACGACACCGGCGTGGATTTCCAGCTTGAATACTGCGAATCGCGCACCGCGCTGTTGAAAAAGCTCAATGACTGGTTCGCCCGCTTTGACCCTGACGCGATCATCGGCTGGAACCTGGTGCAGTTCGATCTGCGAGTGCTGCATGAACACGCCCGGCGCCTGGCCGTGCCGTTGCGCCTGGGCCGTGGCGGGGAAGAAATGCAATGGCGCGAGCACGGCGCGCGCAACAACCACTTCTTCGCCTCGGCAGCCGGTCGGCTGATCATCGACGGCATTGAATCCCTGCGTTCGGCGACCTGGAGTTTCCCCTCGTTCAGCCTGGAAAACGTCGCCCAGACGCTGCTCGGGGAGGGCAAGTCCATCGACAATCCCTACCAGCGCATGGACGAGATCAACCGCATGTTCGCCGAGGACAAACCGGCCCTGGCCCGCTACAACCTCAAGGACTGTGAGCTGGTGACGCGAATCTTCGCCAAGACCGAGCTGCTCAAGTTCCTCTTGGAACGGGCCAGCGTCACCGGCTTGCCGGCGGACCGCAGCGGTGGTTCCGTGGCGGCTTTCACCCACCTGTACATGCCGCTGATGCATCGCCAGGGTTTCGTGGCGCCGAATCTCGGCCAGCGCCCGCCCGAAGCGAGCCCGGGTGGGTTTGTCATGGATTCCCAGCCAGGGCTCTACGAGTCGGTGCTGGTACTGGATTACAAGAGCCTGTATCCGTCGATCATCCGCACCTTCCTCATCGACCCGGTGGGCCTGATCGAGGGGCTACGGCATCCGGATGACCGCGAGTCGATCCCCGGCTTTCGCGGCGCACGCTTCTCACGTACCCGGCATTGCCTGCCGGCCATCGTCGCGAGGGTCGCCGAAGGCCGGGAAACTGCCAAGCGCGAACACAACGCACCGCTGTCCCAAGCGTTGAAAATCATCATGAACGCTTTTTATGGTGTGCTCGGCTCCAGTGGCTGTCGCTTCTTCGATCCACGGCTGGCGTCGTCCATCACCTTGCGCGGCCACCAGATCATGCAGCGCACCCGGCAGTTGATCGAAGCCCAGGGGCATGTGGTGATCTACGGTGATACCGACTCCACGTTCGTCTGGCTGCGCCGTGCCCACGGTCAGGAAGAGGCGGCGAAAATCGGCCATGAGCTGGTGACGCACGTCAACCAATGGTGGCGCGAGCAGGTGCGAGAGGAGTTCGGTTTGGAGAGTGCGCTGGAGTTGCAGTTCGAAACCCATTTCAAACGCTTCCTGATGCCGACCATTCGTGGCGCCGAGGAGGGCAGCAAGAAACGTTACGCCGGGCTGGTGACCCGCGCCGATGGCCGCGATGAAATCGTCTACAAGGGCCTGGAAACCGTGCGCACCGACTGGTCGCCGCTGGCCCGACAGTTCCAGCAAGAGCTGTACGGGCGAATCTTCCACCGCCAGCCTTATCAGGATTATGTGCGCGATTATGTGCAACAGACCCTGTCCGGCGCGTTCGATGATCGGCTGGTCTATCGCAAGCGCCTGCGCCGGCCCCTGGAGGACTACGAACGCAACGTGCCGCCCCATGTCCGGGCCGCGCGGCTGGCCGACGAGTTCAACCAGCGCCAGGGCCGGCCACGGCAATATCAGAATGGCGGCTGGATCAGCTACGTCATCACCGTCGCTGGCCCCGAACCCCTGGAAATTCGTAGCGCGCCGATTGATTACGACCACTACGTGAGCAAACAGCTGCAACCGGTAGCGGATGCGATCCTGCCGTTTGTGGATGACGATTTCTCGACGTTGGTGGGGGGGCAGATGGGGTTGTTCTAAAGACTGCGGCTTGTTGCTGTTGCTGTTGCTCTTGTTTTTTTGCTGTTGTGGCGAGGGAGCTTGCTCCCGCTCGATCGCGCAGCGATCGCAGGAAAAATGGGGCCGCTGCGCGACCCAGCGGGAGCAAGCTCCCTCGCCACATAAAACTCATTTGCTTTAGACCATTGCCAACCGCTGCTTGCCCTGAGGCTGGGGAAACATCAGGTCAAGGGCCGCCAGGTCCTGCGGTTCAAGCTTCAGGTTCGCCGCCTCGGCATTCAGACGCACGTGCTCAGGCTGTACGGCCTTGGGAATGGCAATGACATTGTCCTGGCGCAACAGCCAGGCCAGTGCGATCTGCGCCGGTGTCGCGCCATGGCGTTCGGCGATCTGTCCCAGGGTATGGTCCTTGAGCAGATGCCCGCCCTGGCCGACCGGGCAGTAAGCCATGACCGGCATGCGCTGTTCCTGGCACCAGGGCAGCAGGTCGAATTCGATACCGCGCTCCTGCAAGTTGTACAGCACCTGGTTGGTCGCGCAGGTCGGCGAGGCCAGTTCTTCAAGGTCGGCGACATCAAAGTTCGACACGCCCCAACGACCGATCTTGCCTTCTTCGCGCAACCGTTCGAAGGCTTCGACAGTTTCCTCCAGCGGGTACTGTCCGCGCCAATGCAGCAGATAAAGATCAATGTAATCGGTGTCGAGCCGGCGCAAACTGCGTTCGCAAGCCTGGGGAATGCCTTTGCGGCTGGCGTTGTGGGGATAGACCTTGCTCACCAGGAAAACCTGGTCCCGCAGACCGGTGATCGCTTCGCCCACGACGGCCTCGGCACCGCCTTCGGCATACATCTCCGCCGTGTCGATCAGGGTCATGCCCAACTCGATGCCCAACCGCAGGGCCGCGACTTCTTTCTTGTGATGGGACGGCTCCTCCCCCATGCGCCAAGTGCCTTGGCCGATCACGGGCACGGGTACGCCGGCCAATTCCAGAGTCTTCATGCCAACCTCCTGTTTTTCAGACCAGATAGTGCTGTGGCAGCAGGATAGACCAGGTGTTCACAAATGATCGTCCCCACGTGGAGTGTGGGGATGATCAGTCGGCGGGAACGTTATTTTGCCGAGAACCTCAACACCATGGTCTGGGTGTAGGTCTGGCCTGGATCAAGCCGCGTCGAGGGGAAGTTCGGCTGGTTGGGCGAGTCGGGGAAGTGCTGGGTTTCCAGGGTGAATGCGCCCCAATGCGGGTAGACCTTGCCTTGCTTGCCTTTGACGGTGCCGTCGAGGAAGTTGCTGGTGTAGAACTGCACGCCAGGCTCGGTGGTGTAGAGCTGCAGGCGTCGTCCGGACTCTGTGTCATACACCTCGGCGGCCAGTTTGTTCACGTCGCCCTTGGCGTCCAGCGCCCAGTTGAAATCGAAGCCGCCCTGTTTTGGTTCGGCGAATTTGAGTTGTGGGTGATCAGCCTTGATATGGGTGCCGATGGCGGTGGGTTGGGTGAAATCCATCGGTGTGCCGGCCACGGGGGCCAGTTCGCCGGTGGGAATGAGTTTGCCAGTGACCGGCGTGTAGTGGGCTGCATGCAGGGTCGCGACCTGCTCGAGTATGTCGCCGTTACCCGCCCCAGCCAGGTTGAAATAGCTGTGGTTGGTCAGGTTCAGCACCGTGGGTTTGTCGGTGGTGGCCTTGTACTCGATGCGCAATTCGTTCTGTTCGTTGAGGCTGTAGGTAACGTCGGTCTTCAGCGCTCCGGGAAAGCCCATTTCTCCATCCGCCGACAGGTAGGTCAGGGTGACGCCCACTGAATCCTTGCCATCATGGGGTTGGGCTTTCCACACACGCTTGTCGAACCCTTGTGGCCCGCCATGCAGGGAGTTGCCATGGTCGTTCTGCGGTACCTGGTAACGCTTGCCATCCAGCTCGAATGCCCCGTCGGCCAGGCGATTGCCAAAGCGGCCGATGGTTGCACCGAAATACACGCTGCCGTTCTTCTGGTAACCCTGTACGTCGTCAAATCCGAGCACGATATCGGCGGCCTTGCCGTTTTTGTCCGGCACGCTCAACGACTGGAGGATGCCACCGTAAGTGATGACAGTGGCCTCCATGCCGTGGCTGTTGCGCAGCACGAATTTTTCCACCGGGGTACCGTCATCGGTCTTGCCGAACGCACCGTGTTCATTGGTCAGGCCGGCAGCCTGGGAAGCCGAGGTGGCGATCATCAGAGACACTCCGAGGGCCGTGAGCAGATGTCTGGATT
Organism: Pseudomonas sp. G2-4; assembly: GCF_030064125.1. NCBI lineage: Bacteria > Pseudomonadati > Pseudomonadota > Gammaproteobacteria > Pseudomonadales > Pseudomonadaceae > Pseudomonas > Pseudomonas sp. G2-4. The sequence continues at coordinate 4,349,997 of NZ_CP125957.1, read as the reverse complement.
CAAGCATGGTATGACCTTCCTTCTATTGTTTTGTTGTTGTTTTGAACGCGGGTCGAGTCGTTACTGGTCGGACAGCTTTGAAGGTTTTTCTGTTTAGTAGTCTTTCTATTTGAGTGGTAAGAAGGGATTTATAGCCATAAATAGAGATTAATCAATTAAAAAGTAAGACTAATTGAGTGTGGCAAGCGTAGCCCGAGGGTGAGGATTTTTGCCAGGCACTGCACTTTTGCGGTTTTTGCCGCTCTATCCATGGCCTGGAAGCGGCGACCCCCATCGCTTCCCCTATCCAGACCGAGACTCGATGGCCGGTGCTTTTTATTCTGTGATGAGGTTGCGACGTCGTTGTTCCACGTTGTGGCTCGGCGCGTTGATGCTGCTCAGCGGTGGCTGCAGCCATCAGCAGGGGCAGGACATGGTCACTCAGTTCAGTAATGCCAGGCCTCAGGAGTTCCTGCAGACCAGCGTCGACCGCATGGCCACGCTGTCGATGCGCGACAACCTGCAAAGCCTTTACTTGCTGATGAGCAAGCTTTACCTGCGCAACCCTGAGGAACTGCGCAAGTCAGGCTTTCTTGATGCCCGTGCCGCCGAGAAGCAGGTGCGCATGGCCATTGAGCAGCAACAACCGCTGCCGACCCTGGGTGGCAAGAAGGACCTGGCCGCCCTGAGCTATGCCATGAGTCCGGAGTTCCTCGGTGATCGGGTCGGTGCGTTCATCTATGCGATCGGCAGCATGCTGGTCACGGCCCACGGCAATCGTCTTGAGTTCTACATGACCGACGCCATCGACCCACGCTTTGTCAGCAACGCGGCACGCAATATTGAAAAAGCCACCTGGTTGCTGAGCCAGCGACAGAACAAGGACGGCAAGCTGCTGCTGTTTTCCAACGAGATCTCGGAGGAGGGCAGCAACCTGAGTTTCGCCGTGGAGTTCGGGAAGATCGTCGCGCGACTGGACCTTTTGACCCAGATGTTGGATGAGCGCTATCGGCGGATCGGCCTGAACTATGCCCAGAGTCTGTTATTCCTTAACTTCCTGCCGGTTCAATGAAGTACTGTCTGAAAAGGAATAAAGATAGATCACATCGATATAGGGAGTTATAAGAAAAATCGCTATGCTCGCGGCCAGATTTTTCACGCGGTAGCGCTGAGACGGGTTTAATGGATTTCGGTAATGTCGGTTTAGTCGTAGCAGGCCTGGTGGTCGGTTTCATCGTCGGGATGACCGGCGTGGGCGGTGGTTCGCTGATGACCCCCATTCTGTTGTGGTTCGGTATCAACCCTGCCACTGCGGTGGGTACGGACTTGCTGTACGCAGCCATTACCAAATCGGGCGGTGTCCTGGTTCACGCCAAGAATCGCAACATCGACTGGGCCATTACCGGCTGGCTGACCCTGGGCAGCGTGCCGGCGGTCGGATTGACGCTGTGGTTCCTCAGCAGCCTGCACAGCTCGCCCGATGCCATGAACGCAGTGATCAAGCAGGCCCTGGGCTTTGTGTTGTTCGCCACCGCCCTGGCGATCCTGTTCAAGAAACGCCTGCTGCAATTCGCCCATGACCGCGCCGGCGGGCACTACAACCCTACTGGCACGCGACTCAATGTGCTTACAGTCATCACCGGTCTCGTGCTGGGCACCATGGTCGCGTTGACCTCCATCGGCGCCGGGGCCCTGGGCACCGTTGCGTTGTTCATCCTCTACCCATTCCTGGTCACCAAGCGCCTGGTGGGCACCGAAATCGCCCACGCGGTGCCGTTGACCCTGGTCGCAGGCCTGGGCCACGCGAGCATGGGCAACATGGACTGGCACATCCTGGGTTTCCTGCTGATCGGTTCGTTGCCGGGTATCTACCTGGGCAGCCATTTGTCGGGGCGCATCTCCGACGAGGTGCTGCGCCCATGCCTGGCGGTGATGCTGGCGATGATCGGGTTCAAGTTGGCGTTCTGAGTCCCACCCCTCCAGCGCTCGCTACCCTCACGGTTGCGCAATGAACCCTCTGGCCTAAGCTTCAGGGCAGACAGGCGCAGTATTGAGCGACTCGCGGAACAATCGCCGCCATGGGCAATCAGTACAGCGTAGATATCAAAAGGAGAGGCGCATGCTCATTCGGTCATTGACCTTCGCTACCTTGCTGGCTGTCGCCGGTCCCCTGTTCGCCGCTGATGGCGATTCACCCTTGGTGGCGGAGGTGGGCAAGGCCCGCCCCCTGATCGTCATCGCCCCCAGCACTGTCGACCCTGCGTGGGTCAGCTTGAAAAAAGCCTTGGAGGAACCCGCCGGCAAGCAGGGCTTTTCCGAGCGCAACCTGGTGCTCTATACCGTGCTTAACACCATAGGGCAGCGTGACGGTAAAGACCTGGACCCGCAAAGCACCATGGCGTTGATCCGTTCACTCAAGTTGGGAGCCGGTGCCCAGACCAAGATCATCCTGGTGGGCAAGGACGGGGAAAAGAAGCTTGAGCATTCCGGGGCGATCGAACTGAAAGACCTCTTCGACACCGTCGATAAACTGCCTGCGGCAGAAAAGGAAGCGGTACCTCCACCCCCTCCTGCTGCGCCGGAACCCGCACCGACCAAGGATGCGAAGGGCGCCAAGCCTGGTAAGGCAGGCAAGCCGCCGGCTGCACCGAAGCCGCTGGACGATTGACTGGCCCCTGTGGCGAGGGAGCTTGCTCCCGCTGGGCTGCGAAGCGGCCCCAAAGCCAGCCATCTCGGTATATTGGGCGAATGCCAACAATCAGGGGCCGCTTCGCGACCCAGCGGGAGTAAGCTCCCTCGCCACAGTGACTCGCTCAACCTTGGTTTACTGCGCTTCCAGCGCCGTCAGGATCCGGTGCGCTGCTTTCACCCGCTCCTCGATCGGATAGTTCTTGTTTGCCAGCAGCACGATGCCCATGTTTTTACCGGGCACGAAAGCCGCATAGGCGCCAAACCCGCCGGTCGAGCCGGTCTTGTTGATCCAGGCATTGTCCGGTGCAGGGCGGGGCGGGTCGAGAGGTTCTACCGTGTTCGGCGTCATGGCCATCTGGGGGGCATTGCCGGCCAGCAATTCTTCCAGGCTGACCGGGTAAGGGTAGAACTCCCAACCCAACCCCTGGGTCATCCCGCCAACCGAATAGAACCCCGTATGGGTGGTGGCGATGGCTTTGCGCAGATCGGCTTCAAGTTTCTCAGGCTGCAGGTTGGCCTCGACGAAGCGGATCAGGTCCGATGAACTGGTTTTCACCCCGTAAGCCTCGGAATCCAGCGCACCAGGCCCGACCCGGACGGGCTTACCGTCCTTTGCGTAGCCTTGGGCATATCGCCCCAACTGGTCCTGGGGCACCCGCACATAACTGTGCTTGAGCCCCAGCCCTGGCATCAGTGTGTGCTCCATCAGCTCGTCAAATGGCTGTCCCAGGCTGCGGGCCGCCAGGAAGCCGAACAGGCCGATGCTCGGGTTTGAATAGACCCGCTGGGTGCCGGTCGGATAGAGCTGTTTCCAGGTCTTGTAGTAATTGAGCATCCGATCTGGATGGTCCGCCTCGTCGGGGAACTGCAACGGCAGGCCACCTGGGGTGTAGGTGGCGAGGTTGAGCAGGCTGATACTGTCGAAGGCGCTGCCACGCAGCTCGGGGGCGAAGCGACTGGCCGGGTCCGACAGCGACAGTTTGCCCCGGGCCTGGGCATAGGCACCCAGGGTCGCGGTAAAAGTCTTGCTGACCGAGCCGATCTCGAAGAGGGTCTGGTCGGTGACCGGTTTTTTTGTGTCCTTGGAGGCCACGCCATAGTTGAAGAAATGGCGCTGGCCCTTGTGTGTGATCGCCACGGCCATGCCCGCGATGCCCTGCTGTTTCATCAGGGGCTCGATGGTGGCATTGACCGTCTCTTCAATGCGGTCCTGGGCAAAGCCGGGAGTCGTCCCGCAGGCCAGCAAAAAAGTACCTGCGAGTAGTGATTTGGCAATGTGCATGTCGGACCGTCTCCTTGGATTGCGATGGTCAAGCCGCCTGCGTCCAGCAGCTTTGAGTGCCTGGGTTCACCTGAGGGGGAGGCCAATCTAGGAGGTTTTTGATTGTTCGGCAATCGGACGTCAACCGGCCCAGGCCAGGTTCCGAGTTGTCCGACTGGGTCGCAGGAACGCTCCTACGAAAATCTTTGGCCGTCCAGGTTTGGGCCGCGCATGGCAAATCACACAAACCTACGGCTGCCGGGTAAACTTGCGCTCTTTCTAAAGGAGCCCACATGAGTTACTACCAGTCCGGCATTCTCGCCACCCCAGTTCCGCCTCAGGCCCGCCATTTGTTTTTTGCCCTGGAATCGGTCGAGGCGCTGCCGGCTGCGATAGACAAACTCCTGTTGCAGCTCGATGGCCGGGCCGTGATCGGCTTTGGTGAATCGCTGGTCCAGGCGCTGGGGGCCCAGGTCGAAGGCCTGCGGGCATTTCCGGCATTGGCCGGCGTCGGCGTGGACAATCCCTCGACCCAGCATGCGCTGTGGTGCTGGCTGCACGGCGAAGACCGGGGCGAGCTCATGCACCGCGGTCGCGCCATCGAGGCGGCGTTGGCCCCGGCGTTGCGCCTGGTGCAGATGAACGAAACCTTCCGCCACATGACCGGCCATGACCTCACGGGTTACGAAGACGGCACCGAAAATCCTCACGATGAAGCCGCCGTCGCCGCGGCCCTGGCCCAAGGCGTCGATGGGGTGCGCGGTGGCAGTTTCGCGGCGATCCAGCAGTGGCAACACGATCTGGACGGTTTCGCGGCAATGCAGCCCCATGAACGCGACAACATCATGGGCCGACGCCTGAGTGACAACGAAGAAATCGACGACGCGCCGGAATCGGCCCACGTCAAGCGCACGGCCCAGGAAAGCTTCGCACCGGAAGCCTTCGTCGTGCGTCGTTCCATGCCCTGGATCGAGGGCGATCGCGCGGGCCTGATGTTCCTGGCGTTTGGTTTCTCCCTCGACGCCTTCGAGGCACAGTTGCGTCGCATGAGTGGCTTGGAGGACGGCATTACCGATGGACTGTATCGAATGAGCCGGCCGATCACCGGTGGCTACTACTGGTGCCCGCCGCTGTTGGACGGACGCCTGGATTTGCGGGCCCTGGCCCGGTAAGCGCAACGGTTTGTGCAAAGCGTGACGTGAACGCTATTCTTGGTGCGCACGTCATCCGCGGAACGGGAGAAGCAAGCGTGGATAAAGTCATCGTCATCACCGGTGGCGGCCGCGGAATCGGGGCGGCCACGGCGCTGTTGGCTGCCGAGCTGGGTTATCGGATCTGCATCAATTACCAGTCCGATGAAAGCGCCGCGCAGGATGTCCTTGGGCAAGTCCGGGCCAAGGGCGCGCAGGCGATTGCCGTGCGGGCCGACGTCAGTATCGAAGACGAAGTGGTTGGCCTGTTCAATCGTGTGGACGCCGAACTGGGTCGTGTCACGGCACTGGTGAACAACGCCGGTACGGTGGCGCACAAGTCCCGGCTCGATGAAATGTCCGAATTCCGTATTCTCAAGATCTTGAAGACCAACGTGCTGGGGCCGATTCTCTGCGCCAAGCACGCGGTGCTGCGCATGTCACCCCGGCATGGCGGGCAGGGCGGCAGCATCGTGAATGTCTCATCGGTGGCGGCCCGCCTGGGCTCGCCAAACGAATATGTCGACTACGCCGCTTCAAAGGGCGCATTGGACACCTTCACCATCGGCCTGTCCAAAGAAGTGGCCGGCGAAGGCATTCGCGTCAACGCGGTTCGCCCGGGTTACATCTACACCGATTTCCATGCCCTCAGTGGCGACCCGGACCGGGTCAGCAAGTTGGAATCGGCGATCCCCATGGCCCGGGGCGGGCGTCCGGACGAAGTGGCCGAAGCTATTATCTGGTTGCTGTCGGACAAGGCTTCGTATGCGACCGGGACGTTTGTGGACCTGGGGGGCGGGCGCTGAGCCTTGGGTTGTCGGGACTGGACCCATCGCGAGCAAGCTCGCTCCCACAGTTTGATCGGCGGTGAGTCGTATCTCTCCCATACACAGCAGAGCCAGTGTGGGAGCGAGCTTGCTCGCGATGGCGTTCTCACCGACAACCCCTATCAAAACGATCGAATAATCCGCCCCAACGTCTCCATGGCTTTCTCCGACGCTTCGGTCCACGGGCTGCCGTAGTTCAGGCGGATGCAGTTCCGGAACCGCTGGGTCGGTGAAAAGATCGGCCCTGGCGCGATGCTGATGCCCTGGGCCAACGCCATCTGGAACAATTTCAACGAGTCGATCTGTTCGGGCAACTCCAGCCACAGGAAATACCCGCCCGCTGGCTGGCTGACGCGAGTCTGGGCCGGGAAATAGCGAGCGATGGCGGCAAGCATGGCGCTTTGCTGCTCTTCCAGGGCATAGCGCAGTTTGCGCAGGTGACGGTCGTAGCCGCCGTGTTGCAAGTAGTCGGCAATGGCGGCCTGAGCCGGCATCGAGGCGCACAGCGACGTCATGAGCTTGAGCCGTTCGATCTTCTGCGCATAGCGCCCGGCGGCGACCCAGCCGATGCGATAACCCGGTGCCAGGCTCTTGGCGAACGAACCGCAATGCATCACCAGCCCTTCGGTGTCGAATGCCTTGGCTGGTTTGGGGGCCTGCTGGCCGTAATAGAGCTCGGCGTACACGTCGTCTTCGATCAGCGGTACTTGGTGGCGGCGCAGCAGTTCCACCAACGCTTGTTTCCGCTCCTCGGGCATTGTTGCGCCCATGGGGTTCTGAAAACTGGTCATGCACCAGCAGGCCTTGATCGGATGACGTTCCAGCGTCTGCGCCAATACGTCCAGGTCGATGCCGTCGCGCGGGTGGACGGGAATTTCCACGGCCTTGAGCTTGAGCCGTTCCAACACCTGCAGGCTGGCGTAGAACGCCGGCGCTTCGATCGCCACCAGGTCGCCGGGTTCGGTCACGGCCTGCAGGCACAGGTTCAAGGCTTCCAGGGCACCGTTGGTGACCAGCAGTTCCTCCATGGGCAGCATTAGCCCGCCAACCATGTAGCGCAGGGCGATTTGCCGGCGCAATTGAGGGTTGCCCGGCGACATGTCAGTGACGACCATGCGCGGATCCATGTCCCGTGTGGCGCTGGACAGCGAACGGGACAACCGCTGCAGCGGAAACAGCATCGGGCTGGGGAACGCCGAGCCGAACGGTACGGTGGTCGGGTCCTTGATCGAGTCCAACACTGAAAACACCAGTTCGCTGACATCGACCTCGGTGGATTCGTGCACCTGGCTGCTGATTGCCGGCTCGGAGAACGGGCTCGGCGCATGTGTGTTGACGAAGTAGCCCGAACGCGGCCGGGCGCGGATCAGGCCGCGTCGCTCCAGCAGGTAATAAGCCTGGAACACCGTAGATGGGCTGACGCCGTAGGTCTGGCTGGCGTAACGCACCGACGGCACGCGTTGGCCCGGTCCCAGCATGCCGGAGCGGATCAGTTCAGCGATGTCGTCGGCGAATTTCTCGTAGCGTTTCATGGCGTGCCCAGTCTTGGGTGGCATGTGTGGACTTAACTGTGGGAGCAAGCTCGCTTCCACAGGGTGCCCGGCATCTTAAAGCTTCAACGATTCATCGGCGCGACAAAACGACTCTTGCCCAGGCTGTAGATGTCGGGCTCATCGCTGTCGGTCACCTTGAAAGTCATTTCCTGGGAGCCACTGCGGGGCCGTTCGCTGAGCATCGCCACCGACACCGGCACATCGACGATTTCCCCCGGCGCCAGGCTCAGGTGTGTCTTGCCTTGCAGGACGAAGCCGTCACCGTCCACCAGGGACAGCTGGTAATCCTGGCGCTGCTGGGTCTTGTTGATGATTTTCAGGCTGTAGATGTTCTCGATCTGGCCTTCGCTGTTTTCGCGGAACAGGCCACGGTCCTTGCTCACGTCCAGGGACACCATGGGCCGCTCCACCAGCGCCAGGGCCAGTGCGCCGATCATCACCAGCAGCACGGCGGTATAGCCGATCAGTCTGGGCCGCAGCAGGTGTGTCCTGCCACCTTGCAGCTGATGCTCGGACGTGTATTTGATCAGCCCGCGGGCATAGCCCATCTTGTCCATGATCGAATCGCAGGCGTCGATGCACGCTGCGCAGCCAATGCATTCCATTTGCAGGCCGTCGCGTATGTCGATGCCAGTGGGGCAGACCTGCACGCACATCTGGCAGTCGATGCAATCGCCGAGGCCGACATTGGCCGGGTTCACTTCGCGTTTGCGCGGACCACGGATTTCGCCACGGGCCGTGTCGTAGGAAATGGTCAGCGTGTCCTTGTCGAACATCACGCTCTGGAACCGTGCGTAGGGGCACATATGCATGCACACCGCTTCACGCAACCAGCCAGCGTTGAGGTAGGTGGCGGCGGTGAAAAACAGCACCCAGAACAGACTGACGCCGGCCATTTGCAGGGTCAGCAGCTCTTCGGCCAGTGGACGGATCGGTGTGAAGTAACCGACGAAGGTCAGGCCGGTGAGCAGGCTGATGGCCAGCCACAGCGTGTGCTTGGCCGAGCGGCGCAGCAGTTTGTTCAGGCCCCACGGCGCTGCTTGCAGTTTGATCCGCTGGTTGCGTTCACCCTCGGTGATTTTCTCGCACCACATGAAAATCCAGGTCCAGGAACTCTGTGGGCAGGTGTAGCCGCACCACACGCGCCCGGCGAACACGGTGATCGCAAACAGGCCGAACGCGGCGATGATCAACAGCGCCGACAGCAGGATGAAATCCTGGGGCCAGAAAGTCGCGCCAAAAATGTGGAATTTGCTTTCGGAAAGATCCCAGAGCACTGCCTGGCGACCACCCCAGTCCAACCACACCGTGCCGAAAAACAGCAGGAACAGAACACCCGCACCGCTCATGCGCAAAGTGCGGAACAAGCCGGTGAAGCTGCGGGTGTGGATCGGGTTATCGGTGGTCCTGGCCTTGATTTTCGCTGGCGCGGGTTCGAAGGTCTGTATCAACTGGACGGGGATTCTATCGCTCATGGTCGGTCGCTCATCAGCCTCTATCTGGCCGATGCACTATGACCAGCGAACTGTTTGCATAACAGACTCAGGTAAATCGATAAAAACCGGATCAGATAGCCTCAAGTGCCGGCCCTGCGACACTTTGATGCACGCCTGGGATGAGTGAACATCTCTCTCTGTGGCGAGGGAGCTTGCTCCCGCTGGGTGGCGAAGCCGCCCCAAACTGGCAGATGCAATCAACCTGACACTCCGACGCGGCAATGATCAGTCTGCTTCGCAGCCCAGCGGGAGCAAGCTCCCTCGCCACAACAGCCTTCACCCTCTTTATTGGAATGTCAGATCACCGAATCACCATCGGTAGCCTTGACGTGCTGACGTCCATCGACTGCCCCAGCCACGGTCAAGGCATCGGCTTCAGCTTCGGTAATGTAGACCCGTCCGCCATTGAGCTCCACGGCTGACATGGCTTTATCCGGGTCGGTGACGATGGTCAGTTCACTGGCAGGGCGTTGTTCCGTGCCGTTGGGGGTGTCGAAATGGCAGGTTTTGTCTTCGTCGATACTTACAGTCATGGTTGCACTTCCTTCTGGATGTCCTGAACGTTAGGCGTCACCCCAAAGCCAGGGTTCGTCGCGGCTGATCAGCGGTCAAGCGCACCTCTGCCGCCGCGTGCGGTCCATCGTTTATCGATTGAAAAAAGGAGCGACTCATGGATGCCTGGTGGCATGAAGTCTGGGTGACCCTGCAAGCGGAATTCGCCGACATCACCGATGCCCAGCAGATGACCCGGGTCACGGTGCGCCTGCTGATGGCCGCGCTGTTGGGCGGCATCCTCGGTTTTGAGCGGGAACACAAGGGCAAGGCTGCTGGCGTACGCACCCACATGCTGGTGGCCCTGGGGGCTGCGCTGTTCGTGCTGGTACCGCAGATGTCCGGCTCCCAGGCTGACGCCATGAGCAGGGTCATTCAAGGCGTTGTCGCGGGCATTGGTTTTCTCGGCGCGGGCACCATCCTGAAAAACAGCGACGGCGACGAAAGCCACGTAAAAGGCCTGACCACCGCTGCTGGCCTGTGGATGACCGCCGCCATCGGCGTTGCCGCCGGGCTGGGGCGCGAAGCGACGGCGGTGTTGAGCACGATCCTGGCGTTGGCGATTTTCAGTGTGATGCCGGTGATTGTCCGGGCGTTGGAAAAGGAGGACAAGCCGTGACTCGGCCCTCAGCCTCAATACACAACCCTGTGGGAGCGAGCTTGCTCGCGATAGCGGTCTGCCAGCCAACGTCTATACAGACTGATCCAGCGCTATCGCGAGCAAGCTCGCTCCCACAGGTTTTCGTCATCCAGTTTCTTTACTACTACGCTTCAATCAAACCCGCTCTGGAGGCTTCTCGTTCGGCGGGTCGCCCAACGGCGGCTGCGGGTCGAGCGGCGGGTCTTTTTCGGGAATCGGTTCCGGATCAGGACCGGGGGGCGGCAAGATGGGGTCGTCGATGTTCGGATCGGGTGTTTCGGCCGGGATGGGAATATTCATCAGGACGGGTCTCCGTGACGCACATGGCTTGAGTCGTGCTTATTGTTGTTGACCACCCCGCACCGGGTTTGATCCCCGGGATGCATTCGGGCAAATCCCTCTGAACTTTTAACCGCTGGTTCGGTTCGGAGTTTAAGTGACTTTTTTCAGGGACCCGTTGGGCCTTTACCGCCACAAGCGCGTCCATGGGGCGTAAAAGGAGTGATGCTCGATGACTGCTGAACACCCGACTGACCTGGGCCATAACCTGCACCTGCCGTTGTCCCAGGCCTTGTTGCTGCCGCGAATTGCGATTGAAGACACCATGCCGGTCATCGACGGCGGTCAGTTCGCCGCCAAGGCCGTGGCCGGGCAGGACGTAACGGTGACCAGCAAAGTATTTGCCGATGGCCATGACAAGCTGGCCGTGCGAATTCGTTGGCACGCGCTGGGCGCTGAAGTGTGGAACAGCGAGGTCATGACGGAACTGGGTAATAACGGCTGGCAAGGGCGCTTCAACGTGCCGAAACAGGGCCGTTATGTGTTCTGTATCGAGGCCTGGGTCGATCAGTTCGCCAGTTTCTGCTACGAGCTGGAAAAAAAATTCGGTGCCGGGGTGCCTATCAGCCTCGAGCTGCAGGAGGGGCGTCACCAAGTACAAATGGCGGCCGAGCGTAGCGACGGCGAACTGAGCGAGCAATTGGCCGAGCTGCACCATGAACTCTCGGGCCTGTTGCCGGCCGAGCAGGTGGAGCTGTTCCTGGCACCGCGCAGTGCCGACCTCATGTCCCTGGCCGATCATCGCCCCTACTTGAGCATCAGCCCCGAATTCCCACTGGATGTGGAGCGCGAGTTGGCCGAGTTCGCCAGTTGGTACGAGCTGTTCCCACGCTCGATCACCGATGATCCCGCCCGCCACGGTACCTTCAACGACGTGCATTCGCGCCTGGCGGTGATCCAGGACATGGGCTTCGACGTGCTGTACTTCCCGCCGATCCACCCCATCGGTCGCAGCTTCCGTAAAGGCCCGAACAATTCCCTCACGGCCGGCCCCGACGACCCGGGCAGCCCTTATGCCATCGGCAGCGAGGAGGGCGGGCACGAGGCGATTCACCCGCAACTGGGTTCCCGTGAAGACTTCCGGCGCCTGGTGGCGGCAGCGGCCGAGCATGGCCTGGAGATCGCCCTCGATTTTGCTATCCAGTGTTCCCAGGACCACCCGTGGCTCAAGCAGCATCCGGGCTGGTTCAACTGGCGGCCGGACGGCACGATCAAATACGCGGAAAACCCACCGAAGAAATACCAGGATATCGTCAACGTCGACTTCTATGCCGCAGATGCGATCCCCAGCCTGTGGCTGGAGCTGCGGGATATCGTGGTGGGTTGGGTCAACGAAGGCGTGAAGATGTTCCGCGTCGACAATCCCCATACCAAGCCCTTGCCATTCTGGCAGTGGCTGATCGCCGACGTGCGGGCCCAACACCCTGAAGTGATGTTCCTGGCTGAAGCCTTCACCACCCCGGCAATGATGGCGCGCCTGGGCAAGGTCGGTTATTCCCAGAGCTACACCTATTTCACCTGGCGCAACACCAAGGCTGAACTGGCGACTTATTTCACCGAGCTTAACGAATCACCCTGGCGCGAATGCTACCGGCCGAATTTTTTCGTCAACACACCAGACATCAACCCGGCCTTTCTCCATGAATCGGGGCGTGCAGGCTTTCTGATCCGCGCGGCGCTGGCGACCATGGGCTCGGGCCTGTGGGGCATGTACTCGGGTTTCGAGCTGTGCGAATCGGCGCCGGTGCCGGGCAAGGAGGAATACCTCGATTCGGAGAAATACGAGATCCGCCCTCGAGACTTCACTGCCCCGGGCAACATCATTGCCGAAATCGCCCAGCTCAACCGCATTCGTCGACAGAACCCGGCGCTGCACACGCACTTGGGCCTGAAGGTCTACAACGCCTGGAACGACAACATTTTGTACTTCGGCAAGCGCACGCCGGACGGCAGCAATTTCATCCTAGTGGCGGTGAGCCTTGATCCGCATAACCCGCAGGAAGCCAATTTCGAGCTGCCGTTGTGGGAGATGGGCCTGCCGGACGATGCCCAGACCCAGGGCGAGGATTTGATGAGCGGGCACCGCTGGACCTGGTATGGCAAGTATCAGTTCATGCGCATTGATCCGGCTCACCAGCCGTTTGGGATCTGGCGGATCAGCGTGGCGTGAGACAGGCGCGGGGCTGAGGGGGGGGCGAGGGAGCTTGCTCCCGCTGGGTCGCGCAGCGGCCCCAAAAAAGCGATGAGCGCTGCGCACTCAAGCGGGAGCAAGCTCCCTCGCCACAACAGCTAACTCAGCACGACAGATCATTCAGTACTACAACAGCGCCCTTGCCACATAAGACCTCACAAGCCTGTTCCAGCGGCTTTATAGAATTCATCAGGAGTTGCAAATGGCGAAGAAACCCCGGTCTGCCACCTTTATCAAAGACCCGCTCTGGTACAAGGATGCGGTGATTTATCAGGTCCACGTAAAATCCTATTTCGACTCCAACAACGACGGGATCGGTGACTTTCCCGGCTTGATCGAGAAGCTCGACTACATCGCTGACCTGGGCGTCAACACCATCTGGCTCCTGCCGTTCTATCCTTCGCCGCGGCGCGATGACGGCTACGACATTGCCGAATACCGGGGTGTGAGCCCCGACTACGGGACCATGGCCGATGCGCGACGCTTCATTGCCGAGGCTCACAAGCGCAACCTGCGGGTCATCACCGAGCTGGTCATCAACCATACCTCCGACCAGCATCCATGGTTCCAACGGGCGCGCAAGGCCAAGCCGGGTTCGGCGGCGCGGGATTTCTACGTCTGGTCCGACGACGACCACAAGTACGACGGCACGCGGATCATTTTCCTCGACACCGAGAAATCCAACTGGACCTGGGACCCGGTGGCCGGCCAGTACTTCTGGCACCGTTTCTATTCCCACCAGCCCGACCTCAATTTCGATAACCCGCAGGTCATCAAGGCCGTGCTGTCGGTGATGCGCTACTGGCTGGACATGGGTATCGACGGCCTGCGCCTGGATGCCATCCCATACCTGATCGAGCGCGACGGCACCAACAATGAAAACCTGCCCGAGACCCACGACGTCCTCAAGCAGATCCGTGCCGAGATCGACGCGAACTATCCAGATCGCATGTTGCTGGCCGAAGCCAACCAGTGGCCGGAAGACACCCAGCTGTACTTCGGGGACGTGGATGCCGAAGGCCTGAACGGCGACGAATGCCACATGGCGTTCCACTTCCCGCTGATGCCGCGCATGTACATGGCGCTGGCCCAGGAAGACCGTTTCCCCATTACCGATATCCTGCGTCAGACGCCGGAGATCCCGGCTAACTGCCAGTGGGCGATTTTCCTGCGCAACCACGATGAGCTGACCCTGGAGATGGTCACCGACAAGGAGCGCGACTACCTGTGGAATTACTACGCGGCCGATCGTCGGGCGCGGATCAACCTGGGGATTCGCCGACGCCTGGCGCCGCTGATGGAGCGCGATCGTCGCCGCATTGAATTGCTCAACAGCCTGCTGCTGTCGATGCCCGGCACGCCGACGTTGTACTACGGCGATGAAATCGGCATGGGCGACAACATTTACCTGGGCGACCGTGACGGCGTGCGCACGCCAATGCAGTGGTCCATCGACCGCAACGGCGGTTTCTCGCGGGCCGACCCGGCCAGCCTGGTGCTGCCGCCGATCATGGACCCCCAATACGGCTACCAGTCGGTCAACGTCGAGACACAGGCCGGCGACCCGCATTCGCTGCTCAACTGGACCCGGCGGATGCTGGCGGTGCGCAAGCAGTCCCAGGCCTTCGGCCGGGGCACGCTGAAAATGCTGTCGCCGAGCAACCGTCGGATCCTGGCCTATACCCGCGAGTACACCAGTCCGGAAGGCAAGCACGAAATCATCCTCTGCGTGGCCAACGTGTCCCGCAGCGCCCAGGCGGCCGAGCTGGACCTGTCGACCTACGCTGGCATGGTCCCGGTCGAGATGCTGGGGGGGAATGCCTTCCCGCCTATCGGCCAGCTGAATTTCCTGCTGACCCTGCCGCCCTATGGCTTCTATTGGTTCGCCCTGGCGACGGAAAACCAGATGCCGAGCTGGCACGTGGAGCCGGCCCAGAGCCTGCCGGACTTCACCACCCTGGTGCTGAAAAAACGCCTGGAAGAGTTGCTTGAAGCGCCGTCGCGCACCACGCTGGAGCAGACCATCCTGCCGAGCTGGTTGCAGAACCGTCGCTGGTTCGCCGGCAAGGACAGCGCCATCGAGAAGGTCAACATTGTCTATGGCGTGCGCTTCGGCGACGCGCAGCATCCCGTGCTGCTCAGTGAAATCGACGTCACCAGCGGTGGGCAGACGCTGCGCTATCAACTGCCATTTGGTCTGCTGGCCGAAGACCAGGTGGGCGCGGCGCTGCCACAGCAATTGGCGCTGTCACGGGTACGTCGGGTGCGTCAGGTCGGTTTGATCACCGATGCGTTCAGCCTGGAAAGCTTCGTCCGGGCCGTGCTGCAAGGCATGCAGACCAGTACGGTGCTGCCATGCAACGACGGTGAGTTGCGTTTCGAGCCCACCGAAGGCCTGACCGCGTTGAACCTAGGGACCGAGCCGGAAGTGCGTTATCTGTCCGCCGAGCAGTCCAACAGTTCAGTGGTAGTGGGCGGCGCCTTGGTGCTCAAGCTGATCCGTAAAGTCGCCTCGGGCGTGCATCCGGAACTGGAGATGAGTGCCTACCTGACGGCCGCAGGGTTCAACAACATCTCGCCGCTGCTGGGTTCGGTGATCCGCCGTGATGCCCAGGGCGAGGATGCACTGCTGATGATTGCCCAGGGCTACCTGAGCAACCAGGGCGATGCGTGGGAATGGACCCAGAACAACCTCGAGCGCGCGTTGCGTGATGAACTGGCCGATGCCGTGTCCGAGCAGGAACAACACTACAACGCCTTGGGCGAACTAAAGGATTTTGCCGGCATGCTCGGCCAGCGCCTCGGGGAAATGCACCAGGTACTGGCCCAGGCCACCGACGACCCGGACTTCGCGCCTCAGGCCACCAACGCCAAGGAAGCCCAGGCCATCGGCAAGGATGTGGCTGCGCAGGTGGAGAATGCCTTGCGTCTGCTCAAGCAGAACCAGGGCCAACTGACCCCGGCGGACCAGGCCATGGTCGCACGTTTGCTGGAGCACAAGAAAACCGTCCTGGCCCACATCCAGGCGCTGGCCAGCAAGGCCGTCGGTGGTTTGCGCATTCGCGTCCACGGCGACTTGCATTTGGGGCAGGTGCTGGTGATCAAGGGCGACGCTTACCTGATCGACTTCGAAGGCGAGCCGGCACGGCCGCTGCACGAGCGTCGAGGCAAGCACAGCCCGTACAAGGACGTCAGTGGTGTGTTGCGTTCCTTCGATTACGCGGCGGCCATGGCGATCCATTTGAACACCGTCGACAGCACGGCCGATGCCGATGCGGCCCGGCAACGGGTGGCTGATCGTTATTTGAAAGAGGCCCGCGAGGCATTTGTTCAGGCATATCGACTGGCGGCAGCTAGTCTTGCTCATGAATGGAAGGATGCTGAAGGCGAAGACGCCGCGCTGGCGTTGTTCGGCCTGGAGAAGGCGGCCTATGAAGTGGCCTATGAAGCCGAGAATCGCCCCGCCTGGCTGCCCGTGCCATTGCACGGCCTGTACGGGTTATTGAGTGGGTTGAAACCCTTTTCCGACTTAGCCGGACCGATTTAGTGGAGAAAATCATGAGTGTCTCGAACAAAGAACCACAGGGGCAGGCCAAAGAGTCATTACTGCCAGCCCCCCATGACATCGATGCGCTGGTGCGTGCAGAACATCAGGACCCGTTTTCTATCCTTGGCCCCCACGGCGATGGTGCGGGCGGGCAATTCATCCGGGCGTACTTGCCCGGTGCGCTGAGCGTGCAGGTGCTCGCCCGCGATGGCGGCGAAGAATTGGGCGATTTGCAACTCACTGAAACCCCTGGCTTGTTCGTCGGCCATTTTGACCGTGCCCAGCCTTACCTGCTGCGCACCCGCTGGGCTGGTGGCGAGCAAGTGGCAGAGGACCCCTACAGCTTCGGCCCGTTGCTGGGGGAAATGGACCTTTACCTGTTCGGCGAGGGTAATCACCGCGACCTCAGTTCCTGCCTTGGTGCGCAACTGACCACGGTCGATGGCATCGACGGCGTGCGCTTTGCCGTGTGGGCGCCGAACGCACGGCGCGTTTCGGTGGTCGGGGACTTCAACGTCTGGGACGGGCGTCGGCACCCGATGCGCATCCGTTATCCGTCCGGCGTGTGGGAGCTGTTTGTCCCGCGGCTTGGCGCGGGCGAAGGCTACAAGTACGAAATCCTCGGGGCCCACGGCATCCTGCCGCTCAAGGCTGACCCCGTGGCATTGGCCACCCAGCTACCGCCAGACACGGCGTCGAAAGTCGCCTCACCGTTGAAGATCGAGTGGCAGGACGACGAGTGGATGCAGCATCGCCGCGAACGGCAGCTTCCAGGTGCGCCGCTGTCGATCTACGAATTGCATGCCGGTTCCTGGCAGTGCGAAATCGACGAGGCGGGGGAGGTGGCCCGGCAATACAACTGGCATGAAATGGCCGAACGGTTGATCCCTTACGTCCGGGACCTGGGTTTCACTCACATCGAGCTGATGCCGATCATGGAGCACCCGTTCGGTGGTTCCTGGGGCTATCAACCGCTGTCGCAGTTCGCCCCGACGGCGCGTTTCGGTTCGCCGGACGATTTTGCCGCGTTCATCAACGCCTGCCACCAGGCCAACATCGGGGTGATCCTCGACTGGGTGCCAGCGCATTTTCCCACCGACACCCACGGCCTGGCCCAGTTCGACGGCACTGCGCTGTACGAGTACGGCAATCCGCTGGAAGGTTTTCACCAGGATTGGGACACGCTGATCTACAACCTGGGACGTACCGAGGTGCATGGCTTCATGCTCGCTTCGGCCCTGCACTGGCTGAAGCACTTTCACATCGACGGCTTGCGTGTGGATGCCGTGGCCTCGATGTTGTACCGCGACTATTCGCGCAAGGCTGGCGAGTGGGTGCCTAACCGCCATGGCGGACGGGAGAACCTGGAAGCCATCGATTTCCTGCGGCACCTCAACGACGTGGTGGCCCTGGAAACCCCCGGTGCGCTGGTCATTGCCGAAGAGTCAACGGCCTGGCCGGGTGTCAGCCAAAGCACGCAACAAGGCGGCCTGGGCTTCGCCTATAAATGGAACATGGGCTGGATGCATGACTCGCTGCACTACATCCAGCAGGATCCGGTGTACCGCGCTCACCACCACAACGAGCTGAGTTTTGGCTTGATGTACGCCTGGTCCGAGCGGTTCGTCCTGCCGATTTCCCATGACGAAGTGGTCCATGGCAAACGCTCGCTGATCGACAAGATGCCCGGTGATCGCTGGCAGAAGTTCGCCAACCTGCGGGCCTACCTCAGCTTCATGTGGGGACATCCGGGTAAAAAGCTGCTGTTCATGGGTTGCGAATTCGGCCAATGGCGGGAGTGGAATCACGATCAGCAATTGGACTGGTACCTGCTGCAGTACCCTGAGCACCGTGGGGTGCAGAAACTGGTCAGCGATCTGAACCGACTGTATCGCGAGGAACCGGCGCTGCATGATCAGGATGACGCGCCTCAGGGTTTCCAATGGTTGATTGGTGACGATGCGGTCAATAGCGTCTACGCCTGGCTGCGTTGGAGCAAGGATGGTCGGCCGGCGTTGGTGGTGGCCAACTTCACACCGGTGCCGCGCGAGGCCTATCGGGTCGGCGTGCCGTTCGCTGGGCGTTGGGTGGAACTGCTCAACAGCGATGCCGACACCTATGCCGGTTCCAACTACGGCAACGGCGGCGGTGCCTCCACCGAAGAAGTGCCTAGCCACGGGCAGAACCTGTCGCTGGAACTCAACCTGCCGCCGTTGGCGGTGTTGATTCTGCGTCCGGAGGGTTAGGGTCCACAAAAGCCTGAAGGCGAATGATGACTGTGGCGAGGGAGCTTGCTCCCGCTCGGTTGCGCAGCGACCGCCCGAAGAGGGACCTTCTGCGCAGCCCAGCGGGAGCAAACTCCCTCGCCACAGGTATTTGTGGTGATCATAAAATCAAAGGTCACCACAGTTCCAAATGGGGGAGTGAGCTTGCTCGCGATATCGGAGTGTCAGTCAACATCAATGTGGCTGATCCACCGCAATCGCGAGCAAGCTCGCTCCCACAAGGGGCGGAGTCGCTTCAGCGGACGAGGCACGGCTGCTTGTTGTTGAACGTCCACCCCGGAATCAGGAACTGCATCGCCACCGCATCATCCCGCGCGCCCAAGCCCATGCCCTTGTACAACTCATGGGCCTTGGCCAACTGATCCGTGTCCAGCTCAATCCCCAAGCCCGGTTTTTTCGGCACCTGCACGCAGCCGCCCTGGATCTGCAGCGGCGCCTTGGTCAGCCGTTGGCCGTCCTGCCAGATCCAGTGAGTGTCGATCGCCGTGATATCGCCCGGTGCCGCAGCGGCCACGTGGGTGAACATCGCCAGGGAAATGTCGAAGTGGTTGTTGGAGTGCGAGCCCCAGGTCAGTCCCCATTCATTGCACATCTGCGCCACCCGCACGGAACCCTGCATGGTCCAGAAATGCGGATCGGCCAACGGAATGTCCACCGACTGCAAAGTGATGGCGTGACCCATCTCGCGCCAGTCGGTGGCGATCATGTTGGTGGCGGTCTTCAGGCCCGTGGCGCGACGGAATTCAGCCATCACCTCTCGACCGGAATAGCCGTTCTCGGCGCCGCAAGGGTCTTCGGCATAGGCCAGCACCTTGTGCTGGTCGCGGCACAGACGGATGGCTTCCTTCAATGACCAGGCACCGTTCGGGTCCAGGGTGATGCGGGCTTGGGGAAAGCGCTCGGCCAGGGCGGTGACCGCTTCGAGCTCTGCGTCGCCCTGGAGCACGCCGCCCTTGAGCTTGAAATCCTGGAAGCCGTAGCGCGAATGGGCGGCTTCGGCCAGGCGCACCACGGCGTCGGCGTCCAGGGCCTTTTCGTGGCGTACGCGGAACCAGTCGTTGTCAGCGTCCGGCTCGCTGCGGTAGGGCAGGTCGGTCTGTTGGCGGTCGCCGACATAAAACAGATAGCCGAGCATTTTCACTTCATCACGCTGCTGGCCTTCGCCAAGCAGGGCCGCGACCGGTACGTCCAGGTGTTGGCCGAGCAGGTCCAACAACGCCGCTTCCAGACCGGTCACCGCGTGGATGGTGATGCGCAGGTCGAAGGTCTGCAGGCCACGGCCACCGGCATCGCGGTCGGCGAACGCGTGGCGCACCGTGTTGAGGATCTTCTGGTACGTGCCGATGGGACTGCCGACCACCAGCGAGCGGGCGTCTTCGAGGGTCTGGCGAATGCGCTCGCCACCGGGGACTTCACCCACGCCGGTGTGGCCGGCGTTGTCCTTGAGGATGACGATGTTGCGGGTGAAGAACGGGCCATGGGCGCCGCTGAGGTTCAGCAGCATGCCGTCATGGCCGGCCACTGGCACGATCTGCATGCTGGTGATGATCGGGGCTTTGCTGGATTCTTGGGTCTGCATGTTTTTCCCACTCATTGTTTTTATAGGGGCATCGCTTGGCGATGGTGTTGATAGACATCATACAACTTGATTTTTTTATCTGACAAGCGAGGAGGTGTTGTTAGTAAGGGATTTTTCACCTGCACATGCTTGTATGGCCAATATTCATTGGGGGTACGCGGAAAAATAAATGTTCTGTTCGGGACTGGTGGATTTTCCCGCTGGCTGAGATGATCTGACTTGTCATACAAGCTAGAGGGTGGTGTAAATTCCGCCCCACCCTCAGCCGGGCCGTTTCGAGGAACAGCAACTCATGCAGCAAGACACCGCAGCGCCCGCGCGCAAGCGTACCCATAACCTGGCCCATGACTTGGTGGCAAAGCTGAGCCAGAGCATCTTGTTGGGGCAGTTGAAGCCAGGAGAGAAGCTGCCTTCCGAAGGGGCCATCGTGCGGGAGCATGGGGTCAGCCGTACGGTGGTGCGCGAGGCGATTTCCAAGTTGCAAGCCTCAGGGCTGGTGGAAACCCGCCACGGCATCGGCACCTTCGTGCTGGAGCAGACCGGCGAGCCGGGGCTGCGCCTCAATGTCGACACCGCAGCGGGTGTGCGGGGCATCCTGGAGTTGCGCCTGGGCCTGGAAACCCAGGCTGCCGCCTTGGCCGCCCAGCGCCGTAGCGAACGCCAGCTGCAGCAGATGCGTCAGGCGCTGGATGACTATCAGCGCTTGTCCAGCAACAACGACAGCTGCGTCGAAGCCGACCGGCGTTTCCATCTGCTGATCGCCGAAGCCACGGACAACACCTGCTTCGTCGAAATCATGCAGCACCTGGGCAGCGCGATGATTCCCAGGACCCGGGTCAACGTGGCCGAGCGCGGCCAGGCAGACCTCGGCAAGCTGGCGCAGTTGGCCAATCTCGAGCACGAGGCGATCTTCAACGCCATCAAGCGCCAGGACCCCGACGCCGCCCGCGCCGCCATGTGGCTGCACCTGACCAACAGCCGTGATCGGTTTGGTGCGCGAACCTGACAGTTCATCGTCACCTGAGCCACCGCCATCGCGAGCAAGCTCGCTCCCACAATGGCGTTGTGGCGTGCACGAATCCGCCAATCGACCCCGATCCCTTGTGGCGAGGGAGCTTGCTCCCGCTGGGGCGCGAAGCGGCCCTGAAACCTGACGATCCGGTGTCTCAGGCAAAGGGTCTGCTGCGCCGCCCAGCGGGAGCAAGCTCCCTCGCCACGAGGGATGGGGTTGGGCACACAGTCGAGGTACACCGCGGCCCCCTGTGGGAGCGAGCCTGCTCGCGATGAAGCCGGCCAGTCGTGCTCAAACCATCAGGCAAAAAAAACCGGCGCAACCGAAGTGGCGCCGGTGGTGTCGCCAGTGGCTGCGCGGCTGTTCGTGGGGCCGCACAACCACTGTTGAACGCTTTGCCGGTTACCCGCGTTCCAGCGCCAAGGCCACGCCCTGGCCGCCGCCGATGCACAAGGTCGCGAGGCCTTTCTTGGCGTCGCGCTTGATCATTTCATGCAGCAGCGACACCAGTACCCGACAGCCCGACGCACCGATGGGGTGACCCAGGGCGATGGCGCCGCCGTTGACGTTGACTTTGTCCATGTCCCATTTCAGTTCCCGGGCCACGGCCAGTGACTGGGCGGCGAAGGCTTCGTTGGCCTCGATCAGGTCCAACTGATCCAGCGACCAGCCGGCCTTGTCCAGGCAGCGACGGGTGGCCGAGACCGGACCGATGCCCATGATCGCCGGATCAACGCCAGCGTTGGCATAGGCACTGATTTTTGCCAGTACGGGCAGGCCCAGGGCCTTGGCTTTTTCGGCACTCATCAGCACAACGGCAGCAGCACCGTCATTGAGCGACGAAGCATTGCCAGCGGTGACGCTACCGTCCTTCTTGAAGGCCGGCTTGAGCTTGCCCAGGGATTCGGCGGTGGTGCCGGCGCGCGGTTGCTCGTCGGTGGAGAAGGCCACGGGATCGCCTTTGCGCTGGGGGATCAGGATCGGCGTGATCTCATCGGCGAACCGACCGCCCTCGGTGGCGGCGACGGCTTTCTGCTGGGACGCGGCGGCAAAGGCGTCCTGCTCTTCGCGGCTGATGCCGTACTTGTCCACCAGGTTCTCGGCGGTGATGCCCATGTGGTAGTCGTTGAAGGCATCCCACAGGCCGTCGGTGATCATGCTGTCGATCATCTTCGCGTGGCCCATGCGCAGGCCGGTGCGGGCGGCCGGCAGCACGTACGGGGCCAGGCTCATGTTTTCCATGCCGCCAGCAATGATCACCTCGGCATCGCCACAGCGGATCGCCTGGGCGCCCAGGTGCAACGCCTTGAGGCCCGAACCGCAGACCTTGTTCAGGGTCAGCGCCGGCACCGCATGGGGCAGGCCGGCGAGAATCGACGCCTGGCGCGCCGGGTTTTGCCCGGAGCCTGCGGTCAGCACCTGGCCGAGAATCACTTCATCGACCTGCTCACCGGTCAGGCCGGTTTGCTCCAGCAGGCGCCGAATCACCGCGGCACCGAGCTCCGGTGCGGGAATGGAAGCCAACGCACCCTGGAAACTGCCAATGGCCGTACGGGTGGCGGCGACAATTACGACTTCTTGCATCGAATCTCTCCTCACTGGGCAGCGAACTGCATTTCAGGCACGTGGTCCGGCACGATCAACTTGCCGGCGGTCTTGGCGACGATTTCCTCGACGCTGACGCCCGGGGCCCGTTCTTTCAGGATGAAGGCGCCGTCCTGGATTTCCAGGTAGGCCAGGTCGGTCAATACCCGCTTGATGCAACCAGCTCCGGTCAGCGGCAGGCTGCAACGCGGCAGCAGTTTCGACTCGCCGTCCTTGGACGCATGGGTCATGGTGACGATGATGTTCTCGGCACCGGCCACCAGGTCCATCGCGCCGCCCATGCCCTTGACCAACTTGCCAGGGATCATCCACGAGGCAAT
Source organism: Pseudomonas sp. G2-4 (assembly GCF_030064125.1). Lineage (NCBI taxonomy): Bacteria > Pseudomonadati > Pseudomonadota > Gammaproteobacteria > Pseudomonadales > Pseudomonadaceae > Pseudomonas > Pseudomonas sp. G2-4. The sequence goes on along the minus strand of NZ_CP125957.1, from coordinate 4,326,930 downwards.
GTTACCTTCGACGTCCACCTCGAACGCGCCGAGTACGGTCAGGTCGATGTGGCCGCCGCGGATCATGGCAAACGATTCGGCCGAGGAGAAGATCGAGGCGCCGATGCGCGCGGTGACGGTCTGTTTGCCGGCGTTGATCATGTCGGCATCGACTTCGGCTTCGGTGGGGAATGCGCCCATGCCGAGCAAGCCGTTCTCCGATTGCAGCATGACTTCCATGCCTTCGGGGATGTAGTTGGCGACCAGGGTCGGAATGCCGATGCCCAGGTTCACGTAGTAGCCGTCCTGCATTTCGCGGGCGACGCGTTGAGCCATTTGTTCGCGGGAAAGTGCCATGTTGTTATTCCTTCATTCGGGCCGGGGGCAGGGGATCACTTACGCACGGTGCGCTGTTCGATGCGCTTTTCGAACGTGCCGCAAATGACCCGGTCGACGTAGATGCCAGGGGTGTGGATCTGCGTCGGGTCCAGCTCGCCGGGTTCGACGATTTCTTCGACTTCCACCACGGTGATCTTGCCCGCCGTGGCGGCCAGCGGATTGAAGTTCTGGGCGGTGTGGCGATAGACCACGTTGCCGAAATGGTCGGCTTTCCAGCCCTTGACGATGGCGAAGTCGCCGGTGATGGATTCTTCCATCAGGTACTGCCGGCCATGGAATTCACGCACTTCCTTGCCTTCGGCCACCGGCGTGCCGACGCCCGTGGCGGTGAAGAACGCCGGGATGCCAGCGCCACCGGCGCGCATTTTTTCGGCGAGGGTGCCTTGGGGGGTGAGCACGACTTCGATTTCACCGCTCAGCAGTTGCTTCTCGAAGAGGGCGTTTTCGCCGACGTAGGAGGCGATAACTTTGCGGATCTGCCGATCCTCCAGCAGTACACCAAGGCCGAAGCCGTCGACGCCGCAGTTATTGGACACCACCGTGAGGTCGCGGATGCCTTTGCGCTTGATCTCGGCGATCAGATTCTCCGGGATACCGCAGAGGCCGAAGCCGCCAGCGATGACGGTCATGCCGTCTTTCAAGCCTTCCAGCGCTTCTTCATAAGAACTCACGCGTTTGTCGAAACCTGCCATAGACACCTCTTTTATTCTTGATGGGGTCGCAATGAAATGCAGTGTTGCGCCAAGTCATATATTTGTTAAGTTGATTTTTAGGTGGTATTGATTGATAAAACTCAATAATGGCTGGCATCTGCTTGCAGCTTGAAGCTAACCACTTGCCGCTGGGAGCATAGCCACCATGACCCTCAAGCAAATCCGCGCCTTCCTCGCCGTGGCCCAGAGCCTGAGCTTCGCCGTGGCGTGCGAGCGTCTGCACCTGTCCCAGTCGGCCCTGAGCCTGACGATCAAGGCCCTGGAAGAAGGCCTGGGCGGACGCCTGTTCAGCCGCAATACCCGTAACGTAGCGCTGACGCCCGAGGGTGAATCCTTGCTGCCATTGGCTCGACGGCTGGTTGCCGACTGGGACAACGCCGAGGATGAAATGCGCCAACGCTTCACCTTGCAGCGCGGTCGCGTGACGTTGGCCGCGATGCCTTCGTTTGCCGGCAACCTGCTGCCGCCGATCCTCAAGACCTTCCGCGCCCGCTATCCGAATGTCAACGTCACGGTCAACGATGTGATCAACGAGCAGGTGCTGGAGATGGTGCGTGATCGGCATGTCGAGCTGGGCGTGGCGTTCGAGCCGATGCAGAGTTCGTCCCTGGCCTTCACCCCGTTGTATCTGGACCGTTTTGTCGCGGTGGTGCCGCTGGATTCACCGTTGGCTCAACTCAGTGAAATCAACTGGCAGGCTTTGCTGGAGCAGCCGTTCATTACCTTGCAGCGGCCGTCCACCGTCCGAGTGATGCTGGAGGAGCATCTGCGGGCCCGGGGGATGAAACTGCCCGTTGAGTTCGAGAGCCATCAACTGGCGACGGTCGGACGGATGGTCGCCAGTGGACTGGGAGTGAGTGCGGTGCCAGCGCTGTGCGTCGGCCAGATGCATGAGCTGGGAGCCCGCTGCATCACCTTGAGCGATCCGGTGATCGAACGGGCTATCGGTGTGCTGACCAAGCCGGGACATGAACTGTCGGCGGCGGCGCAGGCGTTGTTCGATACGCTCAAGGAGCAGGATTTGCGCCGCAATTGACCGACTCCTGTGGGAGCGAGCTTGCTCGCGATGGCGTTGGATCAGCCAGCATTGATGTTGACTGACACACAGCTATCGCGAGCAAGCTCGCTCCCACAGGGAACCTGGGTGTTACTGGAATGAGCGCTGTGTCAGCAGCGGCAACAGCTGTTCGCATGGCGCTTCCAGTTTCAAATCCAGTAGCTCATCGGCCCGGGTCTTGCCCCGGTTGATCGCCAGTAACGGCTTGCCTTGGTCCTTGGTCGCCCGGCACAGCCGAAAGGCTGAATAAGCCATCAGCGACGATCCCACCACCAGCAGGCCGTCCGCTTCCCGGACGGCTTCAGTAGCGCGGGTCGCGGTGGCGGTGGCGACGTTTTCGCCAAAGAACACCACGTCGGGCTTCAAGCGCTCGCCACCGCAATGGGGGCAGGGGGGCACTTGGAAGCGCGCCTCGAACGCCGGGTCCAGCAGGGTGTCGCCGTCGGGCGCTTGCACGGCGTCGACACCGGCCAGGTAAGGATTTTGTGCTTCCATCAATAACTGGATCTGCTCCCGTTCGCTGCGCTGGCCGCAATCCAGGCACAACACGCGGTGCAGGCTGCCGTGGAGTTCGATGACGTCCTGGCTGCCGGCCTGGTCATGCAGCGTGTCGACATTCTGGGTGATCAATCCGATGATGCGTTGTTCGGCCTGCAACGCGGCCAAGGCCTCATGGGCAGCGTTCGGCCGAGCCTGCCTCACACGTGGCCAGCCAAGCATCGCCCGCGCCCAATAGCGCCGCCGGGCCTCGGCCTGGGCGAGGAATTCCTGGTACATCATTGGCTGTCGCCCCCGTCGTACTCCGTCGCTGTCCCGATAATCGGGGATGCCCGAGGGCGTACTGATGCCGGCACCGGTGAGCACGAGGAAGCGGCGTCCGGCCATGTGCTCCAGTAACCGGTCGAGTGGTTCGAGGTGAAGGTCGTCGGGCATGGGGTGTCTCCGCTGGCCTGGAGCCGTTGAGGTTAGCACTCCATACGTGTCGGGAAACCGTTGCAGCGCCTTTCGTCGCCCTGGCCTGTGGTCTTTTCAAACTTTCCCCGGCGCCGCGATATCCATTTTTATGTGCGGTACTTCAGAACCGTCGCGCTGCACAGCAGTGGCGACCACGGCTAAGGAGAAGGACATGGCAACGCCTAAAGAGAACCTGCTGGACTGGCTCAACGATGCCCACGCCATGGAACAGCAGGCGGAAAAAATGCTCAAGGCCCAGGCCGAACGCCTAGAACATTATCCGGTGCTCAAGGCCCGGATCGAGGAGCATCTGCAGGAAACCCTCGGGCAGCAGAAGTTGGTGGAGCAGTGCATTACGCGCCTGGGTGGCAGTACGTCGACGCTCAAGGACCTGGCCGGCAAACTCATGGCTTTCGGCCAGGCGGTGGGTGGCATGACGATGAGCGACGAAGTGGTCAAAGGCGCCATGAGTGGCTACGTGTTCGAAAACCTCGAAATCGCTTCCTACACCGTGCTGATCGAGGCCGCGAAAGTGGCCGGTGATGTAGAGACACAACGGGCCTGCGAACAGATCCTGCCGCAGGAAATCGCCATGGCCGACTGGCTGCGCGATCACCTGCCGGAGATCACCCAGGCATTCCTGGAGCGTTCGGCCAATCCCCACACCGAAGCCAAGCGCTGAGGTGATGAGCGACCGGCCCGATGTCGGTCGCTTCTGATTCTGCCGAGAAGAGGAAACGTATGAAGCTGACCACAGGTGAAGTACGGGCCATCAATCGACAGAGCGCAATGGTGGGTGTGTACGTGGCGCAAGGGGAAGGGCACACCGTGCTCGAACTGAGTTCGACCAACGACATCGACATCGGCGACATCCTTGAGTGGGACAGCGGCACGGCTTTGGGCACTCAGTCCTATCACAACCTGACCAAGGGCTGGATCGCCGATGTGTATGTGGCTAACCACGGAGTCGCGGCGGCGAACCTGGAGGTTCAACTGCTGGTGGGATCTTCCTGACGGCGCCTTCGACCCATTACCTCGGGAGAAAGAATATGAGCGAATTGAAGTGTGGTTGCCCCGATTGCCAATGTGAGGTGGATCCGCAGCGGATGTTCAACCACGACGGCGAGGCTTATTGCAGCCAGGCCTGCGCCGAACAGCATCCCAACGGTGAGCCTTGTCCATCGCCGGACTGTCACTGCGAAAGCACTGGCAAGGCAAGCGTGAACCCCCTCTGATCCGGATACCTGCGACAGGTATCCGGACGCCGCAAGCCGGTCAGTGCGGTGGTGCAAGAAAACGCCGGCAGCCCGCGAGTTTTAGCTTCCTGGAACGGCGCGAGGCCAGGGTGACGAGACCGGTGCAGAGGGGTGCCGGCGTCGCCCGGCTTTTTGGCGGACAGCGTGGAAAGACACGCACTGTTTTAATTCGAATTGCAATAAGTCAGCCTCAAAGTGTTTAAGATAATTTATTAAGCGCTGCATATTGGATAGTGCTCTGTAATGTCAGGGAGGCCTATATATAGGTTGGTGATAAGTTTTGACCGTTCGTCGCCACTCACGGTCTTATTTCAAACCTAATTCGCCGCAGGTTTTCCCAATTACACGAGCCAATGAGGCTCGTTTCAATTTGACTAACGAGGTGAATGAAATGGCTAACACAGGAAATAACAATCCTGGCAATTTCGCTAACGATCGTGAGAAGGCATCGGCAGCTGGGAAAAAAGGCGGACACGCGTCCGGTGGAAACTTTGCCAATAATCCTGAGCGCGCCTCTGAGGCTGGGCGCAAAGGAGGGCAGGCATCCGGCGGCAATTTTGCCAACGACCCCGAACGTGCTGCAGAAGCCGGCCGCAAAGGCGGGCAAGCATCGGGTGGTAATTTTGCCAACGATCCTGAGCGCGCTTCGGAAGCGGGCCGCAAAGGTGGCCAGGCGTCGGGTGGCAACGTTGCCAACGACCAGGAAAAGGCCTCGGGATCCGGCAAGAAAGGCGGAGAAAAAAGCCGCGGTGGTGGCCGTGACTCTTAACGCCCGGTGACTTTATCGGCCCCGTGCTCATGGCATGGGGCCGCCATTGGTTATATAACAGTTACCGGCATTTTTGAGTGTTGCCTGGCTATCTCGTCTTGATCGTTTATCCAAGGCTCGATGTACGGTCATAGTTGGGTTGATTACCGTTTGTCTTGTTTGCTGAATAAGAAATAAATCATATTGCCTTAACTTCTTCTGATTTATGTGGACCTTGCTATCGCCAGTGTCCTCATGAGGTGTGTCCTGATCGAGGGGTTTAATCATGTTCCTGCATAACAAAAGACTGCAATACACCGTGCGTGTCGCTGAACCTAATCCAGGGTTGGCCAACCTGCTGCTCGAACAGTTCGGTGGCGCCCAAGGAGAGTTGGCTGCGGCATCACGTTATTTCACCCAGGCGCTGTCCGAGGATGATCCGGGTCGCAAGGATTTGCTGATGGATATCGCCACCGAAGAGCTCAGTCATCTGGAGGTGATCGGTTCGATCATTGTGATGCTGAACAAGGGCGCCAAGGGTCAGATGGCTGAGGGCGTGGAGAAGGAAGGTCAACTGTACCGAGACATTAACGGTGCCGGTAATGACTCCCACATCACGAGCCTCTTGTATGGCGCCGGCTCGCCGCTGACCAACTCCGCCGGTGTGCCTTGGACCGCCGCCTATGTGGACACTATCGGTGAACCAACGGCGGACATGCGCTCCAACATCGCCGCCGAGGCCCGGGCGAAAATCATCTATGAACGGCTGATGAACCTCACGGATGACCCTGGCGTAAAAGAAGCGCTGGGTTTTTTGATGACGCGTGAAATCGCTCACCAGATGTCGTTTGAAAAAGCCCTGCATTCCATCCAGCCCAATTTCCCCCAAGGCAAATTGCCGGGCATGCCGGAGTTTACCAATGTGTACTTCAACATGTCCCAGGGCGAACCTACGGTGCGTGGGCCGTGGAACCAGGGCGATGATTGGGAGTTCGTCGAGAATCCAACGCCAGCCGTGGACGGGGGCGATGGCTTGGCCAGCGTACAGTTGAGTAAAAAGGACGAAGCACTGTTAATGGACATGAAGGCGCGGACGATGTCCAACCCCGAAAGCGACCCCACCACGGGCGCCGACTTGGGTTCGGGGATGCAAGGTGACAAACTGTAAAAAAACGGCGAGGGAGGCGACTCCCTCGCCTGACCTTTTCCGCCTGATCGATCTCGCTGCGATCAGGCTTGCCATGGTTGCAGACCAGTAAGGACATTCGATGGACCAGCCCACTTCCCGGATCCGATCGCCCTGGCGTAACTGGCTGGGTCCTGTGCAGAACAACCTGCTGCTGGGGGTGAGCTTCTGGCTGGGGTTGGCAGTCATTACCGCGTTGTTGCTCTACAGCGGCTACAACGCTCTGGTGGGGGCTGACCGGCAAAACCTGGGGTATGCGGTACTGGGCGGCACGTCCGGCTTCGTCGCCACTGCGTTGGGCGCCATGATGGCGGTGGTGCTGCGCGATATCTCGTCCCGTACCCAGGACATCATGCTGGGTTTCGCCGCGGGCATGATGCTCGCCGCGAGTTCATTCTCACTGATCTTGCCGGGGATCGAGGCTGCGCAGGTCATTTGTGGCAATCAGCTGCTTGCCGCGTTTGTCGTCGTAGTCGGCTTGGGGCTGGGCGTCGCCTTGATGATCGGCCTTGACCGTTTCGTTCCCCACGAACACGAGTTGAGTGGTCGGCGCGGCCCGCAGGCCGAACGCATCAATCGTGTCTGGCTGTTCGTCCTCGCCATCACCTTGCACAATTTACCGGAAGGCATGGCCATTGGTGTCAGTTTTGCCGACGGCGATTTCAAGGTCGGCCTGCCCCTGACCACCGCCATTGCCATCCAGGACATCCCCGAGGGCCTGGCCATTGCCATGGCGCTGCGCGTTACCGGCATCAGCACCCTGCGTGCCGCGCTGATTGCGGTGGGCTCGGGTCTGATGGAACCGCTGGGCTCGGTGATCGGCCTGGGCATGTCCTCGGGCGTGGCGGTCGCGTACCCCATCAGCCTCGGGCTGGCGGCGGGGGCGATGATCTTCGTGGTGTCCCACGAAGTGATTCCCGAGACCCACCGCAACGGCCATGAGACGCCCGCTACCCTGGGCCTGATGATGGGGTTTGCGGTGATGATGTTTCTCGATACTGCGCTCGGTTGAAGAGCTGCTCGGGCGCGAAGCGCTCGTCAGTTCATCGGGGCTGCGCAACCGAGCGCGAGCAAGCGCTCTCGCATGGGTTTTATGTGTTTTTGCCAAGCCCCTGTTCCTCGCCACCTATACTCAACCCCGTGGGTGACATGAATCCGGGGTGGCGCGATCGTGCTGCGTTCGCTGATGCTGGCCGTGTTGATCGTTTTGGTGGGGTGCGCCACGCCTCAGCGCGGGCAACAGGGCGCCACGGTGGCAATTTCCCAGGACACTTGGCGGCAGGTAGATCGACAAATCATCGCCGCGTCGAAAAGTGCCATCGAACAGGCCGGACTCTACGCTCGTGGGTCGATGGAGCATTGGCGGTTGTTGGTGTATGAACGTACCGAGGCCGAGTTCATTCCCTGGTTCAGCAGCTACTGGACCCAGGAGTGGCTGGCGATGAAGGTCAGTTGGTATTCCGCCAGTGCCAAGGGTGAAGAGGGTTCCTCGGCCAGGCGCCTGGCGGTTTATCTGCAAGAGCAGTATCGCGAGCAGGTGTTGGAGCCGGTGGCGGTGGAGATCGATCCCGAGGCGATCAGGGCGAATGCGACGAGTTATTACCTGCGATTGCTCAATCAGCAGGTCCAGCTGATCGGCCAGCGGCAGCACATCCCCACCGAACTGATGAGCCGGCGCTTGCACGCGATTCCTGCTGTCACCCTGGGCCCACCCGCGGCGCGTAACGCTTCGTTGTATGAGATGGTCCATACCGAACCGCTGAACACCCTGCCGGCCTACGCCGCGTTGATCGACCACGTCAACAAGGCCGCCGCCACCGGTTCGGGACCATCGGACGCAGTGATCGCCACGGTGGCACAACGCACCAGTGAAAAGATTGAAGCGCAGTTCGCCACGCGAGGGGCGGCCGGTGCGGCGGCGGCCGTGGCGGGGAAGGCGGCGGGGGCATTGATCTCGGTGGGCGTGGCGGGTATTCGCGCCATTATCCACGAGGGCGAGCGGCCGGAAATGGAAACGCAGATCCGCAAAAGCCTGAGCGCCGCGTTCGACGAGGCCTGGTTCACCTCGCTCAAGCATCCCCTTAGCGGGGTGATGGCGCCGGTGTACTACCTGGGCGAGGAAATAGAAGGCAACCTGGTGGAGGCGGATCTGGCCAATCGAGCGCTGGTGTTGCCGGACATCAAGCCGTGACGGGGCGGGCTCATTCGGGCCCGAGGGTGACGCGGCAACCCTTGCGGTGGCGGATCTGTTCGTCCGTGGGGCGCTCTTTTACGAATTCGAAGCGTGGTTCACCTTCGCTGTAGATCACCAGCCAGCCCCATTCCAGCTCACTTTCATCCTGTCCGGGCCTGGGCGGCGAGGCCCACCAGGGTTCTTTCTGCATGATCTGACGCATGGTGTACCTCCTGCCGTTTGATCCCCTCAACTATAGACTGCTCGATTTCGTGACAAGCGCCGGTGAAAACCCTTGCATCTATTGTGTCGTGCAAGGCTCCTGTGGCGAGGGAGCTTGCTCCCGCTGGGCTGTGAAACAGCCCCATCAAGGGTTTGCCGCAACTGATCTCCCCAGGGTTGGATCAGGGGCCGCTTCGCGCCCCAGCGGGAGCAAGCTCCCTCGCCACGGATTTTACGGGCAATCCAGTGTGCTCTGACACCGCCCATCAGCGTCTAGCGTCTGTATCCCCGCACTCGAACGGGGAATGACTGGACCCTGCGCATATGCAAGCACTGTTGAACGAGATCCTCGATGCGGTTCGCCCCCTGATCGGTCAGGGCAAGGTGGCCGACTACATTCCGGCCCTGGGCACCGTGGTGCCTAACCAGCTGGGCATTGCCGTGTACGGCAACGACGGCGAGATGTATTGCGCCGGCGACGCCGATACGGTGTTTTCTGTGCAGAGTATTTCCAAGGTGTTCAGCCTGGTGCAGGCCATCGGGCATTCCGGCGAAGCGATCTGGGAACGTCTGGGCCATGAGCCATCCGGCCAGCCTTTCAACTCCCTGGTGCAGCTGGAATTCGAGCGCGGTCGGCCGCGCAACCCGTTCATCAACGCCGGCGCCTTGGTGATTTGCGATATCAATCAGTCGCGTTTCGCCGCCCCCGCGTTGTCGATGCGCGATTTCGTGCGGCGCCTGTCAGGCAACCCGCAAGTGATGGTGGACGGCAAGGTCGCTGAGTCGGAATACCAGCATCGCGCACGCAACGCCGCGATGGCCTACTTGATGCAGTCCTTCGGCAACTTCCATAACGACGTGGAGGCGGTGCTGCGCAGTTATTTCAGCCACTGCGCCCTGCGGATGAGCTGCATCGACCTGGCCCGGGCGTTTTGCTTCCTGGCCAACGACGGGTTCTGCAAACACAGTGGCGAGCAGATCCTCAGTGCGCGGCAGACTCAGCAGGTCAATTCCATCATGGCCACCAGCGGGCTGTATGACGAAGCCGGTAATTTCGCCTATCGCGTGGGCCTGCCGGGCAAGAGCGGGGTGGGGGGCGGAATTGTTGCGGTAGTGCCGGGACGCTTCACGGTGTGTGTCTGGTCGCCTGAGCTCAATGTCGCCGGTAACTCGCTGGCGGGCATGGCGGCGCTGGAGTTGCTCAGCCAGCGGATCGGCTGGTCGGTGTTCTAGGCACCATGAAAAAGGGCCCGTTCCTGGTTGAGGAACGGGCCCTTTTTTACTCAAGTGCAATCAGCAGAGGCGGTCAATGACCCGCACTTGCGAAGTGTTCTGTATCGACTCCCAGGCCTGGGTCAGCGTTTGCAGGACGCGTCCCATGAAGTCCTTGTCCGCGGCGGCCTTCTTGCCGACGTAGCCCTGGCCGCGACGGTACATCTTCAGCCGGGCGCACAGGTCCTGAGTGTTCTTTTCGAACTCGTCTTCCTGGGTGTAGGGAGACAGGCAGTCCATATGCACCTGGCCAGTCTTGCTGATCCACAGGATATGGCTGTCGAGAGTGTCCTTATGTGCTGCGAACATGCGAGCCAGTTCATCAATAGATGGTTGATTATTCAGATTCATGTGTAAGCCCCTTGACCATTTGGTTGATCTGTCTGGTGGTTCGCAAAAACTTCGCTTCTCGGTAAGTGCCTGCCTGCTACCGAAACCAGGCCGTCAGCGTTCGTCCGTCGAACTTCGACGGGGTCGTGCATCGGTTGTGTAGTGTTATCGAAGGGCTGCTACGCAAATGCGCTACAACGAAGAGAAACAGCGAAGAATCGTCAGGCATGTCAACTTTCGAGGGTCGACCACGCGCGTCATGAGGATTGATCGCCAGCGTTTCTCGTCCTTGTTACCGGACGGTCATGCCAGGTCAGCACCTTCAATCTGCCTTGTGGGCAGTCCCTTATCCAAAAAACAGCTCGGCGGTCAGACGAGCTTGCTCAAACAATTTACCTGTACTCCCGATCGGGGAGACGTCTGCATCATGCAAGGGCAAATCGGAAGCGTCAACGGTTTTGTAGTGATTATTTTTGGTCACTACATATTGTCGGACAAAATGGTTTGGGTATGAAGAATGGGGCTTGAGGCCTGGACCCGTGGCGAGGGAGCTTGCTCCCGCTGGGGCGCGAAGCGGCCCTAAAACCTGGCGGTGCGGTGGGTCAGGGTGAGCGAGGGGTTGTGGAGGAGGGGCTGCTGCGCAGCCCAGCGGGAGCAAGCTCCCTCGCCACGGGCTTTGTGTTTGGCGGAACCTGATCGGCTCAGGTGGCCTTGGCCTTGCTGGCCTTGCGCGGTGCGCCGCCGGTCTTGCGCTTGGCCGGCTTGCGCTTGTTCTTCCACGGTGTGGCCCCGCGCCCGGCAGGGCTGGCCGGGCCGTTGATGGTCAGGCTCATGCCCTGGCAGCGAGCGATGTGCTTGCTCATCCACGCGGCTTGCCGGGTCACGAATTCTTCCAGGCTCATTTCACCGCTTTGCACCATGTCCAGCGCTTGCTCCCAGATGGCGGTGGTGCCCGGGTCGGCGATGGCGCGGGGCACGGCGTCGATCAGGCTGAAGGCCGCCGGAGTGGCGGACAGGGCCTTGCCGTTTTTCACCAGATAACCGCGGTCGAGCAGCCCCTGGATGATCGAGGCCCGGGTCGCTTCGGTGCCGATGCCGGTGGTGTCCTTGAGTTTTTGCTTGAGCAGCGGGTCTTCTACCAGTTTGGCGACGTTTTTCATCGCCTTGATCAGGTCGCCTTCGGTGAATGGCTTGGGCGGTTGGGTCCACAGGTCCTTGAACTTCACCTCGTCCACCGCGCAGTCACGACCTTCGGCCAGCGCCGGAAGGGTTTGCGGCGTCGGTGCTTCACGACCCTTTGCCGGCGCCAGCGCTTCGGGCAGGGCGCGTTTCCAGCCGGGTTCGACGATCTGCTTGCCCACGGCCCGCAACGCTTGGCCGGCACAGTCAAAGTCGGCCTGGGTGCGGTCGTACTCGTGGTTGGGCAGGAACTGCGCCAGGTAGCGCGCACGAATCAGCGTATAGACGGCTCGTTGCTTGTTGGCGAGTTTGTCGAGGTTCTTCGCGGCGGCGGTGGGAATGATGCCGTGGTGGGCGCTGACCTTGGCGTCGTTCCAGGCCCGGGATTTACGCTGTGGCTGCAGGTGCTCGCGCAGCGGTGCAAGGCTTGGGTCGGCCTGGGCGAGGGCGGCCAGGATCGCCGGTGCTTCGCTGTGCTGGCTCAAGGGCAGGAAACCGCAATCGCTGCGGGGATAGGTGATGAGTTTGTAGGTTTCGTAGAGCGACTGGGCAATGTCCAGGGTTTCCTGGGCGCCAAGGCCGAGCTTCTTCGAGCAGATTTCTTGAAGGGTGCCCAGGTCGAACGGCAGCGGCGCCGCTTCGCGCAGGCGCTCGGTACGCACTTTCAGCACCCGGGCAGTGGCGGCGTTGCCCATGGCCTGGGCGGCATCGCGGGCCAGGGCCTGGTTCAGGCAACGCTCCTGATCGTCGCAAGCATCCGGGTCGGCGCGCCATTGGGCGGTGAAGGCCGTGCCATCGTGGCTGAGCTGCACGTCGATGGCCCAATAGGCGACCGGCACGAAGTTGGCGATGCTGCGGTCGCGATCCACCACCAGTCGCAGCGTCGGTGTCTGCACGCGGCCCACCGGCAGCACGCCTTGGTAGCCGGACTGGCGCCCCAGCAGCGTGAACAGGCGACTCATGTTCATGCCGATCAGCCAGTCGGCCCGGGAACGGCCCAAGGCCGAATGATACAGGTTGAAGGTTTCGGCGCCCGGCTTGAGGGTCGCCAGGGCCTTGCGGATCGACGCCTCGTCCAGGGCCGACAGCCATAGCCGTTGGATTGGCCCGCGATAGCGGCAATGTTCCACCAGCTCCCGGGCGATCATTTCGCCCTCACGGTCGGCGTCGGTGGCAATCACCAGTGCCTTCGCTTCCCCCAGCAGGCGCTTGACCGCCTTGTATTGGCTGGCGGTTTTCGGCTTGACGGTCATTTTCCATTGCGCCGGCACGATAGGCAGGTCGGCCAGCACCCAGCGCTTGTAGCGGGCGTCGTAGGCGTCGGGCGGAGCGGTTTCCAGCAGATGACCGATGCACCAGGTGACCGTGACGTTCGCGCCCAGCCAGCAACCGTCGCCACGGCGCGTGGCACCGAGCACGGCGGCGATGTCCTTGGCCTGGGACGGCTTTTCACATAGGTACAACTGCATGGCACCCAATCCTCAACAGACTTCATGGGGCTGTAGCATGGTCATGGATGCGTGTCGGGGCAAGTTTTATCTGTATGGATATACAGATAAAACATTGCTCTGGGTTGCGACGGGATGTCTGGCACGACGTTCGGCGGGATAACTACAGGCAAAATGAATTTCTCGCACAGGCATCGCTCATAACTTGCACAGCGGTTGAAACCGCAAAAAAGATTTATGAGGTCAAGGAGAGTCACTTTCATGAATTCGATGCCAAAGGGCAACGGACAGGCGACTACACGTTTGATCCTCGTTGTTGAAGATGATCCGACGATCCTAGAGTTTTTGTGCGAAATCCTCGAAGACGAAGGGTTTGTCGTGGAGCCTCGGGAAAGCGCCGACGCGGCACTGACGTTTCTCGAGGAGAGCGCTGATTACGTCGACCTGCTGCTTACCGACATCACCATGCCCGGCATGCTGAACGGTGCGGACCTGGCCAACGTTACCGGTGACCGTTGGCCGCAGATACCGTTGCTGATCATGTCCGGTTTCGAGACCCCGGAAAGCGCCGGGATCAAGCACCACGCGTCCTTCATCGCCAAGCCTTGGGCGTTGGGGCAGATGTTGGATCTGGTGGAAAGCACGGTAAAGGATCACCAGGTTCACTGAGGCATTCGGCAGGCAGACCTTGTGGCGAGGGAGCTTGCTCCCGCTCGGGTGCGCAGCGACCGCCAAGAGGGGCCTGCTTCGCAGTCCAGCGGGAGCAAGCTCCCTCGCCACAGGATGTTGCTGAAGCAGCCGTTTCTCAGTTCTTATCCAGGTCCACGTTCCGGGTTTCCCGCAGGCAGATCATGCCCACTACCAGGCTCACCCCGGTAATCACCACCGGGTACCACAGCCCGTAGAAGATATCCCCGGTGTAGACCACCAGGGCGAACGACACGGTGGGCAGGAAGCCGCCAAACCAGCCGTTGCCGATGTGGTAGGGCAGGGACATGGAGGTGTAGCGGATCCGGGTTGGGAACAGCTCGACCATCAACGCCGCCAACGGGCCGTAGCACATCGCCGAGATGATGATCAGCGCCACGATCAGCGCCACAATCATCGGCCGGTTGATCTGTTGGGCGTCGGCCTGCTGCGGGTAGCCGGCCAGGGTCACCGCACCGCGCAGGGCGGCTTCGTCATAGCCTTCGAGTTTCACGTCGCCGACACTGACCTGCACCGTGCTGCCGGCCGGGGCCGCGACGCTGCTGTAGGGCAGGCCTTGCTTGACCAGGAAAGTCTTGACCTTGTCGCAGGGGCTATCAAAACGCGCCTTGCCCACCGGGTCGAACTGGAAGGTGCAGGTGGCCGGGTCGGCGATCACGGTGATTGGCGCCTGACGGCTCGCCATGTCGATGGCCGGGTTGGCATAGTGGGCCAGGGTCTTGAAGATCGGGAAGTACAATGCCGTCGCCAGCAGCAGGCCGATCATCAGTACCGGTTTGCGCCCGACCTTGTCCGACAGCCAGCCAAAAAAGATGAAGAACGGTGCGCCGATCACTACGCTGACGATCAGCAAGCTGTTGGCCAGGGCCGGGTCCATTTTCAGGAACTGGGTGAGGAAAAACAGCACGTAGAACTGTGCGGCGTAGAAGGTCACTGCTTGGCCGGCGTTGATGCTGAAGAGGGCGATCAGCACCACTTTCAGGTTTTCCCATTTGCCGAAGGATTCGCGGATCGGCGCCTTGCAGCACTTGCCTTCTTCTTTCATTTTTACGAAGGACGGCGATTCGTGCAGGCTCAGGCGAATCCAGGTGGAGATGCCCAGTAGCAGGATCGACAGCAGGAACGGAATGCGCCAGCCCCAGACTTCGAACTGATCACCGGTGAAGTAGCGGCAGCCCAGCACCACCAGCAGCGACAGCAGCAGCCCGAGCGTGGCGGTGGACTGAATCCAACTGGTGTGGAAGCCGCGCTTGCCCATGGGCGCGTGTTCGGCGACGTAGGTGGCGGCGCCGCCGTACTCACCGCCCAGGGCCAGGCCTTGGAGCATGCGCAGCACCACCAGGATGATCGGTGCGGCGATGCCGATGGTGGCGTAGTTGGGCAGCAGGCCGACGCAGAACGTCGCCAGGCCCATGAGCACGATGGTTGCCAGGAACGTGTATTTGCGTCCGATCATGTCCCCCAACCGCCCGAACACCAGCGCACCGAACGGCCGCACGATGAAGCCGGCGGCGAACGCCATCAGCGCGAAGATGAACGCCGTAGTGTCGTTGACCCCGGCGAAGAACTGCTTGCTGATCACCGCCGCCAGGGCGCCGTAGAGGAAAAAGTCGTACCACTCGAACACCGTCCCCAGGGACGAGGCGAAGATGACTTTCTGGGTTTCCTGGCTGGTGCCGGCGCTGCGCGTGGCTTCCAGGGGCTGAACATGTTCAGACATTGCGGTATCCCTCACAGTGATTGTTTTTGTTGTTCCACTGTCGACGCCGGGGTGGCGTCTCCTGCTTTGATGCGTTTCCTTTGCTTACACACATTCCCTTGTGGGAGCGAGCCTGCTCGCGAATGCGGTGTGCCAGTCGACATCATCGTTAGCTGACACACCGCCTTCGCGAGCAGGCTCGCTCCCACAGGGGGACTCTGTTGTTCTTCAGACCGTGGCCGGCTCCTTTTGGGACGTGGTGATTCTTGTGTCTGCCTCAAGCATCATCTGCGCCGCCTTCTCGGCAATCATCAGCGTCGGCGAGCAGGTGTTGCCCGAGGTGATGCGCGGCATGATCGAGGCGTCGGCGATGCGCAGGCCTTTGACGCCGTGGACCCGCAGTTGCGCATCCACCACGGCGTCGCGGTCCTGGCCCATGCGGCAGGTGCCCACCGGGTGGAAAATCGTCGTACCGATGCGAGCGGCGGCCTGGTGCAGTTCTTCTTCAGTTTGCAGGCTGGGGCCCGGCAGGTATTCCACCGGTTTGAAGCGGCTCAGCGCGGGGGCCGCGACGATGCGTCGGGTCAGGCGGATGGCGTCGGCGGCGACCCGCAGGTCTTCGGGGTGGCTCAGGTAATTGGGCTGGATCAGCGGCGCTTCGTGCGGGTCGGCCGAGCGGATATCGACCCGGCCACGACTTTGCGGACGCAGGTCGCAGACCGACGCGGTGAACGCCGGGAAGCTGTGCAGCGGTTCGCCGAAGCGTTCCAGGGACAATGGTTGTACGTGGTATTCGAGGTTGGCCGAGGTCTGTTCCGGCCCCGAGCGGGCGAATGCGCCGAGTTGGCTGGGGGCCATGGACAGTGGGCCGCTGCGGTCGTACAGGTAGCGCAGGCCCATGCCCATCTTGCCCCATAAGGTGCCGGCGATCTGGTTCAAGGTGCGGGCATTTTCCAGCTGGTAGATCAGCCGCAGTTGAAGATGGTCTTGCAAGTTGCCGCCGACGCCGGGCAGTTCATGCACCACGCCGATGCCCAGGCGTTGCAACAGGTTGCGTGGGCCGATCCCGGAGCGTTGCAGGATCCCCGGCGAGCCAACGGCCCCGGCGCACAGCACGATTTCCTTACGCGCCTTGAAGGTCATGCCTTTGCCTTGCCAGCGGGCGCTGACGGCGTAGGCCCGGTCATCACGCAGCAACACGCGGTCGACTTCGACGTCGGTCAACACGGTGAGGTTGGGGCGCTGGCGAACCGGTTTGAGAAAGGCCTTGGCCGCGTTCCAGCGGACCCCGGCCCTCTGGTTGACCTGGAAGTAGCCGCAGCCTTCATTGTCGCCGCCGTTGAAGTCGTCGACGTTGGGAATGCCGCTCTGCTCGGCGGCGGTGCGGAACGCATCGAGAATCGGCCATGACAGGCGTTGGCGTTCGACTCGCCATTCACCGCCGGCACCGTGGAATTCGGAATCGCCGGCAAAGTGGTTTTCACTCTGCCTGAACAGCGGCAACACGTCGTTCCAGGCCCAGCCGGGATTGCCCTCGGCGGCCCAGCCATCGTAGTCCGCAGCCTGGCCGCGCATGTAGATCATGCCGTTGATGGAGGAGCAACCGCCCAGGACCTTGCCCCGTGGGTAACTCAAGGCGCGCCCTTGCAGACCGGGTTGCGCTTCGGTCTTGAAGCACCAGTCGGTGCGGGGGTTGCCGATGCAGAACAGGTAGCCGACCGGGATGTGAATCCACGGATAGTTGTCGCGCCCACCGGCCTCGAGCAGCAGCACCCGATGTTGCGGGTTGGCCGAGAGCCGGTTGGCCAGCAGGCATCCGGCAGGGCCGGCGCCCACGATCACATAATCGTATTCATCGACGACAGGTTGCATTCGCGACCTCATTTTTTGTTCTTGTGGGAGCCATCCTAGTTGTTAGTTTTCGTCAAAAGAATGTTAGTTTTTGCGCAGCTGCTGTGCGTTTATAAACAGCTGTGCCGTCAGGCGTGTTCAAGGAGGGTTGATGTTCGACTGGAATGACCTGCGCTACTTTCTGGAGCTGCAACGCAGCGGTCGCTTGCTGACGGCCGCACGCCGCCTGAACACCACCCACGCCACGGTGGCCCGGCACATCGAAGCCATCGAGAAGAGCCTGGGCACCGCGCTGTTTGTCCAGCATGCCCAAGGCTACGAACTGACCCCGGCCGGCGAGGCGCTGCTCAAGCACGCCGAGGCCATGGAAAACGTGGCGCTGCTGGCCCAGGAGGACATCACCCAGTCCAGCGCGCCCCTGGGCAAGATCCGCCTGGGGGTGACCGAAGGTTTGGGCATCATGTTCCTGGCCAGTCGCATGGACGGGTTGTTCCAGCGTTATCCGGGGTTGGAAGTGGAGCTGGTGGCTGTGCCGCGGTTTGTCAGCATCCTCAACCGTGAGGCGGAAATCAGCATCCATCTCGAACGCCCGGCGGCCGACCTGCTGGTGACCCGCAAGCTCACCGACTACAGCCTGGCGCTGTACGCCAGCCAGGCCTACCTGAATCGCTCGCCCGCGCTGCGCAGCCGCGAAGACCTGGCCCGCCACGCCTGGATCGGTTACGTCGACGACCTGCTGTTCAGCCAGGAACTGATGTTCCTCAACAGTTTTTGCCGCAACCCCCGGGTGGTGTTCCACAGCACCAGCGTCATCGCCCAGCAACAGGCTGCGCGCTCGGGCCTGGGGATCGCTGTGCTGCCTTGCTACATGGCCAGCGGCGACCCGACGCTGGTGCCACTGCTGCCAGACGAAACCATCCGCCGCAGCTACTGGATCAGCACCCGCCGTGAACTGCATAAATCCGTGCGGTTGCGGGTGCTGTGGGATTACGTGGTGCAGTTGTGTGAGCGTGAGCAAGGGTTGTTGCTGCCCTGATCACGCAATCCCGAGACAACACCTGTGGCGAGGGAGCTTGCTCCCGCTGGGCTGCGCAGCAGCCCCAAATCATTCAACACGGTGTATTTGGGAAACATTAGGTAGGTTTTTACGGCTGCTGCGCAGCCGAGCGGGAGCAAGCTCCCTCGCCACAAGGACTTGTGCAGTCAACCTGTGAACTGACTGGCGGCGCTTGTCAGAAAAATCCCGAAAGAGTACAAATGTACTCCATGACGACTCTCACGCCCCGCCGTACCGCCATCCTGACCTTCATCCGCGAACGCATCGCCGAGCAGGGTCAGCCTCCGAGCCTCGCTGAAATCAGCGAGGCGTTCGGTTTCGCCTCCCGCAGTGTGGCGCGCAAGCACGTGCTGGCGCTGACCGAGGCCGGTTTCATCGAGGTCAATCCGCACCAGGCCCGAGGTATCCGCTTGCTGAACCAGCCAGCGCGCCCCGAACTGCTGGACGTACCGGTGCTGGGGCGAGTGGCTGCCGGCCGGCCGATTGGCGCCGATGCCGAGGTCCACAGCCGCTTGATGCTGGACCCGGCGATGTTCACCAAGGCGCCGGATTACCTGCTGCGGGTCCAAGGCGACTCGATGATCGAGGACGGTATTTTCGACGGTGACCTGGTGGGCGTGCAGCGCACGCCGCAAGCCTCCAACGGCCAGATTGTCGTGGCACGCCTGGACGGTGAAGTCACCATCAAGCGCTTCGAGCGAATCGGCGAACGGGTGCGCCTGCTGCCGCGCAACCCGGCCTACCAGCCGATCATCGTCGAAGCCGACCGAGACCTGGCCATTGAAGGGGTGTTCTGTGGCCTGTTGAGGCAAGGCTGATGGGCGCTGTCGTCGCGCTGGACACGCTGTTCAATGGCGGCCAGGTCTGGAAGGGCCGGCCTGCTCCTCCGGCCGCCAGCCCACAACCCACCGGCCATGCTGCATTGGACGCGGCGTTGCCCAGCGGTGGTTGGCCGGAAGCGGCGTTGACGGAATTGCTCATCGCCGCGCCGGGCGTGGGTGAGTTGCAACTGGTGTGGCCGACCCTGGCGCGGTTGTCGGCGGCGGGGGAGCGGATTGTGCTGGTGGCGCCGCCGTTCGTGCCCTATCCCCAGGCCTGGCAGAACGCCGGGGTAGACCTGCGCCAATTGTCAGTGATCCGGGCCGATGAGCGCGATGCCCTGTGGGCCACCGAACAATGCCTGCGCTCGGGCAGCTGTGGCGCGGTGCTGTGCTGGCCTCGCCAGGCGGACGACCGGGCCCTGCGCCGCCTGCAAGTGGCGGCGGAAACCGGCCAGACCCTGGCGTTCGCTTGGCGCTCGATCCAGGAAGCCATCAACCCGTCGCCGGCCGCCTTGCGCATCGCCATCGATGCCCGGCCTGGGCAATTGCGCGTGCTCAAGTGCCGGGGCGGGCTGACCCGTTCGGCGCCGATTGCCTTCGCCACGCCTGCCTCACTGACAGAGCATTGAGGTTGCGATGCGCTGGGTGTGTATTCTTTTCCCGCAATTGGCGCTGGACGCCGCGCTGCGTCAGCGCCCCGATCCAGACGAACCCCTGGCGCTGCTGACCGGTCCGGCCCAGCGACGGGTGCTGCAAGCGGTGAATGCACCGGCCCGTGCCCTGGGCTTGCGTCCCGGCCAGACCATGACCGCTGCCCAGGCCCTGAGCAAAGGGTTTGCCACCGCCGAGTACGACGCGGCGCAGATCGAGCACTGGCAACAGTTCCTGGCGGCCTGGGCCTACCGTTTCAGCTCCCAGGTCAGCGTGCATTATCCGCGCACGGTGGTGTTCGAGATCGAGTCGAGCCTGGGCCTGTTCGGACCCTGGCCGGTGTTCGAGGCGCGGTTGCGGGCCGAGCTGACCGAACTGGGCTTTCGGCATCGCATCGTCGCCGCTCCGAACCCGGTGGCGGCACGGGTATTGGCCAATGCCTATGACGCCCTGGTGGTCCCCGATAGCGAGACTTTGCAGGCGTGCCTGGCGCAAATGCCGGTGGACCGAATCGGCCTGGAGCCCGACGTCGCCATGGCGTTGGCGCGCATGGGCCTGCGTCGCCTGAGCCAGGTCCAGGCCTTGCCCCGGCACACCCTGGCACGACGCTTCGAGGCCCAAGTGCTCAAGCACCTCGACGCGCTGACAGGCAGCCGCACCCTGGCGTTGTCGTTCTATTTGCCACCGGACCGTTTCGATGTGCGCATCGAGCTCAACTACGACGTGCAGTCCCATCAGGCGTTGCTGTTCCCGTTGCGCCGGCTGACGGGTGATCTGTCGGCTTTCCTCTGCGGTCGTGACAGCGGCGTGCAGCGGTTTGACCTGCACCTGGAACACGCTGGATTGCCGGACACGCTGATCAAGGTCGGTCTGCTCAGCGCCGAACGGGATCCTGCGATGCTCTTCGAATTGGCCCGTGGCCGTTTGGAACAAGTACAGGTGGAGGCCCCGGTGCGGGGCTTTCGCTTGTGTGCCGAAGACCTGCCGAGTTTCGTGCCCCAGCGCCAGGAACTGTTCGATGAGCGCCCGCAACAGTCCTTGCCCTGGGAGCAACTGCGCGAACGCTTGCGGGCCCGGCTGGGGGATGACGCGGTGCAGGGCCTGGGGTTTCGCGACGACCATCGGCCCGAATGCGCCTGGCAGCTGACCCCCCAGCCGCAGCCGCTGGCCTGCCCGGTGCGCGATGGCGTGCAGCGTCCCGGCTGGCTGCTGGGTGAACCCCAAGCGTTGCAAGAGAGCCAGGCACGCATCCTTATCGGCCCGGAGCGCATCGAATCCGGCTGGTGGGATGGCGCCGACGTACGCCGGGATTACTACCTGATCGAAACCCGTGCAGGACAACGAGGCTGGGCCTATCGACCGGTGGGCGAGGGCGGGCCACTTTGGTTGCAGGGGTGGTTCGCATGAACGTCGAATATGCCGAACTGCATTGCCTGTCGAACTTCAGCTTCCAACGCGGCGCCTCCAGCGCCCTGGAACTGTGTCGACGGGCTAAAGAGCAGGGCTATCAGGCCCTGGCGATCACCGACGAATGCACCCTGGCCGGGATCGTCCGGGCCTGGCAGGCGGCCAAGGAGCTGGACTTGCAACTGATCGTCGGCAGCGAGATCCAGGTCGAGAACGGTCCAAAGTTGGTGTTGCTGGTGGAAAACCTGGAAGGTTACCAAGCCTTGTGTCGGCTGATCACCCGTGCCCGGCGTCGGAGCGAGAAGGGCCGCTATCGCATCATGCGGGAGGACTTCGACGAGCCCCTGCCGGGATTGCTGGTGCTGTGGGTGCCCGAGGGTAAAGCCTCCGAAGAACAGGGCCGCTGGCTCCAGTCGAGGTTTGCCGGGCGCCTGTGGCTGACGGTCCAGTTGCATTGCGGGCAGGACGACCGGCGTCGGTTGGCGGATGTGCTGGCGTTGGCGGAGCGCTTGAGCCTTCCGGCCGTGGCCAGTGGCGATGTGCACATGCACGTGCGTGGTCGTCGCGCCTTGCAGGACACCATGACCGCCATTCGCCACCACGTCACGGTGGCCGAGGCTGGCCAGCGCCTGCACCCCAACGGCGAACGCCATCTGCGTAGCCGCAAGGATCTTGCGGATCTCTATCCCCGTGCCTTGCTCGATGAGACGCTGAACATTGCCCGGCGCTGTACCTTCGACCTCGGCCAACTGCGTTATCAATACCCCCGCGAGCTGGTGCCCGAGGGCCATGATCCGGCGTCCTGGCTACGGGAACTGACCGAGCGCGGCATGTGCGCACGTTGGCCTGATGGGGTCAGTGATAAGGTCCGGCGACAGATCGACAAGGAATTGGCGTTGATTGCCGAGCTGGGCTACGACAGCTATTTCCTCACCGTGCAGGACATCGTCAGCTTCGCCCGGCAGCAGCGCATCCTCTGTCAAGGACGTGGTTCGGCGGCCAACTCGGCGGTGTGTTATGCCCTGGGCATTACCGAAATCGATCCGAGCCAGACCAACCTGCTGTTCGAGCGATTCCTGTCCAAGGAGCGCAACGAGCCGCCGGACATCGATGTGGATTTCGAGCATGAGCGCCGCGAAGAGGTGTTGCAATACGTCTTCCGGCGCTACGGTCGCCATCGCGCGGCGCTGACGGCGGTGGTCAGCAGCTACCACGGTGCAGGGGCGGTGCGGGACGTCGCCAAGGCCCTGGGCCTGCCGCCGGACCAGGTCAACGCACTGGCCGATTGTTGTGGTCGCTGGAGCGACGAGGCCCCCCCCGTAGATCGCCTGCGCGAAGGTGGTTTCGATTCGGACAGTCCGATACTGCGCCGGGTGCTCGGCCTGACCCAGCAACTGATCGGTTTCCCTCGCCACTTGTCCCAGCACCCGGGCGGCTTCGTGATTTCCGAGCAGCCCCTGGACACCTTGGTGCCGGTGGAAAACGCCGCCATGGCTGAGCGCACCATCATCCAGTGGGACAAGGACGACCTGGACGCGGTCGGGCTGCTCAAGGTGGATGTACTGGCCTTGGGCATGCTCAGCGCGATTCGTCGATGCTTCGACCTGATCGAACACTACCGGGGTCAGCGCCATACCCTGGCGTCGTTGCCCAAGAACGATCCGGCGACCTACGAGATGATCAGTCGCGCAGACACCATCGGCGTGTTCCAGATCGAATCACGGGCACAGATGGCGATGCTGCCCCGGCTCAAGCCCAGGACGTATTACGACCTGGTGATCGAAGTGGCGATCGTGCGGCCGGGGCCGATCCAGGGCGGCATGGTGCACCCGTACCTGAAACGGCGAAACGGCGAGGAGGCCGTCACATACCCTTCGCCAGAGCTGGAGACGGTGCTGGGGCGGACCCTGGGCATTCCGTTGTTCCAGGAGCAGGTCATGCAGATTGCCGTCGTCGCGGCCGACTACACGCCTGGCGAGGCCGACCAGTTGCGTCGCTCCATGGCCGCCTGGAAGCGCCACGGCGGGCTTGAACCGCATCGGGTTCGCCTGGCGCAGGGAATGGAAAAAAATGGCTACACGCCTGAATTCGCCGCGCAAATTTTCGAACAGATCAAGGGTTTCGGTAACTACGGCTTTCCTGAATCCCACGCTGCCAGTTTCGCCTTGCTGACCTACGTCAGCAGTTGGCTCAAATGCCACGAACCGGCGGCGTTTGCCTGTGCCTTGATCAACAGCTGGCCCATGGGTTTCTACAGCCCGGACCAGATCCTCCAGGATGCGCGCCGACATCAACTGCAGATCCGTCCGGTGGACGTGCGCGCCAGCGATTGGGATTGCAGCCTCGAAACCGTGGAGGGGCGGCAACCGGCGATCCGCATGGGCCTGCGCATGGTCAAAGGCTTTCGTGAAGAGGATGCTCGTCGTATCGAAGCGGCTCGTCGACAGCGGGCCTTCACAGACGTGGCCGACTTGGGTGAGCGTGCGCAACTCGATGCGCGGGCCCAGGCGCAACTGGCCGACGCCGATGCCTTGCAGGGCTTGGCCGGTGATCGTCATCGTGCCCGCTGGGAGGTGGCCGGGGTGCAGAAACAACTGGGCTTGTTCGCCGGTTTGCCCAGCCAGGAAGAACCCCCCGTGGACCTGCCAACACCCACCGTGGGAGAGAACCTGTTTGCTGATTACGCCACGCTCGGCACGACATTGGGGCCTCATCCGCTGGCCCTGCTGCGCCCCGAACTGCGGGGCCGCCGTTGTCGCAGCTCACGGGAATTGCAGGAAGTGGAACATGGCCGCAACGTCAGCGTCGCCGGGCTGGTCACCGGCCGCCAACGTCCGGGTACGGCCAGCGGCGTGACCTTTGTCACCCTGGAAGATGAATTCGGCAACCTCAACGTGGTGGTCTGGCGCGACCTGGCCGAACGTCAACGCAAGGTTCTGGTGGGATCGCAGTTGCTCAGGGTCGACGGGCGCTGGGAAAGCGTCGGCGAGGTCCGCCACCTGATTGCCGGGCGCTTGAGCGATTTGAGCGATTTGTTGGCGGGTATCCAAGTGTATAGCCGCGATTTTCGCTGAAATCGGCTGCCAACTTGTTTGGACCGAGAACATGCCGGACCTGTGGCGAGGGAGCTTGCTCCCGCTGGGCTGCGAAGCAGCCCCAAACCTGTCACCGCGTTTCGCCTGGCACACCGCATGTACCGGCTTTTACGACGGCTGCGCCGCCGAGCGGGAGCAAGCTCCCTCGCCACAGGATCGAGCCTGGATCGACCACCATGAAACCAAACGCCACCGCAGCGCTCGAAGGTCTGAGCGCAAGGGACTCGTGTTATACGTTCCCTGCAAGCATTTTCAGGTTCAGAGTCGACCCATGCAGTTCTTATCCCAAAATCATGGATGTTCCGGTTGGGACGGTGAGATGGCCGGGCGCATCCGCGCGTTCGATTGGAGTCGGACCGAGTTGGGCGCTATCGAGCACTGGTCCCCCAGTCTGCGCAACGCTGTCCAAATGCTGCTGGCTTCGCCCCTGCCGATGGTCATGTTGTGGGGCCGCCAGGGCTTCATGATCTACAACGATGCCTATGCTGAGTTTGCCGGTGGTCGTCATCCGTACCTGCTGGGGTGCGCGGTGGAGTTGGGTTGGCCGGAGGTCGCCGAATTCAATCGCCATGTGCTGGATGTCTGCCTGGCCGGTGGCACCTTGTCTTATCGCAGCAAGGAGCTGGTACTGCTGCGCAACGGCAAACCTGAAGACGTGTGGATGGATCTCTACTACAGCCCTGTCCCCGGTGATGACCAGGCTCCGGCAGGCGTTTTGGCAGTCGTGGTAGAGACCACCGAGCATGTGCTGACCGAGCGTGCCCGGCAAGAAGCCGAGCGCAGTTACCGGGCCGTTAATGAGCGCATCCAGCTGGCCCTCTCGGCCGGGCCATTGCTGGGGTCGTTTGTCTGGGACGTCCAGGCCGATACGTTGTCTGGCGATGAGCGTTTTGCCCGTACCTTCAACTACCCGCCAGATACTCCATTGGACGCACTGCCCGTTGAGATTGCCCGCCAGCGCATCCACCCGGATGACCTGGAAGAGGTCAACCAGCGGGTTGAACTGACCGTGCGTACGGGCACCCCTTACAGTGCTGAATATCGGGTGCGGCGCCTGGGCGGTGATTACCTGTGGGTGTTGGCCAGCGGTCGATGCGAGTTCGATGCGACGGGCACTCCCCTGCGTTTTCCGGGGGTGCTGATCGACATCAACGAACGCAAGACCGCCGAAGCCTCGTTGCTCAAATTCACCCGAGACCTGGAGCAGCGCGTCGCCGACGAGGTGCATGCGCGATTGGCGGCTGAGGAGCAGCTGCGCCAGTCGCAGAAACTCGAGGCCATTGGTGGTCTCACCGGCGGTGTGGCCCATGACTTCAACAACTTGCTGCAAGTGATTGCCAGCAACCTGCACTTGCTCGCCCGCCACGAGCTGGACAACGCCAATGTGCAACGGCGGGTCAATGCCTCCCTCGAAGCCGTGGAGCGGGGTGCCAAGCTGTCATCGCAACTGCTGGCTTTTGCCCGACGCCAGCCACTGTCACCGGCGGTCTACAACCCACGGCGGATCTACGACGGCCTGGTCGAATTGCTGCAACGGGCCCTGGGCGAGACCATCCAAATCGAAGTGAGCTTGCCCCAGGAGCCCTGGTGCATCCATGTCGATCGCAATCAACTGGAAAATGCCCTGTTGAACCTGGCGATCAATGCTCGCGATGCCATGGGCGGCGAGGGCACGATCAGCATGATTGGCGAGAACATCCTGCTCGATGAGTCATCCTGCGCCGGCAAGGGGCTCCCGGCAGGTGACTATGTGCGTTTGTCGGTAATCGATCGCGGCGCAGGCATGCCGCCCGATGTCCTGAATCAAGTGTTCGAGCCGTTCTTCACCACCAAGACTCACGGCCAGGGCACCGGCCTGGGACTGAGCATGGTGTTCGGGTTCGTCAAGCAGAGTGGCGGCCATATCGAGATTTCCAGCAGCCTGGGGGAGGGAACGCGGGCGCAGATGTATTTCCCCCGTAGCCTCCAGCCTGAAAACACGGAAGAGGCGCACCACGACTCGCTTCAGCCTGGTGGGCAGGAAACGATCCTGGTGGTGGAGGACAACGACGAGGTGCGCCGGGCCTCGGTGGAGTTGTTGGAGCAGTCCGGTTATCGGACCCTCACGGCCGTCAACGCCGATGAGGCCATGAAACTGCTGCTCGAGGGCGCCGCAGTGGACCTGATCTTCACCGATGTGGTCATGCCCGGCCTGATCAAGAGTTCCGACCTGGCAGCCTGGGCCAAGGTGCAGAACCCAGCGGTACCGGTGCTGTTCACCTCGGGCCACACCCGGGACATCATCTCGCGGAATCACCAATTGAGCCCCGATACTCATTTGCTGAGTAAACCCTATGGGCCGGACGCGCTGACGCGGATGGTGAGGACTGTGTTGGGCGGCTGATCGAGGCCCTTAAACAAATGGAACCGAAGCCGTTGCGTCACCTTCGAATAAACAAGACCGGTCATCCATCCGGCCCTGCCATGAACGAGGTGCCCATGAACGACGATCCTGCAAAGTCCCAGCAACCAGACCAGACGCCAACTCCGTCCCCCCGTAACGATCCGGCCATCGATCCCCAGGTTCCGAGCACCCCGGCTGGCACCCCGCCGGTCAGCCCTGCAGGGGAAAACCAGGCCCAGAGCGCCGAAAGCGAAGTCGATCAGAAAAATCATCATCAGGACAATGACAATACCTTCAGTCCGGGCTTCAAGCCTGAACCGGACCGGCCAAAGTCCGATGACAGCACGGATGCGGATATCGACACGGACGGCGGTTAGTCAATAAAAAGCCCGACGCCATGGTCGGGCTTTTTCGTACTTCACCTGTTACTTGCTTGGATGAGCAGCCTGAAGTTTCTTGGCTTCTTCCAGGTGGTGTTGCAGGTCTGGCAGCATTTTCTGGGCGAACGCCTTGAGTTCGGTGTTGCCCGCCTTCTTATCGTCCGTAACCGTCTCGGCTTCTTTCTTGAACAGGGCGATGGTTTCTTCGTGGGCCATCACCTGGTTGTTGGCGTAGGCCGCATCGAAAGACTCATCCCGTACTTCGAGGATCTTGGCCTTGGCCTTCTTCATCAGCGTGGTTTCGTCTGGTACTTCGATGTCGTGTTTTTTCGCCAGCGCGAGTAGCTCTTCATTGGCTTTGGTGTGGTCGGTGATCATCTTGTTGGCGAACGCCTTTACATCTGCCGAGGCGCTTTTTTCCAACGCCAGCTTGCTGGTCTCGATTTCCGCAATGCCACCGGCCGCCGCATTGTCGACGAAGTCATTGGAGGTTGCGGCCCAAGCCATGCCCATGCTGGTGCTGAGGGCAACTGCCAGGCCGAGTTGACGTAGGGTAAATCCGTCCATAGGTAAGTCTCCACACAGGTTGAAAGAGCGATTCTTTTCGTCTCTGATCAATGGAGAGCGGCGCCGAGGCAAAGGTTTGATTGGAGGGGGAGGTGTTACGACGAACGGTCACCGCTGGTCGGATTGGCGGTCGACAGAACCCCGTCGACGAGGCCATCCTGATAATCGACGGGCGCTGTAAAGGCGTCTTCCACCGAACCACTGAAGGAGGTGTTCCATGCCGGTGTCCCACGATTTGTGCCAGGACCTGAACTGCACAAAAGACCACATCCAGCAAAAACGCAGCGAGGACCCAAGGCTCAACTCGTTACTTCAGAAATATTCCCAACTTGATGCCGAGGTGGTCGACGCCGAGAAGCCATCGTCGGCGTCGCTGTCTGATGAAGCCCTGGAGACACTCAAGAAGAAACGCTTGCTGCTCAAAGACGAGATTGCAGAGAAATTGAAGTAGTCGTCAGGCTGGCCTGCCTGTGAGGGGCCCTTTTGAAGGGCCCTGGACTTGTCGGGTGAAACTCAATGAACCCGTGGCGAGGGAGCTTGCTCCCGCTGGGCTGCGCAGCAGCCCCAAAACCATTCGACACGGTGCACCAGGAAAAAACGATTTCGCAAGTTTTACGACTGCTGCGCAGCCGAGCGGGAGCAAGCTCCCTCGCCACGATGCGCCACAGATCCATCAGGTCAGCGGATCCCAGCGCTGGGACCAGTCGCTGCCGGTCTGCACGATTTCGCGCAACACTTCGAACGCCTGCTGCAGTGCGACCGAATCCCGGTCCCGGGAATAGACCAGATAGGTCGGGTAGTTGAATTCCGGGGCCTTGGGCACCCGTTCCAGAATGCCGCTGTCCAGGTAGCTCTGCACAACGCGAGTGCGAAAGTAGCCACTGCCACCGTTTTCCAGAATGTACTGCAAGGCCAGTGGGCCTAGGTTGAAGGTCACTGCCGCCTTGGCCTTGTCCGGTAGCGCAGTGTCGTGCTGGCGCCGGAAGTCGGCGCTCCAGTCGATGTACACGTAGGGTTCGGGGCACGTGGCAAGGCGCACCAGGATGAGTTTTTCCTCCAGCAGTTGTTCGACTTGCAGGCGCGGCCAGTATTCCGGTTGGTACACCACCGCCGCGTCCAGCAGGCCCAACTCCAGCTGTTGCAGCAGCTTTTCACCGTCGCGGATGTCCATGCGCAGGGCATGGCCGGGGATCTTCCGGCGCAGCTCGCCGGCCCAGGCGAGCATCAAGGGATTGCACAGGCTGACTTCGCCGCCGAGGTGCAAAACGTTGCGATAACCCTCGGGCAGCGGCAGGTCCCGGCGGGCGGCTTCCCAGGTTTGCACCAGTTGGTTGGCGTAGATCACGAAGGCTTCGCCGTCGGCGGTCAGGCGTGCACCGGCCCGGTTGCGCACGAACAGCGCGCAGCCGAGCTGGCTTTCGAGCTTCTGTACCCGAGCGGTAATCGCTGTCTGGGTGACGTGCAGCTTATCGGCTGCTGCGGCGAGACTGCCGTGGCGGACGATTTCCAGGAAGGTGCGGGCGAGGTCGATGTCCATGTTCGGGCCGATGCGGGGGAAGCGGGCATTGTAAGAGCAGCCACGCGTCCCCGATACCGGGAATCATTGGAGGGGCGTGCAGGGAGAAACCAGGGAAGGGCAAAAACACGAATCCCGCCACGAGGGGGGCGGGATTCGTTTGCAGTCAAAAAGCCCGCGAAGAACGCGAGCGCTGTCTCAGCTTGGGAACAGCTCGGACAGTTTCATCGCCAGCATCATGTCGCCTTCGGTTTTCAGCTTGCCGCCCATGAACGCTTGCATGCCGTCGGTTTCGCCGCTGACGATACCTTCGAGGGTTTCGCCGTCCATGACCAGGGTCACCTGGGCGTCCGGGTTTTCACCTTCCTGCAGCTCGCAGGTGCTGTCCTTGACGATCAGCGAGAAATTCTTGGTATCGTCGATACGGAAACCGAATACCACGTCCAGGCCGGCAGCGGCGGCTGGGTTGAACTTGGCTTTCATGGCTTGTACGGCGTCAGCTACGGAGGTCATGGTTTCGATCCTTATTTGGGTGATACAGCAAGGGTCTACAGTAATCCGGACTCAGCGAAAGGTGATGAGGTCCGGGGCCTTCAGCAGTTGCAGGTGGGCATGACTGTTGAAGGAAGCCAGGGCCACCTCGCGGCCTCTGAATTTCAGGTGGTTGAGCGAGGTGTTGACGATTTGCCAGTTCATTTCGAAGGCCTGTCGGGCCGGTATCTGGGTGATCAGGTGGAGCAGGGCCGTGATGGTGCCGCCGGAGGTGAACACGGCGATTTTCTGGGTATTGTCGGCTTGTTCCAGGATGCGCTGCAGGCCGGCCTGGGCCCGCTCGACGAACCCCAGCCAGCTTTCCAGCCCAGGTGGGTCGTAGCGGCCGCTGAGCCAGCGCTCGACGATCAGTGCGAAGATGCGTTGGAATTCGGCGCGGTTCTGGGCGGCGTTGCGCAGGATGTCCAGGGCTTCGGGTTCCTGCGGGAGCATATCTGGCAGCAGGGCGCGGATCACCGCGTCGGCATCGAACTCGTTGAACGCGGCGTCGATTTCCAGCTCGGGCACCGGTAGCCCTGCGGCGGACATCTGGCCCAGCGCGCCGGTGGCGGTATCCTGCTGGCGGCGCAGGTCACCCGAGAGACAACGATCAAACACGACACCGAGCTCTGCCAGGTGGCTGCCCAAGACTTGCGCCTGGCGCACGCCGTTGGGCGACAGGACATCGTAGTCGTCCGCACCGAAGGAGGCCTGGCCATGTCGAATCAGATAGATGCTGCCCACGTCCGCGTCATCCCGGTACGTTGAAGGTTTGGCGAGGTTATGGGGATGGCGGTGAGCTGTCAATGAAAAAACATACGCTTGTTTGAAATGCCTGTTGCAGCTGCTGGCCAAGGCGCCTGCTCGCGTTTGAGTGCGCAGCCTGTATTCCAAGGAGCGCCAAGGTAACCGCAGGTTTCATGGCTGGCCGCGAGGCAGGCGCATGGGTATGCTGGGAGCGTTAAGTGCCGGCGTTTGAGCGGCGTTTTGAATCGACTAGGAGCCATTGTGGAGTTTTTCATTGAATACGCCAGTTTCCTGGCCAAGACCGTAACGCTGGTGATCGCCATCCTGGTGGTGCTGGCCAGTTTTGCTGCGTTGCGCAGCAAGGGGCGGCGCAAGTCGGCTGGCCAGTTGCAGGTGAGTAAGCTCAACGATTTCTACAAAGGTCTGCGCGAGCGTCTGGAGCAGACGCTGCTGGACAAGGACCAGCTCAAGGCCCTGCGCAAGACAGAGAGCAAGGCTGAGAAGGCTGAAAAGAAGCAAAAGGCCAAACCGGCGACCAAGCCGCGGGTGTTCGTGCTGGATTTCGATGGCGACATCAAGGCTTCGGCCACCGAGAGCCTGCGCCATGAAATCACCGCGCTGCTGACCCTGGCAACCCCTAAGGATGAAGTGGTGCTGCGCCTGGAAAGCGGCGGTGGCATGGTCCACAGCTATGGCCTGGCCTCCTCGCAATTGGCGCGCATCCGTCAGGCTGGCGTGCCGTTGACGGTCTGCATCGACAAGGTCGCGGCCAGCGGCGGTTACATGATGGCGTGCATCGGCGAGAAGATCATCAGTGCACCGTTCGCCATTCTTGGCTCCATCGGCGTCGTCGCGCAATTGCCCAACGTCAACCGTCTGCTGAAAAAACACGACATCGATTTCGAAGTGCTGACCGCCGGTGAATACAAACGCACGTTGACGGTGTTCGGCGAAAATACCGAGAAGGGCCGGGAAAAATTCCAGGAAGAACTGGACATCACCCATGAGCTGTTCAAGAACTTCGTGTCCAACTACCGTCCGCAGCTGGCCATTGACGAAGTGGCGACCGGTGAAGTCTGGCTGGGTGTCGCCGCGCTGGGCAAAGGGCTTGTAGACGAGTTGAAGACCAGCGACGAATACCTCGCCGAACGAGCCAAAGGCGCCGAGTTGTATCACCTGCACTACGCCGAACGCAAAAGCCTGCAGGAACGCATCGGCATGGCGGCCAGCGGTTCTGTTGACCGGGTGCTGCTCAGTTGGTGGAGTCGTCTTACCCAGCAGCGTTTCTGGTAACGGCTAACCCTTGTGGGAGCGAGCCTGCTCGCGATGACGGTGGCACATCCCACATTGATGCAAGCTGACCCACCCCCATCGCGAGCAAGCTCGCTCCCACCTTGGTTTCGAAGTGGTTGCGGGATTTCGACATGATTCATGCCCCAATAAAAAAGCCCTGAACCGGAACACCCGGATCAGGGCTTTTTCATGGGGCTGTTTCAGCGACGACGAAACAGCGGCAGCGGCTCGTCGGTGGCAGCCTGGTAAATCACCGAGAAGTCCTTGAGGCTTTCGAGGGCCTCGTAGGGATCTTTGTCGGCGCGCAAGGCAAAGGCGTCGAAACCGCAGCGGCGCATGTAGAACAGCTGGTCGCGCAGCACATCGCCAATCGCCCGTAATTCACCCTTGAAGCCATAGCGGTCACGCAGCAGGCGGGCGTTGGAGTAGCTACGTCCGTCGGTAAACGCCGGGAAGTTCAAGGCGATGACCTGAAAATGATTGGCATCATCACCAATCTCTTCCGCTTCCTCGTCGGCATCCAACCACACACCCAGGCCACCGTCACGGGCCTTGAGGGCGTGACCGTGATCGCGCCACAGGGCCAGGGGAACGATCAGGTCATCGCAGTTGGAGATGCCATCGAAAGACGCATCCTTGGGCAGCAGGTGCCAGGTTTCGTCGATGACCTCGTTGTTCTTAATGATTCGCTGCATAGACGCGTTCCTTGAAGAGGTCGATGCCAATACGTTGATACGTGTCGATGAAGCGCTCGTCTTCGGTACGTTGTTCAATGTACACGTCGATCAGCTTCTCGATCACATCAGGCATGTCATCCTGGGCAAACGACGGGCCGAGGATCTTCCCCAGGCTGGCTTCGCGGTTACCGCTGCCACCCAGGGAAACCTGGTAGAACTCTTCGCCTTTCTTGTCCACGCCCAGGATGCCGATGTGGCCGACGTGGTGGTGGCCACAGGCGTTCATGCAACCGGAGATGTTCAGGTCCAGCTCGCCGATATCGAACAGGTAGTCCAGGTCGTCGAAACGACGCTGGATCGACTCGGCGATAGGGATCGACTTGGCGTTGGCCAGGGAGCAGAAGTCGCCGCCCGGGCAGCAGATGATGTCGGTCAGCAGGCCGATGTTCGGGGTGGCGAAACCTTGCTCGCGCAACTCGCCCCACAGGGTGAACAACTGGCTCTGTTCAACGTCCGCCAGGATGATGTTCTGCTCGTGGGAGGTGCGCAGTTGACCGAAGCTGTAGCGCTCGGCCAGGTCGGCCACGGCGTCCAGTTGCTTGTCGGTGATGTCGCCCGGCGCAACGCCAGTTGGCTTCAGGGACAGGGTTACCGCGACGTAGCCCGGCTTCTTGTGAGCCAGGGTGTTGCGGGTGCGCCAGCGGGCGAAGCCTGGATGTTCTTTGTCGAGTGCAGCCAGCTCGGCGTCCTGATTGCTCAAGGCCTTGTAGTCTGGATCGACGAAATGCTTGGCCACACGGTGGACTTCGGCTTCGGTCAGGGTGGTCTGGCCGCCGCGCAGGTGAGCCATTTCGGCTTCGACCTTCTCGGCGAACACTTCAGGCGTAAGGGCCTTGACCAGAATCTTGATCCGCGCCTTGTACTTGTTGTCGCGACGGCCGTAGCGGTTGTACACCCGCAGGATGGCGTCCAGGTAGCTGAGCAGGTCCTGCCACGGCAGGAACTCGTTGATGAACGCGCCGACCACCGGTGTACGGCCGAGGCCGCCACCTACCAGCACACGGAAGCCCAGCTCGCCGGCGGCGTTGTAGACCGTCTCCAGCCCGATGTCATGGACTTCGATGGCGGCACGGTCCGAGGTCGAACCATTGATGGCGATTTTGAACTTGCGCGGCAGGTAGGCAAATTCCGGGTGGAATGTCGTCCACTGACGAACGATCTCGCACCATGGACGCGGGTCGATCAGCTCATCGGCGGCGACACCGGCAAACTGGTCTGTGGTGACGTTGCGCAGGCAGTTGCCGCTGGTCTGGATCGCGTGCATCTGCACGGTGGCCAGCTCAGCCAGGATCTCAGGCACGTCTTCCAGCGCCGGCCAGTTGTACTGGACGTTCTGCCGGGTACTGATGTGGGCGTAGCCCTTGTCGTAGTCGCGGGCAATCTTGGCCAGCATGCGCACCTGGCGCGAAGTCAGCTGGCCATAAGGCACAGCCACGCGCAGCATCGGCGCGAAGCGCTGGATGTAGAGGCCATTCTGCAAGCGCAGAGGGCGGAATTCTTCTTCGCTCAGCTCGCCTGCCAGATAGCGTCGGGTCTGATCACGGAACTGCTTGACGCGGTCCTCGATGATTCGCTGATCGTACTCGTCATATACGTACATATAAGTCTCGTTCTCAGGCTTGGGCCGATCAGAAACAGCTGTGTGTTGGCTCGCTGAAATCGGATTCTGCCTCGGCAATTCTGCGCGCACGGCCGCGCACTCCTAAAGGAGCCGGTGCAAGATACCTGTTTTGGGTTATGCGCAAAAGTGATGTTTGAGTATATGTAAAGAACCAAATCGACTATTGAGAGTGATTATTGCCTAACCCACATTTGTCGTACGGGCAATCATCGTCTTAACTGTGGTCGAGTCCCTATGCAATCACCTACAAAACCGACAAGAGGCGATGCAATGAGCAATCCGACCAAAGCAAGGAAAAGCGACAGTTCTGTTGATGCCTGGGCCATTTTGTTCCTGATTATCCTGGTGGTAGGCACCGCAGTATTCTGGGTCAGTCACCAATAAGCGGTTGTCCCAGGCGATGAAAAAACTGTGGGAGCGAGCTTGCTCGCGATGGCGGTGGTTCAGTCGGATTGATGTCGACTGGTACACCGCCATCGCGAGCAGGCTCGCTCCCACAGGGCCATGTGTTGTGTTGGAGAGCGTTACAACCCCGCCAAATGCACCACCAGCTTGACGATGCCAAACAGCGTCAGGGCGAAAATCACCGTGAACGCGATGCCCAATAGCACGAAGTGACTGGGCTTGCCGTGGGTGAAATCACGGGCGCGGTTCTTGCCACTCTGCACGCCAATAGCGGCGGCCAGCACGCTGTGCATCATCTGCCACAGGGTGGGCGGCTTGTTGTCGACTGGATCGTCCATAAATCCCTCGTCTGTCATGTGTGTGGGACAAGCATAGACAACCCATGAAAAAAGATCGCCGCTTGCGTCGGCCCCTGCGGAGATTGTTAATCCCTGTAGGCGCTGGCGCAAGCGGCGATCTTTTTGGCAGAGGGGGTTTTAGTTGTCGTAGCCCAGGTTCGGCGACAACCAACGCTCCGTCACACTCAACTCCTGGCCTTTACGCGCCGTGTAGCTCTGCACCTGGTCCTTATCGATCTTGCCCACGGCAAAGTACTGCGCCTGGGGATGGGCGAAGTACCAGCCGCTGACCGCCGCCGCCGGGAACATCGCGTAGTGTTCGGTGAGGAACACCCCGCTGCGTCCGGCCTTCAGTTCGCTGGCCTCGGGGTCGAGCAGGCGGAACAGGGTGGCTTTCTCGGTGTGGTCCGGGCAGGCCGGGTAGCCGGGGGCAGGGCGGATGCCGGTGTATTGCTCCTTGATCAGGGCGTCGTTGTCCAGGCTCTCGTCCTGGGCGTAGCCCCAATGCTCCTTGCGCACCTGTTGGTGCAGCCATTCGGCGCAGGCTTCGGCCAGGCGGTCGGCGAGGGCCTTGACCATGATCGAGTTGTAGTCGTCACCGGCCTCCTGATAGGCCTTGGCCACTTCTTCGGCACCGATGCCGGCGGTGGTGATGAAGCCGCCGACGTAATCGGTCACGCCGCTGTCCTTGGGCGCGACGAAGTCGGCCAGGGAGAAGTTCGGCTTGCCGTCAGTCTTGATGATCTGCTGACGCAGGTGATGCAGGCGGGCCAGCGGCTTGCCGTCGTCGCCGTAGACTTCCAGATCGTCGTCATGCACCTGGTTGGCCGGCCAGAAGCCAAACACGGCGCGGGCGCTGATGAGTTTCTCATCGATCAGCTTGCGCAGCATGGCCCGGGCATCGGCGTACAGCGCGGTGGCGGCCTCCCCGACCACTTCGTCGGTGAGGATGCGCGGGTATTTGCCGGCCAAGTCCCAGGAAATGAAGAACGGTGTCCAATCGATGTATTCGGCCAGGACGTTGAGGTCGATGTCGTCCAGGACCCGCGCGCCGGTGAAGGTCGGCTTGACCGGCTGGTAGCTGCTCCAGTCGAATTGCGGCTTCTTGGCCACGGCTGCGGGGTAGCTCAGGCGTTCGGTGCGGGCGCTGCGATTAGAGGTGCGTTCGCGCACGTCGATGTATTCCAGGCGGGTTTTCTCGACGAATGCCGGCTTGAGTTCCTTGGACAGCAATTGGGTGGCCACGCCCACGGCACGGGAGGCGTCGGTGACGTAGATCACCGCGTCATTGCTGTACTTGGGTTCGATTTTTACCGCTGTGTGGGCCTTGGAGGTCGTCGCGCCGCCGATCATCAGTGGCAGGTGGAAATCCTGGCGCTGCATCTCGCGCGCCACATGCACCATCTCATCCAGGGAGGGGGTGATCAGGCCGGACAGGCCGATGATGTCGCACTTCTGCTCTTTGGCCACCTGCAGGATCTTCTCCGCCGGCACCATTACGCCCAGGTCGACAATGTCATAGCCGTTGCAACCGAGCACCACGCCGACGATATTCTTGCCGATGTCATGGACGTCGCCCTTGACCGTGGCCATCAGGATCTTGCCCTTGGCCTCCGGCTTGTCGCCTTTTTCCGCCTCGATGAACGGAATCAGGTGGGCCACGGCCTGCTTCATCACCCGGGCGGATTTCACCACTTGCGGCAGGAACATTTTACCGGCGCCAAACAGGTCGCCGACGATGTTCATGCCGGCCATCAGCGGGCCTTCGATGACTTCGATGGGGCGGGTGAAGGACTGGCGCGACTCTTCGGTGTCTTCAACGATGTGGGTGGTGATGCCCTTGACCAGTGCATGTTCCAGGCGCTTGTTGACTTCCCAACCGCGCCATTCCTCGGTTTCCGCTTCCTTGACGCTGCCGTCGCCCTTGTACTTGTCGGCGATGGCGAGGAGGGCGTCGGTGCCTTCGGGGGTACGGTTGAGGATCACGTCCTCCACGGCATCGCGCAGTTCCGCCGGGATCTGGTCGTAGATCTCCAGCTGGCCGGCGTTGACGATGCCCATGGTCAGGCCCGCGCGGATCGCATACAGCAGGAACACCGAGTGGATCGCCTCGCGCACCGGGTTGTTGCCACGGAACGAGAACGACACGTTGGACACGCCGCCGGAGGTCAGCGCGTAGGGCAGTTCGTCGCGGATGTAGGCGCAGGCGTTGATGAAGTCCACGGCATAGTTGTTGTGCTCCTCGATGCCGGTGGCGACGGCGAAGATGTTCGGATCGAAGATGATGTCTTCCGGCGGGAAGCCAACTTCATTGACCAGGATGTCATAGGAGCGCTTGCAGATTTCCTTCTTGCGCGCCTCGGTATCGGCCTGGCCGGCTTCGTCGAAGGCCATCACGACCACGGCGGCGCCGTAGCGTTTGCAGAGTTTGGCGTGATAGATGAACTGCTCGACGCCTTCCTTCATGCTGATGGAGTTGACGATGCCCTTGCCCTGGATGCACTTGAGGCCGGCTTCGATCACTTCCCATTTCGAGGAGTCGATCATGATCGGCACGCGGGAGATGTCCGGTTCGCCGGCGATCAGATTGAGGAAGGTCACCATGGCCTTCTTCGAATCGAGCATGCCCTCGTCCATGTTGATGTCGATCACCTGGGCACCGGCCTCGACCTGCTGCAGGGCCACTTCCAGGGCTTCGGTGTAGTTGTCTTCGCGGATCAACCGGGCGAACTTGGCGGAACCGGTGATGTTGGTCCGCTCGCCGACGTTGACGAACAGCGAGCTGCGATCGATGGTGAACGGTTCCAGGCCCGACAGGCGGCAGGCCCGGGGAATCTCTGGAATCGGTCGCGGTGCATAGCCGGCCACGGCCTTGGCGATGGCTTCGATGTGCGCCGGGGTGGTGCCGCAGCAACCGCCGACGATGTTGAGGAAGCCGCTCTGGGCAAATTCCTCGATGACTTTGGCGGTCTCGGCCGGCAATTCGTCGTATTCGCCGAATTCGTTGGGCAGGCCAGCGTTCGGGTGCGCCGAGACATGGGTGCTGGCCTTGTTCGACAGCTCCTCCAGGTACGGCCGCAATTCGCTGGCGCCAAGGGCACAGTTCAAGCCCACGGAGATCGGCTTGGCGTGGGCCACGGAGTTCCAGAAGGCTTCGGTGGTCTGGCCGGACAGGGTGCGGCCGGAGGCGTCGGTGATGGTGCCGGAGATCATGATCGGCAGTTCGACACCCAGTTCTTCGTAGACGCCCTGCACGGCGAAAATCGCTGCCTTGGCGTTCAGTGTGTCGAAAATGGTTTCGATCAGGATCAGGTCAGCGCCGCCTTCGATCAGGCCCTTGGTGGCCTCGGTGTAGTTTTCCACCAGTTCGTCGAAGGTTACGTTGCGGTAGCCAGGGTTGTTCACGTCCGGGGACAGCGA
Organism: Pseudomonas sp. G2-4; assembly: GCF_030064125.1. NCBI lineage: Bacteria > Pseudomonadati > Pseudomonadota > Gammaproteobacteria > Pseudomonadales > Pseudomonadaceae > Pseudomonas > Pseudomonas sp. G2-4. Next base: position 4,288,787 of record NZ_CP125957.1, on the reverse strand, counting down.
GCAGGTGCGGCTGGTCGGGCCGAGCACGCCGGCGACGAAGCGCGGTTTGTCCGGGGTTTCCAGGGTCTTGGCGTCGGCCACCTTGCGGGCCAGGCGCGCGCCTTCCAGGTTCAGTTCGTAGGCCAGGGCCTGCATGCCGTAGTCGGCCTGGGACACTTGGGTGGCGTTGAAGGTGTTGGTTTCCAGGATGTCGGCGCCGGCATCCAGGTAGGCTTTTTCGATGGCGCCGATCACGTCGGGGCGGCTCAAGACCAGCAGGTCGTTGTTGCCCTTGACGTCACTCGGCCAGTCGGCAAAGCGCTTGCCGCGGTAGTCCTGCTCCTCGAGCTTGTAGCTCTGGATCATCGTACCCATGCCGCCGTCGAGGATCAGGATGCGTTCCTTGAGGGCTTGCTGGAGAAGATAAAGGCGAGCACTGCGATCGGACATAGGACTACCTGGGGAAAAAAGACCATTACGAAGGCCGGAATGATAACAAACCTGTGCGAGATTTGATCATGGACGGCATTTGCATGAATTTTGCTCATACTCCTTTCCAAGGCTGTTCCGGCAAATGTTGGCTTAAACGCAGGCAGCGTGGCATTTCACTCCTACGATCTGCCGACACGCGCGGCTCTTTCCCGACAAAAATACTAGGACTTTGTCCGGCGCGATGATTGGCGTAAACTGCCGGCAAGCCTGTGAGGAGTTCCCATGACCGCCATTACGATTACCGATGCCGCCCACGATTACCTGGCTGACCTGCTGTCCAAGCAGAACACCCCAGGTATCGGGATCCGCGTCTTCATCACCCAGCCTGGCACCCAGTACGCAGAGACGTGCATTGCCTATTGCAAGCCGGGAGAAGAAAAACCCGAAGACACCGCGCTGGGGCTCAAGAGCTTCACCGCCTACATCGACTCGTTCAGCGAAGCGTTTCTGGATGATGCGGTGGTCGACTACGCCACCGACCGCATGGGCGGCCAGCTGACCATCAAGGCGCCGAATGCCAAAGTGCCGATGGTCAACGCCGACAGCCCGGTCAACGAGCGCATCAATTATTACCTGCAAACCGAAATCAACCCGGGGCTGGCCAGCCACGGCGGCCAGGTTTCGCTGATCGACGTGGTGGAAGACGGCATCGCCGTGCTCCAGTTCGGCGGCGGCTGCCAGGGCTGCGGCCAAGCCGACGTGACCCTCAGGGAAGGCATCGAGCGCACCTTGCTCGAGCGTATCCCGGAGCTCAAGGGCGTACGCGACGTGACCGACCACACGCAGAAAGAAAACGCCTACTACTGATAGGTGTTCGCTGCGCAGGTAGAACGGTGTTTATGTGGCGAGGGAGCTTGCTCCCGCTCGATTGCGAAGCAATCGCAAGGAAACCGATGTGCTCTTCGTGATGGGCGCTTGGGTTGCCGGGGGACCGCTTCGCGGTCCAGCGGGAGCAAGCTCCCTCGCCACAATTGCTTCAGAGTTTGTCAGATCGAGTCAGGGCCTGTAGAGATGCGCATGTCCGGCTCGGTACAGCGACGATTCGCTGAACAGGTCATTCCCCAGCACACGTCCCACCAGAATCAACGCCGTACGGCGAAAGCCCTTGGCTTGCACCTTTGCCGCGATATCGTCCAGCGTCCCCAGCACCCAATCCTGATCCGGCCATGTTGCCCGGTGAATCACCGCGATCGGGCAATCCGCGCCGTAGTGGGGCAGCAGTTCACTGACGATTTTTTCCAGATGGTTGACCCCCAGGTGAATCGCCATGGTCGCTCCGTGCTGCGCCAGGCTGGCAAATTCTTCCCCGGCGGGCATCGCGGTCTTGTCCGCGTAGCGGGTGAGAATCACGCTTTGGGAGACGTCAGGCAGGGTCAGTTCTGCACCCAGCAAGGCTGCGCAGGCTGAGGTCGCGGTTACGCCCGGGATGATTTCGAAAGGGATATCCAGCGCCCGCAGGCAGCGAATCTGCTCGCCGATGGCGCCGTACAGGCTCGGGTCGCCGGAATGCACCCGGGCGATGTCCTGGCCCTTGGTATGCGCGGTTTTGATCAACTCGATGATTTGTGCCAGGTGCAGCTCGGCGCTGTTGACCACCTGTTCGGCGCGATGGCCTTCAAGCACGGCCGCCGGCACCAGGGAACCGGCATAGATGATCACCGCGCAGCTGCGAATCAGCCGCTGGCCTTTGACGGTGATCAGTTCCGGGTCGCCGGGGCCGGCGCCGATGAAGTAAACGGTCATGACCGGCTCCTGTAAAAGTGAGTAAGCGTCGCCCAGATGAAGATCGCTCATGATCCTGAGGGCGAATTATCGGGATTTACGACACGAGCGCCAACGCCAACGTGACGCTGGGGGCCTTCTGGCGGGAAATCAGCAGGGTTGCGGGCTTCGTGCCTAGCTGATCGGCCAGGGCCAGGGCCGCGCTTTCGGCGACGCCGTAGCAGCCCGTGCGCTCGAAGGCGATTTCGGAGCGGTGACTGAGCCGATCCTGATATCCGGCCAACTGCCGGGCACTGAAGCAGGTCAGTGGCAGCATCAATTGCCTGGCCAATTCCAGCAGGCCCGGCTCGTCACGCTTGAGGTCGATACTGGCCAGGGCCTGCACCTGATCAAGCGCAATGCCGTGGGCCAGCAGCGTCTGGTCGAGCAATGCCCGCAACGTGCTGGCCGGGCAACCGCGCTGGCAGCCGAGGCCGACCACCAGCATCGGCCCGTTGTTCATGCGTTGTGGTGGGCTTGGCCGTCACGGCGAAACAGCCAGGCGCTGATCAGGCCCAGGGCCAGCCAGAACGCGACGTTGGTCACTTGCGAGGCAATCTTGAATTGAGTTTCAAGCGCTTCTGGCGCCAGCATCGAATGGACTTCGGGTTGCGGCGCACCGATGACATGGGGCACCAGCAACGTCGCCACGCCCAGCAACTTGAGCAGCCAATGCTTGCCGAAGGCGATCAGGGCAATGCCCACCGCCGTGGACGCGGCGGTGCCGATCCACCACATCTGCCGCTGGGCCAGGTCGGCCGCTGCGGTGCCGGGCAGTTCCGGCGGCAGGCCAAGGGTCGGCGCCAGGACGAACGTGGCATAACCAGCCAGTCCCCAGAGCAGCCCTTGGGATGTGCGAGTCGGCGCGCGCAAGGTGTACAGGCCCGCCAGCATCAGGGCGAAACCCACCGCGACCACCAGGTTACCCCCGGTGGTGGACAGCACACGCTGCCAACCGTCTTCCGGCTCCCAGGCCTCGGCATCATGGGTGTGGGCAACGCCGTCGGCGTGTTCATGGACCTCGGAGGTCGGGGCCTTTTCAAAAGTCTCGGCCTGCAGAATCAGCGGCGATACCCAGAAACTTTGCAGGAGGGTCAGCAGCAGGGCGGCCAGCAATCCGCTGAAACCGGCGGTCTGGGCAATACGCTTGATCATGTCGTCAGGTCTCAATGGCACGGGAATGCGGCGCTATGGCGGGTATCGTGGGCGGCGTTGTGCACCGCTTCAATGTGGGAGAAACCGGCGAAATAGACCAGGCCGGCGCCCAGGATCGAGGCGAAGATCGCGGCGCTCAGGCGTTGGCTCAGGGTGGTGGTGCTACTGGCGGTGCGGGCGGTGCTGCTGATGGTCGACATGGCGCTTCCCTCTGGTCTTGTCAGCGGGTGAATCGAGCGCAATGAAACCCCGGGCGAAGGCCCGCCAGGGTTCGAACAGCGCCCGCCCACCGCGGGTTGTTGATGCATGAGTCATGGGCCGGTCTCCGGGCTCGCGAGGGGCAGGGGCTGAGCCTTGCCTGCAAGCATCACCTTCCCATGTCGTGAGACACAGTGGTTTAGACGCTTCACTCGCTTACCGTTGCGGGGGCAGCACCGGACTGACGTGGCTTTGGAGTAAAGCACACGATTCACCGGTTTCCCGTTTCACCCTGTGAAGGGCACCCGTAACAAGTGGTTTGTGTAGCGGGTTCTGTTAGCCCAACTTCGGCGCCAGAAATCCATATCCTGCGTTGCTGTTCCTCGCCATAGCGGGCTATGACTCGTCACAGCGCCTTGGCTATGGACTTCCGGCATCCGAATTTGAGCTAACAGAACCCGCTACGCAAACCATGCACAGGAGAGCATGGGCGGGGGCGGGGCGTCAATGTACAAGGGCAGACGAGGGCTGTTGTGGCGAGGGAGCTTGCTCCCGCTGGGCAGCGCAGCGGCCCCCGGCTCTTTGCGGTCGCTGCGCAACCGAGCGGGAGCAAGCTCCCTCGCCACAACAGCATCCTGCATCTTGCTTGCGGACATTGACCCGCCCCCACACCCTGCGTAGCCTTGCGCCTTCGAGGTTCTTCGGCCTGCGCCGAAGCTAAGAAGGGAACGCGGTCCAAGCCGCGGCTGCCCCCGCAACTGTGAACGGTGATGTTTCTGCAAGGCCACTGTGCATACCCCTTTATATCCGGGGCGCGCGGGAAGGCGCAGCAATTGCCAGTCGAAAGACTGGCCCACCGTCAGCCAGGAGACCTGCCTCGACACAGATTCTCACTACAACCGGGCGGGGTGATCCGGTGGCGAAATCTTCCGCGCGCGCCTTTGCCAGCGGTTGTCGTCCCGTTTGCCCGCCACCTTGCCAAAGGGCATCCGATGAAAACACTGGCCAAACTCCCCGTCACCATCGTCACCGGTTTCCTCGGTTCGGGTAAAACCACCTTGCTGCGGCACATGCTCGATAACGCCCAGGGCCGGCGTATCGCCGTGATCGTCAACGAATTCGGCGAACTGGGTATCGACGGCGAGATCCTCAAGCAGTGCTCCATCGGTTGCACCGAAGAAGAAGCCAACGGCCGCGTCTACGAACTGGCCAACGGCTGCCTGTGCTGTACGGTGCAGGAAGAGTTCTTCCCAGTGATGCGCGAGCTGGTGGCGCGACGCGGCGACCTCGACCACATCCTCATCGAAACCTCCGGTCTGGCCCTGCCCAAGCCCCTGGTCCAGGCCTTCCAGTGGCCGGAAATCCGCAGCGCCTGCACCGTCGATGCGGTGATCACCGTGGTCGACAGCCCGGCCGTGGCCGCCGGTACCTTCGCGGCCTTCCCGGATCAGGTCGATGCCCAGCGCAAACTCGACCCGAACCTGGACCACGAATCACCGCTGCACGAGCTGTTCGCCGACCAACTGGCCAGCGCCGACCTGGTAATCCTCAACAAAGCCGACCTGATCAGCCCGGAAGACCTGGCGAAAGTCCGTCTGGAAGTGGCCGAAGAGCTACCACCGGCGGTCAAGGTCATTGAAGCCAGCAGCGGTCGCCTGCCACTGGAAGTACTCATCGGCCTGGGCGCCGGCTCCGAAGAACACATCGACGGTCGCCACAGCCATCACGATCACCACCATGACGGCGACGATGACGACCACGATCATGACGCCTTCGACTCCATTTCCATCGAGCTGCCCCAAGCCGACGAAAGCCTGCTGCTGGATGCATTGACGCAACTGGTGGTCCAGCACGGCGTGCTACGGGTCAAGGGTTTCGCAGCGATCCCGAGCAAGCCGATGCGCCTGCTGATCCAGGGCGTCGGCACGCGATTCGACAAACATTTCGACCGCCAATGGGGCGCCGATGAAGCGCGGGTGACCCGCCTGGTGTTGATCGGCCAGGCGCTGGACGCGGCGCTGCTTGAAGCGCAGTTGCGCGCCGCCCTCAGCGCCTAAGCCATGCACCTGCTCAGGACCCAGCCCGGCGGCTTCGTGTCGGATGACAACATTGCCGACCTGGGACAAACCCCCGCCGAGCTGGTGATCCTGTGCAGCGGCGACTCCAGCCTGGCGCTGCTGGCCGAAGCGGCGAAGCAATTGCCGGGCGATTATCCCGAGTTTCGCCTCGCCAACCCGATGCAAGTGCAGAACCACGCCTCGGTGGACCTGTACTTCGAAGACGTGCTGCGTCACGCCAAGGTCATCCTGTTGTCGCTGCACGGCGGCATCGGGTATTGGCGCTATGGCATTGAACGCCTGATGGAACTGGCCGGGCGCGGGGTGAAATTGATCCTGGTGCCGGGGGACGATCGTCCGGACCCGGAACTCAGCGACCTGAGCAACGTGCCCTTCGAAGACCGCGACCGGCTCTGGCAGTTCTTGCGCCAGGGCGGCCTGGGCAATGCCCTGGACCTGTTCCATAACCTCGCCAGCCAATGGTTCGGCCGCGATTATCCGTGGGCCGAACCGCAAGTATTGCCGCGCACGGCGATCTACCATCCCGGAAAAACCAGCGCCAGCCTCGACGATTGGCAAACCGACTGGCAGGCCGCCCAACCGGTGGCGGCGGTGCTGTTCTATCGCTCCCACCTGCAAGCGGCGAACACCGCCTTCATCGACGTGTTCTGCCAGCGCCTGCAAGCGGCGGGGCTCAACCCGTTGCCGATTGCCGTGGCGAGCCTCAAGGAGCCCGCTTGCCTGGCGCTGGTCGAAGACTGGCTGGATGCGGTGGAAGCCGGGGTAATCCTCAATACCACCGGCTTCGCCCAGTCCAGCCCGGAAGCACCGCACCTGCGACCGTTCCGACGCAACATCCCGGTGATCCAGGCGATCTGCGCCCAGGACAACGAACCGGGCTGGCGCGCCAGCGAACAGGGCCTGGGGCCACGGGACCTGGCGATGCACATTGCCTTGCCGGAGCTGGACGGGCGGATCATCAGTCGCCCCATCAGTTTCAAGGACCTGGCCTGGCGCAGCGAGCGCAGCCAGAGCGACGTGGTCTGTTATCGGGCGGTGCCGGAACGCATGGATTTTGTCGCCGAACTGGCGCGGCGCTGGACCACCCTGGCGCGCCTGCCCAACGCCCAGAAGCGTGTAGCACTGATCCTCGCCAACTACCCGACCCGGGACGGGCGCATCGGCAATGGCGTCGGCCTGGACACCCCGGCGGCGGCGCTGAATATCCTGCGAGCCATGCAGGCCGAGGGCTATCCGCTGCCAGCCGAATTGCCCGCGAGCGGCACCGCGTTGATCCAGCAGTTGCTCGGCGGGGTCAGCAACGATCTGGACAGCCTCGACCTGCGTCCGTGTCACCAGAGCCTGGCCCTCGATGCTTACCAGGCCATGTTCGACGCGCTGCCCGAGGCCAATCGCCAAGCGGTGCTGGAGCGCTGGGGCGCGCCCGAGAAAGATCCGATGTTCCGTGACGGTCGCCTGATGGTCGCCGGCCTGCGCCTGGGCCTGACGTTCGTCGGGATCCAGCCGGCCCGGGGTTATCAGGTCGATCCGAGTGCGGTGTACCACGACCCGGACCTGGTGCCGCCCCACGGTTACCTGGCGTTTTATTTCTGGTTGCGCCACACCTACGGCGTCCACGGGGTGATCCACGTCGGCAAGCACGGCAACCTCGAATGGCTGCCGGGCAAGGGTGTCGGGCTGTCGGAGAGTTGCTGGCCGGACGCGCTGCTGGGGCCGCTGCCGAACATCTATCCGTTCATTGTCAACGACCCGGGTGAGGGCGCCCAGGCCAAGCGCCGTACCCAGGCGGTGATCATCGACCATTTGATGCCGCCGCTGACCCGCGCCGAAACCTACGGGCCGTTGCGTAACCTCGAGCTGCTGGCCGACGAATACTACGAGGCGCAATTGCTCGACCCGCGCCGCGCCCGGGAACTGCAACGGGACATCCTCAACCTGGTGCGCGAGACGCACATCGACCGCGAGTTGCAACTCGACGCGGCCCTCGACAGTGACGCCGATGCGGCGATCTGGCTGCCGCGCCTGGACACTTACCTGTGCGACTTGAAGGAGTCGCAGATCCGCGACGGCCTGCACATTTTTGGCGAATCGCCCAGCGGACGGCTGCGCATCGACACCCTGCTGGCGTTGTTGCGCATTCCCCGGGGCGACGGCAAGGGCGCGCAGTCGAGTCTGCTGCGGGCGCTGGCCAAGGCGTTCGGGCTGGGCTTCGATCCGTTGGATTGCGCCCTGGCGGAGCCCTGGGCGGGTGATTGTCCCGAGGCCTTGCGTCGGGTCAGCGATGAGCCTTGGCGCACCGCTGGCGATACGCGTGAACGCCTGGAACTGTTCGCCGCGCAGCTGATCGAGCAGGCACTGGACGGTGTGGTCGAGCAGCTTAATGCGCCGGGCTGGGAGACGGTGGACAGCATTATCGAAAACCTGCGCTCCGTCGTGGCCCCGCGGCTGGACGCCTGCGGTCCGGCGGAAATCCGTGGCTTGCTCGATGCCTTGAACGGGCGCTTCGTGCCGGCCGGCCCCAGCGGTGCGCCGAGTCGCGGGCGTTTGGATGTGTTGCCCACCGGGCGCAATTTCTTCTCGGTGGACGTGCGCAACCTGCCCACCACCACGGCGTGGCGCATCGGTTTCCAATCGGCGAACCTGATCCTTGAGCGGCACTTGCAGGACCATGGCGATCACCTGCGCCAGCTCGGCCTGTCAGTGTGGGGCACCGCCACCATGCGCACTGGCGGCGATGATGTTGCCCAGGCCATGGCGCTGATGGGCGTGCGTCCGGTGTGGGCCACGGGCAGTCAGCGGGTCGATGATTTCGAGATCCTGCCGTTGAGCCTGCTGGACCGGCCGCGGGTCGATGTCACGCTGCGGGTCTCCGGGTTCTTCCGGGATGCTTTCGCCAACCTGATCCGGCTGTTCGATGCGGCGGTGCAGGCCGTCGCCGCCCTGGATGAACCGGACGACATGAACCCCTTGGCGGCCAAGGTGCGTGGCGAACGCGAAGCCCTGTTGGCGTCTGGCCTTGAGCCAGGCGCGGCGGCTCGCCAGGCCGGCTGGCGGATCTTCGGTGCCAAGCCCGGTGCCTATGGCGCGGGCGTGCAGGGCGCTATCGACGGTCGCCTGTGGCAGAGTCGCGAGGACCTGGCCGAGGTGTACCTGAACTGGGGCGGCTACGCTTACGGCGGCAGCGATGAAGGCACCGCCGCCCGGGAGCAGTTCTCTCGACGCCTGAGCCAGGTGCAAGCGGTGCTGCAGAACCAGGACAACCGTGAGCACGACCTGCTCGATTCCAACGACTATTACCAGTTCCAGGGCGGCATGCTGGCAGCGGTGGAGACCCTCAGCGGCGAAACTGCGGCCAGTTACCATGGCGATCACAGCCAGCCGGACCTGCCGAAGATCCGCACGTTGAAAGAAGAGCTCAACCGCGTCATCCGTTCCCGGGCGGCCAATCCGAAGTGGATCGACGGGGTCAAGCGTCACGGCTATAAAGGCGCGTTCGAATTGGCGGCGACGGTGGACAACCTGTTCGCCTTCGACGCCACCACGCAACTGATCGACGATCACCAGTACGCTTTGCTGGCCGATGCCTACCTGCTCGACCCCGACACCCGGGACTTCGTCCGCCAGCACAACCCCGACGCCCTGCGGGACATGACCGAGCGCATGCTTGAAGCGCAGCAGCGGGGGATGTGGCAAGAGCCGGGTGAGTATCGCGAGGCGTTGGAGAATTTGTTGTTGGACATCGAGGAGGATGGCTGAAATGCGGACAGGAGACGTGCACTTGTGGCGAGGGAGCTTGCTCCCGCTCGGCTGCGCAGCAGTCGTCATTCTGGAAGGGTGTTGGGACCTCAAGTCCTGGGGGGCGCTTCGCGCCCCAGCGGGAGCAAGCTCCCTCGCCACAGGAGAACCTCGCACATTCATTAGGCATTCGATATGACCCACACCCCCCATTTCCCGCTCTCCGCCGTGGTCGGCGCCGATGACCTGAAGCTCGCCCTGTGCCTGGCCGCGATCGATCCGAAAATCGGCGGTGTGCTGATCGAAGGCCCGCGTGGCATGGCCAAGTCCACCTTGGCCCGGGGCCTGGCGGATCTGCTGGCCAGCGGTCAGTTCGTCACCTTGCCCCTGGGCGCCACCGAAGAGCGGCTGGTGGGCACCCTTGATCTGGACGTGGCCCTGGGGGAAGGGCGCGCGCAGTTCTCTCCCGGCGTGCTGGCCAAGGCCGACGGTGGCGTGTTGTACGTCGATGAAGTGAACCTGTTGCCTGATCATCTGGTGGACCTGCTGTTGGATGTGGCCGCCAGCGGTACCAACCTGATCGAGCGTGACGGCATTTCCCATCGGCATCCGGCGCGCTTTGTGCTGATCGGCACCATGAACCCGGAAGAGGGCGAGCTGCGCCCGCAGTTGCTCGATCGTTTCGGTTTGAACGTGGCCCTCGACGGTCACACCGCGCCGACTGAGCGCGGGCAGATCATTCGCCGGCGGTTGGATTTCGACAGTGATCCGGCGGCGTTCTGCGCGCAGTGGGAGGCGGCCCAGCAGCAGCTGCGTGAACGCTGCCAACAGGCGCGCAATCGGTTGGCCGGAATTGCCTTGGATGATTGGGCGCTGGCGCAGATCACCGAGCGCTGCTTTGCCGCCGGGGTCGATGGCTTGCGCGCCGACCTGGTCTGGCTGCGGGCGGCCCGAGCCCATGCCGCCTGGCGCGGGGCGGATGGGATTGCCGATGAAGACATCGATGCGGTCGCCGAGTTTGCCTTGCGCCATCGGCGTCGCGGGCACTCGGCACCGGCGTCGTCCCAAGCGCCGCAAACGGCTGCGAATGAAACCGCCAAGCCCAACGAAGGCCAAGGCCAATGGGGTGACCTGCCGGCCCGGGCATTGCCCACCGGTGCCCGGCGTGATGTGCCGAGCTGGCCAAAAAAGCCCTAGGCATTCGCCCTCGTTCAACGGCGGGGGCGAATGCCAGACCCCGTGCAGGACAATTGGAGCAGGGACGCCAGGGCCGGAGCAAAGCGGCGGCCAGCGGTGCGGTGAATTGGCCGGGCACGCTGCTCAATGGGCGCCCACGCCTATGGGAAGACTTGCGTTTCCACAGCCGCCAGCGTTCAGCTCATGAACTGTGGCTGGTGATCGTCGACGCCTCGGCCTCGACTCGCCGCCATCGGGCCTTGAGCGATGGCAAGGGCCTGCTGGCGCAGCTGTTCGACGATGCTTACCGGCAACGCGCCCGCTTGGCGCTGTTGACCGCCAGCGGCTCAGTCCCGACTTGGCAAGTGCAAGGGCTCAAGGCCTCAGCCGGGCTGCGGGATTGGCTCGATGGGCTCGGCGCTGGCGGCGGTACACCGTTGCTGGCGGCGCTGAACGAGGCCGGACGCTGGTTGACCGCACGTCGCAAACGCTTCCCGGCGGAGCAACAGCGGGTGTTGGTGATGACTGATGGGCGCGTGAAGGAGGGGCTGTCACTGCCCTCCCTGGATTGCCCGTGCCTGTTGATCGACATCGAGCGCGGCCCGATTCGCCTGGGCCGGGTCCGGCAGTTGGCGGGGCGGTTGGGGGCTGAGTATCGGCATATCGATGAGGCTGATTGAAAGGTTCTGTGACCGTCAGGGCCCCATCGCGAGCAAGCTCGCTCCCACACGGTTTTGTGAACACATGAATGATGAACACCCCGGTCCCCTGTGGGAGCGAGCTTGCTCGCGATGGCATCCACTCGGTTCCAATGACCTGCCCACCTGACCCGCATCACTGCACTATGCTCAGGCAGCCCGTCACAGGAGTGAACCATGCGCGTACTCGTCACCAATCCCCAGGACGATTTTCGGGTCAAGGCCTATGCCGGCACCAACGGCGTGCTGCTCGCCATGGACCTGGCCGAACCCCGGCGCAAGGGCCTGCTGGGCTTTGCCATCGAGAAGCAGCAGGGCGACAAACCCTGGCTGTTCCTGTTCAACAGCCTGACCTTCCCCGACAAGGCCCACACGTTTCCCCAGTTCCACGCCACCCCCAGCGACAAGGCGCCGTTGCAGAAATTTCGCTGGGCCGACTACGCTGTCAACCCTGGCGTGACGATCCACTACCGCGTGCACTTGGCCTATGGCAGCCCCGATGCGCCGCAGTTGGGGGAATCCCTGGCCGTCACGATCACCAGCGACGACGGTCAGCCGACCAACCAGCGGGTGATATTCAATCGGGCCGTGGCTGCCAGCCAGGCGTTCCAGCGCAAGTTTCCCGAAGTGGACGCGTTGATTAGCGCCAACAAAAACCTGTCTATCGATGACTGGCCCGATGCCCCGCGCCGTTGGTTGGAAAATGGTTTGCTGGGGCGCTTGACCGGTTTCATCGACCGGGCGCTGGATGCCAACTGGGCCCTGGACGTCGCCATTTATGAATACGAATTGCCGGTGATTGTCGACGCGGTCAATGCCGCTCACGCTCGCGGCGCCCAAGTGCGCGTGCTTTACCATGCCGAGCCAGGCGACGACACCACGCTGCGCAACGAAGCCAACCTCGAAAAACTGCCCGCGGCCAACAAGCGCGGGCGGGTCACCCACAACATCTTCCACGACAAGTTCATCGTACTGAGTAGGGTCGACGGCAGCGGTGCGTTACAACCGGAGGCGGTGTTGTGCGGCAGTACCAATTTCACCGCCAACGGCGTTTACCGCCAGGCCAATGTGATTCATGTACTGGACGATCCCCGGGTGAGCGACAGCTATCGCCAGGTGTTCGAGCAGATCTGGGCGGTACCGCAGGACGTCGGGGCCACGCGTGAATGGGTCAATCAGAACAATCCCATGGCCCCGGACGAACAGTTGTTCATCGGTTTTTCGCCACGCACGGGAGAGGGCGATCTGGACCGTTTCGTCGATATCATCAATGCGGCTCGAAAGGACCTGTTGTTCGTCACCGCATTCGTCTTGCCCGAGCGCATCCTCGACGCCTTGCTCGGCCAGCCCAATGACGACGTGTTGCGCTACGGCCTGCAAAACACCACCAGCCGCATCACCGGCTTCCATGCCGATCGCACCGCCGAATTCGCCGCCACCGCGCTGCTCAACACCGGCCTGGAAGGTTGGTTGCGGGAAAACATGAAAGGCCAGAAGGGCAACCTGCTGGTACACACCAAAGCCATCGTCACCGACTTCACCAGCGACACGCCGACCATCATCAGCGGCAGCCACAACCTGAGCGCCGCCGCCAGCAGCGGTAACGACGAGAACTACCTGATCATCCAAGGCGACACCCACCTGGCGGACCGTTACGGGTTGGAGTTGCTGCGTTTCTATGAGCACTATCGCTTCCGCTATTTCGCGAAAAAACTCGCCCTCAAACAGGTCAAGCCGCTGGCGGTGGATGACAGCTGGAGCGATGACTATTACCGCGAGGGGGATTTGCGGATGTTGTCGAGGGTGAGGTTTTGTGGGCGCTGAGCAGTGCCAAGGGGTGTTTTAGAGTGCTATTTTTAGCGCTTAAGAGTACTCAAGGACTCGGTTCATGACACATATCGTGCTTTCCCAAGTAGTCGCCAGCATTTCTGAGCTCAAGAAAAACCCAATGGGCACCGTTGCTGCCGGTGGAGGATTATCTGTAGCGATCCTCAATCGTAATGAGCCCGCGTTCTATTGCGTCCCTGCCAGGGAATATGAAGCCATGATGGACCGGCTTGAGGACATGGAGTTGGCTGCTCTTTGCCGCGAGCGTGAAAACGATCCAACGATCAAGGTTTCTCTCGATGACCTATGAGTTGGAGTTTTCCGATAAGGCATGGAAGGAATGGCAGAAATTGGGGGGCAACACTCAGGGAGCAATTCAAAAAAAAGCTTGTAGAGCGACTGGTGAATCCGCATGTTCCGGCCGACCGTCTCGCCGGGTTGGGCAACGCTTATAAAATCAAGCTGCGCAGTGCGGGTTATCGACTGGTTTACCGCGTGGTAGATGATGTGCTGGTCGTCACGGTGATTGCAGTGGGTAAGCGCGAGCGCGGCCAGGTTTATGACGAGGCAGCCAAGCGGTAATGGTCAAATTTACCCGATAGCATTTGTGGAACTCTTTCCAGTGCTAGCATAGAGCCATCTATCAGCCAGGAAGCTGTCATGAACCTCTGTCACGGAACGTCCGCTTTACTTCGCACCTGTGTCGCGATCCTGTTGTTGGCCTTGGGTACTTCAGCCATCGCCGCCAATCAACCGTGTTCCGGGCGCAAGGGCGGTATTGCCGGGTGTGACGGCGATACCTTCCTGTGTAATGACGGCTCCATCAGCGCTTCGAAGAAATCCTGCTCTGCTGTGCTGGGGCTTCGCAATGAGGCTCGGCCGCAGTCGTTGCTCAAATCATCCGACGGTTGCCAGTGCGGCAGTGGCAATTACTGCGTCGGTCCGCGGGGTGGGGTCTATTGCCTCACGCCTGGCGGCAGCAAGAGTTACAAGCGCAAATAGGCCAGGCACACCGCCGAACAATTGTGGGAGCGAGCTTGCTCGCGATAGCGTCAGGTCATTCAACATCAACATTGACTGATCCACAGCTATCGCGAGCAAGCTCGCTCCCACAGGTATCCATTTACAACTCCAGAGTGGCTCCGTTTCGGTGCGCGAGTACCCGGTTTGGGGCCTTATTACCCGTGCGTCGTAGCTAACGGTAGCAACAGCATTCACGTGCGAGCGCCGGCGTCCGCGGGTCTGTTTTTCTCATCTCCCTGATTTCCTTAACTTTCCATTTTCCCTGCCCATGGGCCTGAACTCTGTGGCACACTTTCTGCTGTCTATTCCGTTGTTACATACCATGTTCCGGTATAGCGGAATAAACTCATCCTGGAGTGCTTGCCATGCAACGCCGACCATCCTTGTTCAAAGCGTGTGTTTTTCTCTTCGCGGCCACGACGGCTGCCGTGGGTGTCGCCCAGGCGGCCGACAGCAAGCTCGATAGCGTGCTGCAACGTGGGAAATTGATCGTGGGCACGGGCAGTACCAATGCGCCGTGGCACTTCCAGGGAGCGGATGGCAAGTTGCAGGGTTTTGATATCGACATCGCACGGATGGTCGCCAAGGGGCTGTTCAATGATCCTGAGAAAGTCGAGTTCGTGGTGCAGTCTTCCGATGCGCGGATTCCCAACCTGCTGACCGACAAGGTCGACATGAGCTGCCAGTTCATCACCGTCACCGCCAGCCGCGCCCAGCAGGTGGCGTTCACCTTGCCGTACTACCGCGAAGGCGTTGGCCTGCTGCTACCGAACAACAGCAAGTACAAGGAGATCGAAGACCTCAAGGCCGGCGGCGACGGTGTCACCGTGGCGGTACTGCAGAATGTGTACGCCGAAGAGTTGGTGCATCAGGCCTTGCCCAAGGCCAAGGTCGACCAGTACGACAGCGTTGACCTGATGTACCAGGCGGTGAACTCCGGTCGCGCCGATGCTGCCGCCACCGATCAGTCCTCGGTCAAATACCTGATGGTGCAGAACCCCGGCCGTTATCGCAGCCCGGCCTACGCCTGGAGCCCGCAAACCTATGCCTGCGCGGTCAAGCGCGGCGATCAGGACTGGCTGAACTTCGTCAACACCACCTTGCATGAAGCCATGACCGGCGTGGAATTCCCCACCTACGCCGCATCGTTCAAGCAGTGGTTCGGCGTGGACCTGCCGTCGCCGGCGATTGGTTTTCCTGTTGAGTTCAAATGACCCTGTGAGCCCGGGGCGCCACTTCAGGGCGCCCCGTCGAAGGTACTGCTGACCATGAATTATCAGTTGAACTTTGCCGCCGTCTGGCGCGATTTCGACACCTTGCTGGCGGGACTCGGCCTGGGGCTTTCCCTGGCGCTGGTGTCGATCGCCATCGGTTGCGTGATCGGCCTGGCGATGGCGTTCGCGCTGCTGAGCAAGCATCGCGTCCTGCGGGTGCTGGCCTCGGTGTATGTCACGGTGATCCGCAATACGCCGATTCTGGTGCTGATCCTGTTGATTTACTTCGCCTTGCCGAGCCTGGGCATTCGCCTGGACAAGCTGCCCTCGTTCGTCATCACCCTCTCGTTGTACGCCGGGGCTTACTTGACCGAAGTGTTTCGCGGTGGGTTGTTGAGCATTCACAAGGGGCAGCGTGAGGCGGGGCTGGCCATCGGCCTGGGCGAATGGCAGGTGAAAGCCTATGTCACCGTCCCGGTGATGCTGCGCAACGTATTGCCGGCCTTGTCGAACAACTTCATTTCGCTGTTCAAGGACACCTCGCTGGCGGCGGCGATTGCCGTCCCGGAGCTGACCTATTACGCCCGCAAGATCAACGTGGAGAGCTATCGGGTGATCGAAACCTGGTTGGTGACCACGGCTCTGTATGTCGCGGCCTGTTACCTCATTGCCATGCTGCTGCGCTATTTCGAGCAGCGCCTGGCGATCCGCCGTTAGGAGTGTCCCATGTACGAATCACCCAGTTGGTTGCATGAGTTGTGGGTCGCCCGGGACACCTTGTGGGCCGGTTTCCTCACCAGCGTGCAGTGTTCGGTGCTGGCGATATTGTTGGGCACGGTGATCGGCCTGATGGCCGGGTTGGTGCTGACTTACGGCCGGGTCTGGATGCGTGCGCCGTTTCGTTTCTACGTCGACCTGATTCGCGGTACCCCCGTGTTCGTGTTGGTGTTGGCCTGTTTCTACATGGCCCCGGCCCTGGGCTGGCAGATCGGCGCATTCGAGGCCGGTGTGCTGGGCCTGACGCTGTTTTGCGGCTCTCATGTGGCCGAGATTGTGCGCGGCGCCCTACAGGCATTGCCGCGCGGGCAAATGGAAGCGAGCCAGGCCATCGGCCTGACGTTCTTCCAGGCGCTGGGTTATGTGTTGTTGCCCCAGGCGCTGCGGCAGATCTTGCCGACCTGGGTCAATTCCTCCACCGAGATCGTCAAGGCCTCGACCCTGCTGTCGGTGATCGGCGTCGCCGAACTGCTGCTCAGCACCCAGCAGATCATCGCCCGGACTTTCATGACCCTGGAGTTTTACCTGTTCGCCGGGTTTCTCTTTTTTATCATCAATTACGCCATCGAATTGTTCGGGCGGTACATTGAAAAGCGGGTGGCCTTGCCATGACTGATATCTCGACTCCTGCCAACACCCAACCGTTGTTGGACATTCGCGGCTTGCGCAAACAATACGGCCCAGTGGAAGTGCTCAAGGGCGTGGACCTGAGCATGCAGCGCGGCAACGTGGTCACGCTGATCGGCTCCAGCGGTTCGGGCAAGACCACGCTGCTGCGCTGCGTGAACATGCTCGAAGAATTCCAGGGCGGCCAGATCGTGCTCGATGGCGAATCCATCGGCTATGACGACGTCGGCGGCAAGCGCGTGCGCCATGCCGAAAAAGTCATCGCCCGGCACCGCGCCATGACCGGCATGGCCTTTCAGCAATTCAACCTGTTTCCCCATTTGACCGCGTTGCAGAACGTCACCCTGGGTCTGCTCAAGGTGAAAAAACTGCCCAAGGACGAAGCGGTGGCCCTGGCCGAGAAATGGCTGGAGCGGGTTGGCCTGCTGGAACGGCGCGATCACTTCCCCGGTCAGTTGTCTGGCGGCCAGCAGCAGCGCGTGGCGATTGCCCGGGCGATTGCCATGAACCCCAGCCTGATGCTGTTCGACGAAGTCACCTCGGCCCTGGACCCGGAACTGGTGGGTGAAGTGCTGAACGTGATCAAGGGCCTGGCCGAGGACGGCATGACCATGTTGCTGGTGACCCACGAAATGCGCTTTGCCTTCGAGGTGTCGGACAAGATCGTGTTCATGAACCAGGGCCGCATCGAAGAGCAGGGGCCACCGAAAGAATTGTTCGAGCGGCCGCAGTCGCCGCGGCTGGCGGAGTTCCTCAAGAACACCCGCTTTTGATTCAGTTGAGTTTTTAATTTATCCAAGCAAGGAGAAACACCCATGAGCATTACGCGCTACGGCACCGGCAGTTCCGCAGGCGGCGGTCAGCCACGGCCATTCGCCCGCGCCGTGGAGGCCGATGGCTGGTTGCATGTGTCCGGCCAGGTGCCGGCGGTGAACGGCGAAATCATTGTCGGCGGGATCGTCGAGCAGACGCACCAGACCATGAAGAACCTGGTCGCGATTCTCGAAGAGGCCGGTTACGAGCTCAAGGATGTGGTGCGTTGCGGCGTGTGGCTGGATGACCCGCGGGATTTCTGGAGTTTCAACAAGGTGTTCAGCGAATACTTCAGCCCTGAACACGCCCCGGCCCGGGCCTGTGTGCAGGCGAGCATGATGGTTGATTGCAAGGTCGAGATCGATTGTGTGGCCTACAAGAAAAAGGCCTGAATCCAGAAACGCTGGCATGCTAGGCCGGTGTGGCGAGGGAGCTTGCTCCCGCTGGCCTGCGCAGCAGGCCCCATGAGCGACTGCTGCGCAGCCGAGCGGGAGCAAGCTCCCTCGCCACGAAATGCAAGCGTCTATGAGTGAATGACCAGGAACCGAAGACATGACCGAAGACACCATCAAACGCCGGGCCCGGGGATTGGATCGGGCGTTCGATATCCTCGATTTCCTCAAGGAAATCGGCCAGCCGCTACGTCCGAACGATATTGCCAGTGGTATCGGCAGCCCCAAGTCCACGGTCTATGAGCTGGTGGCGTCACTGCTGGATCGGCGCATCCTCGAACCGGTGGGCAAGGACGGTCACGTCTACCTGGGCCGTCAGTTGTACTTTCTCGGACAGGCGCACCTGCGGCATTTCGACCTGAGTCGCGAGGCCGATCACGCCTTGCAGGAGATCGTCAGCCAGACCCGTGAAACCGCCCAGATGTGCCTGCTCAATGGGCGCAAATACACTGTGGCCTTGATGAAGGAGGGTGAGCGGCATTTCCGCATTTCATCGGACATTGGCGAAAACGCGCCGATTCCCTGGACGGCGTCCGGTCGCCTGCTGTTGGCGCATTTGAGCGACCAGCAAATTGTCGACTTGATCGACCCCGACGACTTCATCCTGCCGGACGGTGAGCGCCTGCCCCTGGAGCAATTCCTCAAGGAAATCCGCCAGGCCGGCCTCGACGGCTTTTTCTCTTTCGACAGCGTCGCCGACACCTTCACCCATTGCTTCGCCGCGCCGGTCAAAGACCCCCGCGGCGTGGCCATCGCGACCCTGTGCATCGTCGCCCCCCGGGCGGATGCCAGGAACAATTATGCCGATTACCGCCGGGTGCTGATCGAAAGCGCCAACAACCTGGCCCGGCGCATCAACGAATAGACAGCAGCGCTGCCTGTGAGGAGTTCGAACATGTCTTCTGCCATTTCCAATGCTGACGTAGAGAAGGGCGCGGCCCCCGTCGGCGCCCACCTGCTCAAGGACGTCAGCCTGCCGGCGCTGGTGCTGCATCGCGCAGCACTGGAGCACAACATTCACTGGATGCAAGTGTTCGTCACCGACAGCGGCGCCGAACTGGCGCCCCACGGCAAGACCAGCATGACCCCGGCGCTGTTTCGTCGTCAGCTCGATGCCGGTGCCTGGGGCTTGACCCTCGCTACCGCCGTGCAGACCCGTGCCGCTTACGCCCACGGCGTACGCCGGGTGTTGATGGCCAACCAGCTGGTGGGCACGCCAAACATGGCACTGATCGCCGATTTGCTGGCCGACCCAACGTTTGAATTCCATTGCATGGTCGATCATCCCGACAACGTTGCTGATCTTGGGGCGTTCTTCGCCTCGCGCGGTATGAAGCTGAACGTGATGATCGAGTACGGCGTGGTTGGCGGTCGTTGTGGCTGCCGGAGCGAGGCCGAGGTACTGGCCCTGGCCGAGGCGATCCGGGCGCAACCGGCGCTGGCGTTGACCGGTATCGAAGGTTACGAAGGGGTGATCCACGGTGACCACGCCATCAGTGGCATCCGCGCCTTTGCAGCGTCTTTGGTGGGGCTCGCGGTGCAGTTGCAGGACAGCGGCGCGTTCGCCATCGACAAGCCGATCATCACCGCCTCGGGTTCGGCCTGGTACGACCTGATCGCCGAGTCCTTCGAAGCCCGGAATGCCCACGGGCGTTTTCTCAGTGTGCTGCGTCCCGGCAGTTACGTGGCCCATGACCACGGCATCTACAAGGAAGCCCAGTGTTGTGTGCTGGAGCGGCGCAACGACCTGCACGAAGGCCTGCGTCCGGCCCTGGAAGTCTGGGCCCATGTGCAATCGTTGCCGGAGCCAGGCTTCGCGGTGATCGCCCTGGGCAAGCGCGACGTGGCCTACGACGCCGGACTGCCGGTGCCGCTCAAACGCTATAAACCAGGTTCGGATTCAGTGGTGGGCGACGACGTGAGCAGCTGCAAGGTGACGGCAGTGATGGATCAGCATGCGTTCATGACAGTGGCGCCTGGGGTTGAGTTGCGGGTGGGCGACATCATCTCGTTCGGTACTTCGCATCCATGCCTGACGTTTGATAAGTGGCGGGTGGGGTGCCTGGTGGACGAGGGGTTGCGGGTGGTGGAGAGCATGGAGACTTGTTTCTAGCCTTTGGACCGAGTTGTGGCTATCGCGAGCAGGCTCGCTCCCACACTGGATTTGTTGTGAACACAACATTTGTGGTCGCCACGATCCCCCTGAGGGAGCGAGCCTGCTCGCGATAGCGGCCTGCCAGACACCACCGAAACATCAGGATCATCCATGAGCAACCCAAAACCCCGCATCGCCCTGATCGGCGAGTGCATGATTGAACTGCAACAACGCGCCGACGGCAGCCTGCTGCAAAGCTTCGGCGGCGATACCCTGAACACCTCGGTGTACCTGTCCCGCGCCTTGGGTGACAACGGTTCGGTGGACTATGTCACCGCCCTGGGCGACGACAGTTTCAGCGATGCCATGTGCCGAAGCTGGGCGGCGGAAAACATCGGCCTGGAACGGGTTCAGCGTTTGCCCGGCCGCTTGCCGGGTTTGTATTGCATCCAGACCGATGCGGCGGGTGAGCGGCGGTTTCTGTACTGGCGCAACGAGGCGGCGGTGCGTGATTGCTTTCTCACCCCGGCTGCCGGGCCGATCCTGGCTGCCTTGCTGGACTACGATGTGCTGTATTTCAGTGGCGTCACCCTGGCGGTGCTCGGCGAGCAGGGCCGGGGCAAGCTCATCGAGACCCTGATCGAAGCGCGTCGGCGCGGGGCGCAGGTGGTGTTCGACAACAACTACCGAGCCAGGCTCTGGGCATCTGTCGAAGCGGCCCGCGCGGCCTATCGCAGCGTCCTGCCCTACGTGGAACTGGCGTTGCTGACCGTGGAGGATGAGCAGGCGCTGTTCGGCTATGCCGACAGTGACGCGGTATTCGCCGCCTATGGGCAATTCGGAACGCCGGAAGTGGTGCTCAAGCGCGGTGCCGAGGCGTGTCTGATTCGTTGCGATGGCGAGTCTTATGAGATTCCCGCTCAACGGGTCGAGCGGGTGGTGGACACCACGGCGGCGGGAGATTCCTTCAGTGCCGCGTACCTGGCGAGCCGGTTGCTGGGTGGCACTCCGCAGGAGGCGGCCGAGGCGGGGCATTTGTTGGCGAGCCGGGTGATCCAGGTGCCGGGGGCGTTGATGCCCAAGGACTGACTGCACCGGAAGTTGGGTGTGTCCTGTGGCGAGGGAGCTTGCTCCCGCTCGGCTGCGCAGCAGCCGTTTCTGTTTGTTGGGGCCTGCTTCGCAGGCCAGCGGGAGCAAGCTCCCTCGCCACAGGGTCAGGTTGTCAGGGCAATGTCATTTCAATCCCGATAAAACACCTGCACCAAGTGATAGCCGAACTTGCTCTTGATCGGCCCATGCACCACCCGCAGGGGCTTCTTGAAGATCACCGCATCGATCACGCCGACCATTTGCCCTGGTCGCACTTCACCCAGGTCACCGCCGCGTTTGCCGGAGGGGCAGGTGGAGTATTTCTTGGCCAGCACATCGAAAGCTTCGCCCTTGGCGATGCGTTGCTTGAGCTGTTCGGCCTCTTCGGCGGTTTTCACCAGGATATGGCGGGCTTGGGCTTTCATTGCAGCGCTGACCTGAACGTTACGGGGCGGCGATTATGCCTCAAGTCAGGTGCCATGGTTGATCATCGTCCGAATCTTGTTCGCCAGCAGATCGAGGGTGAAAGGCTTGGCGACCAGGTCCATGCCCTGGTCGAGGAACCCCTGGCGTTCGGCGGCTTTCTGCGCATATCCGGTCATGAACAGTACTTTCAGGTCGGGCCGATGCTGGCGGGCGATTTCCGCCAGTTGCCGGCCATTCATGCCCGGCAGACCGACATCGGTCACCAGCAAGTCGATGCGCCGGTTCGACTCCAGCAGGGGAAGGGCCGACTTGGCGTCCTGGGCTTGAAGGGCGGTATAGCCCAGGGTATCCAGCAGATCGAGTACCAGCATGCGCACCGCAGGCTCGTCTTCGACCAGCAGCACGGTCTCCCCGGCAATCGCCGCAGGTGCGTCGATAGTCAATGAAGCCGCGGGCTGTTCGGCGGGCGCGACGTGCAGCCGCGGCAGGTACAACTGCACGCGTGTGCCCTGGCCCGGAACACTGTCCAGGTTGAGGTGCCCACCGGACTGCTGGGCAAACCCGTAGATCATCGACAGGCCCAGGCCGGTGCCCTGGCCGATGGGCTTGGTGGTGAAGAACGGATCGAAGGCTTTTGCCAGCACCGAGGGCGTCATGCCGCTGCCATTGTCGCTGACGGCAATCATCACGTAGTCGCCAGCCTTCACCGGTTCCAGGGTACTGATGTCATTGCCGTCGAGATAGACATTGGCGGTTTCGATGGTCAGTTCGCCGCCGTCGGGCATGGCGTCCCGGGCGTTGATCACCAGGTTGAGCAAGGCGTTTTCCAACTGGCTGACATCGGTGTTCACTGGCCAAAGCTCATCGGCCAGTTGTAAGCGCAGCACGATATGGTCGCCGGTGGTACGGCTTAGCAAGTCTTCGAGTGAGTGCACCAGCTGGTTGGGGTCCATGGGTTTGCGGTCCAGCGACTGGCGCCGGGAGAATGCCAGCAGCCTGTGGGTCAGGGCGGCAGCGCGATTGGCCGAGGACACCGCCGCTTCGGTAAACCGGCCGATTTCGGCGGCGCGACCGCTGGCAATGTAGCGCTGGATCAGGTCGAGGCTACCGAGAATACCCGTGAGCATGTTGTTGAAGTCATGGGCAATGCCGCCTGTGAGCTGGCCCACGGCTTCCATCTTCTGGGCATGACGCAGGGCTTCTTCGGCGCGCTCGCGCTCGAACATCTCGTTTTGCAACCGTTGGTTGGCTTCGGCCAGTTGCTGGGTACGGGCGATGACCCGCTCTTCCAGGGTTTCGTTGAGGTTACGCAGGGCTTCCTCGGTTTTCTTGCTCTCCGTCTCGTCGATTACAAAGATGTAGAAGCCGTTCACCGTACCGTCCGACCCATGGCGGGGCAGGTAGTTGATCAACGCATGGCGTGGCCGGCCGTCGCGATGATCCGACTGCACCGCGAAGCTGCAGGGTTTGCCCGCCAGGGCGCCAGCGATCTGTTCGGCACGAGCCGCGTAGGCTTCTTCGCCGATCACTTCGCGGATGGTCCTGCCGTACAGCTCCTGGGGCGTCAGGCCGTACCAGTCCAGGTAGGCACTGTTGTTCAGCCGGAAACGCTCTTCACGATCCACATAGCTGATGAGGATCGGCATGGCATTGATGATCAGTTGCAGCTCGGTCTGGCTCTGGCGCAGGGCCTGCTCCGTGTGCTTGCGCTCGGTCAGGTCCAGGGCCGCGCCGAGAAAGCGCTTGGGCCGGCCGTGGCGGTCCTTGTAGCAACGACCGCGCACGAACACCCAGCGCAGCTCGCCGTCGGGCCGCAGCAGACGGTATTCCTCGGCATATTCGGTGCCGTGGGTGATGCAGTGCTTGATGCTGCGAGCGACCGTGGCCCGGTCTTCGGGGTGCACGCCCTCGAGATAGGCGGTGATAGGCAACTGGCGCGACAGGCTCGGATCGACACCATGCAACAGGGCGAAGTGTGCGTCGGCAATGAACCGATCTTCGCTGATATCCCAGTCCCAGGTGCCCAACGCATCCGTGGCGGCCAGGGCCAGTTGCAGACGTTCCTCGCTCTCGTACTGGGCCTTGAGGCTGGCCTCGGAGCGCCGTTCGAATTCCTGGGCCAGTCGGCGTCGCTCGCTGGTTTCCAAGGCTGTGATCAGGATACCGGCGACGGAGCCGCTTTCGTCGTGCACCGGGCTGTAGGTCAGGTCCAGCCACAGGTCGCAGAGGCGGCCGGCGAAGGGCAGGCGCCATTGCTGGTCGCGGCTGCTGTGCGTGCGGCCTTGCAACACGCTGCGATAAATCGGTGCGTTGACGTCTCTCAGTTCGGGCCATGCTGTATGGGTCGGCTGGCCGAACGCCCGCGGATGCTTGTCGCCGGCCAATCCGGCATAGGCGTCGTTGTAGAAATGGGTCAGCTCGGGGCCCCACAGCAAGGCCATCGGCATCGGTGAGTGGAGCACGATGTCCACGGCGGTGCGCAGGCTTTGCGGCCAGGTTTCGACAGCGCCCAAGGGGCTGGTGGTCCAGTCCCGTTGGGCAATCAGACTCTGTATGTCGCTGCCGGAGGGTATTGCGTTCATAGCGGAACCCCTGGAAGTCGTGTCAGTGCCTCGGCGTCTACTATCCTCTGAAGAAGGTAAGCGCGGGTTGGTCTGAAGGGTTTCATGCTCGGGTCAGCTTGTTTCAATTGATGTCTCGCGGAAGTTTCAGTCCATGGAAATCGATCCTTTGTTGCGAATCCTGGCGAGCCAGGATGGCTCCGACCTCTACATGTCCACCGGCGCGCCGCCGTGCGCGCGATTCGAGGGCGTGATCAAACCCTTGGGTAACCAGGCATTCAAGGTCGGCGACATTGCAGGGCTCGCCGAGTCTTTGATGGACGCCGAACAGCGCCTTGAGTTCGATCGGGAACTGGAAATGAACCTGGCGATATCGATGGCCGGTGTCGGGCGGTTCCGGGTGAATATTTTCAAGCAGCGCAACGACGTGTCCATGGTGATACGCAACGTCAAACTGGACATTCCGCGCTTCGAAGACCTGAAACTGCCGCTGGTATTGCTGGACACCATTATGCAGAAGCAGGGGCTGATGCTGTTCGTTGGCGCGACGGGGTCGGGCAAATCGACCTCCCTGGCGGCGTTGATCGACTACCGTAATCGCAACAGCAGCGGCCACATCATCACCATCGAAGACCCGGTGGAGTATATCCATCGGCACAAGAAATCCATCATCAACCAGCGGGAAGTCGGTGTCGACACCCGCAGTTTTCATGCTGCGCTGAAGAACACCCTGCGCCAGGCGCCCGACGTGGTGCTGATCGGTGAGATCCGTGATCGCGAAACCATGGAACATGCCCTGTCCTTTGCCGACACCGGGCACTTGGTGATTTCCACGCTGCATGCCCATAACGCCAACCAGGCGCTGGATCGGGTGATCAACTTCTTCCCGGAAGAGCGCCGGCCGCAGTTGCTCAATGACTTGGGCAATAACCTCAAGGCGTTCGTCTCCCAGCGCCTGGTGCGCACCCGTACGGGCCAGCGTCGGGCTGCGGTGGAGGTCATGCTGGGATCGCCCACCGTGGCCGATTTGATCCGGCGCAATGAGCTTGGCGAGCTCAAGGGGATTATGGAAAAGTCTGAGGAGCTGGGCATGCAAAGCTTCGACCAGGCCTTGTTCAACCTGGTGGTGGAAGGGGCTATCGATGAAGAGGAAGCGCTGAAAAACGCTGACTCGGCGAACAACCTGCGCTTGCGTTTGAAGTTGCATGCCGAGTCGGGCGCGGTGCCTCCAGCTGACCCAGCGGCGGGGGAGTGGGGGTTGGTGGATTGATTCTTCAACGTTAGACCGCGTTATCGTTCATCGCGAGCAAGCTCGCTCCCACAGGGTTCTCGGGTGACTGCGATTTTTATGTTCACCGCTGACCCCTTGTGGGAGCGAGCTTGCTCGCGAAGAGGCCCTCATGGGCAACAGATAGCCAACGTCAGGTAGTCAGCTCCGGCCGATCCCGAAATTGCTCCAACGCCTCTGGATTGGCCAGGGCATCGGTGTTTTTCACCACCTCGCCATGCACCACGTTGCGCACCGCCAGTTCGACCACTTTGCCGCTGATGGTCCGGGGAATATCGCTGACCGCGAGGATCTTCGCCGGCACATGACGCGGTGTGGTATTGGCGCGGATGACTTGGCGGATTTGCTGCGCCAAGGCCTCGTCCAGCGTCACGCCCTCGCGCAGACGCACGAACAGCACCACCCGCACATCGCCCTGCCATTGCTGGCCGATGGCGACGCTGTCCAGTACCGCTTCGACCTTTTCCACCTGCCGATAGATTTCCGCCGTGCCGATGCGTACGCCACCGGGGTTGAGCACGGCGTCGGAGCGTCCATGGATCAACAGCCCGCCATGGGGCAGTTCTTCGGCGTAATCACCTTGGGCCCACACGCCGGGGAACTGGGCGAAGTAGGAGGCACGGAGCTTCTCCCGGTGAGGATCGTTCCACAGGCCAATGGGCATCGCCGGGAAATGCCGGGTGCACACGAGTTCGCCTTTCTCGCCGATGACCGCTTGCCCGGCTTCATTCCAGACCTGCACCGCCATGCCCAGGCTCTTGCCTTGCATCTCGCCCCGGCGCACCGGCGCCAGCGGGTTGCCGTTGACGAAGCACGACACAATATCGGTGCCACCCGACATCGAGGCCAGGCAGACGTCGGCCTTGAAGTCGCGGTACACGTAATCGTAACTATGGGGGGCCAACGCCGAGCCAGTGGACAGGAGGGTCTTCAAGCTGCTCAGTTCATGGCTTTGCCGAGGTTTCAGGCCCTGGCTTTCCAAGGCGGCCAGGTATTTTGGGCTGGTGCCAAACACGCTGATGCGCTGCTGGTCGATCAGGTCCAGCAGGCGCTCGGGGCCGGGATGAAACGGCGAGCCGTCGTAGAGCACCACTGCACTGCCCACGGCGAGGGCCGATACCAGCCAGTTCCACATCATCCAGCCGCAGGTGGTGTAGTAGAACAGGCGATCCTCGCGGCCGAGGTCGACATGCAGGCCATGTTCCTTGACGTGTTGCAGCAGTACGCCACCGGTGCCGTGGACGATGCACTTCGGCACGCCGGTGGTGCCGCTGGAATAGAGGATGTACAGCGGATGGTCGAAGGGCACGCCGATGAATTGCGGTTCGCCGCCGCTTTGGTAGACGTCATCCCATAGCGCGACGCTGGCCGGGGTCTTGAAATCATCCGTGCGTGCATCAGGCTGGGCATAGGGCAGCACGATCAACTGCTGCAACGACGGCAGCCGTTCGAGGATTTCATTGACCTTGGTCCGCTGGTCGATGACCTTGCCGGCGTAGCGGTAACCGGCGCAGGTGATCAGCACCTTGGGCTCGATCTGGCCGAAGCGGTCGATGACGCCTTGGGTGCCGAAGTCCGGCGACGAGCACGACCAGATGGCCCCCAGGCTGGTGGTGGCGAGCATGCCCACCAGGGTCTGCCAGGTGTTGGGCATGCACGCGGCCACCCGGTCACCTTGGGTGACGCCAGCGGCTTGCAGGCTTTTTTGCAGGCCGGCGATGTGGGCAGCGAGTTCGGCCCAGGTCAATTGTTCCAGGCCGCCGTTTTCGTCAATGGCGACCACCGCGACAGCCTCGTCGCGGCGGCGCAACAAGTGTTCGGCAAAGTTCAGGGTCGCCCCCGGGAACCACTGGGCGCTGGGCATTTGCGGGCCTTCCACCAGGACCTCGCTGGGCGCTTGATGAAAGCGGATCTCGAAGAAATCGACGATGGCCTGCCAGAAGGCTTCGCGCTGGTCGATGCTCCAGGCGTGCAGGGCCGGGTAGTCGTCCAGTTGCAGGTGATGCCGCGCGTTGACGAACTGACGAAAGGCGTTCATGCGCGACTGGGTGATGCGCTCGGGGGTGGGTTGCCAGAGGATGTCGGACATGGGAAGGCCTCTTGTTTTTTATGGGGCTTACAAACATTGCAGCACAAGGTGCTTTTCGTGGCGAGGGAGCTTGCTCCCGCTCGGCTGCGCAGCGGCCGCCTATTGGGCCTGCTGCGCAGTCCAGCGGGAGCAAGCTCCCTCGCCACAAACAGCATGTTCGCCAGAGGGTTGTGGTGTTATTGAGCCAACCACCCACCATCAATATTCCACGCCGCGCCCCGCACCTGGCTACCGGCTTCGCTGCACAGGAACAGCACCAGTTCCCCCAGTTGCGGAGGGGTGACGAACGCCAGGGATGGCTGTTTCTCCGCCAGCAGATCATGCTGCGCCTGTTGCGGGTCGACGCCTGCGGCAATGCGGTCGTCGATCTGCTTTTGCACCAGTGGCGTCAGCACCCAGCCGGGGCAGATGGCATTGCACGTCACATTGCTGGTGGCGGTTTCCAGGCCGACCACTTTGGTCAGGCCGATCACCCCGTGCTTGGCCGCGACATACGCCGCCTTGCCCACCGAGCCGACCTGGCCATGCACCGAGGCGACGTTGATGATCCGCCCCCAGCCCTTGGCGCGCATGCCCGGCAGGCTCAGGCGGGTGGCGTGGAACACCGAGGACAGGTTGATGGCGATGATCGAGTCCCAGCGCTCCACGGGGAAATCTTCCACGGCGGCCACGTGCTGGATCCCGGCGTTGTTCACCAGGATGTCCACGCCGCCGAACTCGCGCTCGGCGTAGGCGAGCATGTCGGCGATCTGCGCCGGGTCGCTGACATCGGCGGGATGATGGCCGACCTTGCCGCCAAACTGTTTCACCTCGGCGATCACCGCCGAGGCATCGCCAAAACCATTGAGGATCAAACTGGCGCCGGCCTTGGCCAGGCTCAGGGCGATGCCCAGGCCGATGCCGCTGGTAGAGCCGGTGACCAGGGCGGTCTTGCCCGAAAGAGGGGATGTCATAGGAACCTCACACAATGCCAGTGGCGTAGAACACACCGATCACGAAGAACACCGCGAGGGTCTTGATCAGCGTAATGCAGAAAATGTCTTTGTAGGCTTCCCGGTGGGTCAGCCCGGTGACGGCCAGCAGGGTGATCACCGCGCCGTTGTGGGGCAGGGTGTCCATGCCGCCGCTGGCCATGGCGGCTACCCGGTGCAGCACTTCCAGGGGAATGTTGGCGGCGTTGGCGGCGCTGATGAAGCTTTCCGACATTGCCGCCAGGGCGATGCTCATGCCACCCGACGCAGAGCCGGTGATGCCCGCCAGCAGCGTGACGGTCACGGCTTCGTTGACCAGTGGGTTGGGAATGTTCTTGAGCCAGTCGGCCAGTACCAGGAAGCCCGGCAACGAGGCGATCACTGCGCCGAAACCGTATTCCGAAGCGGTGTTCATCGCTGCCAGCAATGCACCACCCACCGCGCTCTTGCTGCCTTCGGCCAATTTGCTGCGAATGGCCCGGAAGCCGAACAGCAGGACCATGATGATGCCCACCAGCAACGCCGCCTGCACGGCCCAGATCGCGGTGAGCTTGGCGATGTCACTGGTCACCGGTGTCGCCATGCCCGGCAGTGCCAGGCTGTGGGTCTTGCCATACCACTGGGGGATCCACTGGGTGAACAGCAGGTTCATGATCCCCACGGCCAGCAGCGGCGAAACAGCGATCCAGGGGTTGGGCAGCTTGATGTCTTCGGCGGTTTCCGGTTCGTTGCGCAGTTCGGTACCGTAGCCTTCACCCACGCGCAGGGCCTTGTTGCGCTGGCGTTGCAGGAACAGCATGCCGAGGCTGAACACAAAGATCGTACCGATCACGCCCAGCCACGGCGCGGCCCAGGCGGTGGTGTTGAAGAAGGTGCTGGGGATGATGTTCTGGATCTGCGGCGTGCCGGGCAGGGCGTCCATGGTGAACGAGAACGCACCCAGGGCGATGGTGGCCGGGATAAGGCGCTTGGGGATGTTGCTCTGGCGGAACATCTCGGCGGCAAACGGGTAGACCGCGAACACCACCACAAACAACGACACGCCGCCGTAGGTCAACAGGGCGCAGACCAGCACGATCACCAGCATGGCCTGGCGCGTACCCAGCAGACGAATCGCCGCCGCGACGATGGAGCGGGAGAAGCCCGACAGCTCGATCAGCTTGCCGAACACCGCGCCGAGCAGGAACACCGGGAAATACAGTTTGATGAAACCGACCATTTTCTCCATGAACACCCCGGTGAACGCAGGGGCGACGGCGGAAGGGTCGGTGAGCAGGACGGCGCCGAGGGCGGCGATGGGGGCAAAGAGGATAACGCTGTAGCCACGGTAGGCGGCGACCATCAGCAGCGTGAGGGCTGCCAAGGCAATGATCACACTCATGGTGTGTCTCCTGGATTGTTATTGTTGTGGTGAAGCGGTGGGAGAGGCTTTAGCGAGTTTTGTGCCAGTTTGGTAACTTTATGAAATATAAGGAAATTATTGAGTTTCGCCGAAGGGGTTTGGAATTTTGTCTCTGTTTTGAGATTTTTGTGGGCTGTGCTGGCCTCATCGCGAGCAAGCTCGCTCCCACAGGTCGACCGTGTTTATAGGGATGACGCCGTCCACTGTGGGAGCGAGCTTGCTCGCGATGAGCGCAAAGCGCTCTGAAAGGGATTGTCTATATCTGGAGATACAAGTCTCCTTAATGAGACTCTACAATCCCCAACGCCACCATCTTCTTGTACAGCGTCGACCTCCCCAGCCCCAACCGCTCAGCCGCCTCGACCACCTTGCCCCCGCATTGCGCGAGGGTGGTTTCGATCAGGTGCCGGTCGAATCGCGCCCGGGCCTGGCTAAAGGTTTCATGGGGCAGCGGCTCAAGGCTCGGGCTCGCCGTGCGGGTGACTGGTGTGAATGTGCCGATGGCCGCGCGGATGTCCGCCGCTGTCAGTACCAGGTCGTCACTGAGCAGCGCGGCCCGTTCCAGCACGTTGCGCAGCTCGCGAATGTTGCCCGGCCAGGCGTGTTGTCCCAACAGGTCGAGGGCTTCGCGGTTCAGTTCATGCTGGCTGCGCAGTTCTTCGAGGATCGCCTCACTCAGGGCCGGCAAGTCATCCAGGCGTTCGCGCAGCGGTGGGACCTGGATCGGCAGCACGTTGAGGCGGTAATACAAGTCGGCGCGAAACTCCCCGCGCTTGATGGCCGCTTCTAAATCCATGGACGTGGCGGCGATCACTCGCACATCGCTTTGCAGCACCTCGTTGGAACCCACCGGTTCGTATTCCTTTTCCTGGAGCACCCGCAGCAGTTTGCTTTGCAGCGGCAACGGCATGTCGCCGATCTCATCGAGGAACAGCGTGCCGCCCTGGGCAATCTGCAGCTTGCCGGCGCGGCCCTTGCGGTCGGCACCGGTGAAGGCCCCTGGAGCGGTACCGAAGAACTCGGCTTCCAGCAGCGATTCAGGAATCGCCGCGCTGTTGATGCTGACGAACGCCTTGTGCGCCCGCGGCGAAGCGCTGTGGATGGCCTGAGCCAGCAGCTCCTTTCCAGTGCCGGTTTCGCCGAGCAACAACACTGGCGAATCGGCGCTGGCGCTGCGCCGGGCACGCCGCTTGACCTCCAGCCCGGCGCTGCTGGTGCCAATGAAATGAGCGAAGTTGTATTTGGTTTGCCGCGCCCGCAACAACGAGCGAGTGGAGGCCAGTTCTTCCTGCATGCTCAGGTAGCGCTTGAGCATTGGCGACAGGCTGCGCAATTCATCGAACAAGGCAAAACCGATGGCGCCGATCACCGCGCCCGCGCTGTCATGGATCGGCAGGCGCATCACCACCAGCGGTTCCTTGGGCGTGTCCTGCATGTCCAGCAGGATCGGTCGCCCGGTGCGCACCACTTCCCGCAACAGGCTGCCTGGGATCACGCTCTCGCACGCCCGGCCGATGGCTTCCTGCGCCGAGTTCAGGCCGAAGCGCCGGGCATAGCGTTCGTTCATCCAGACGATATTCGCATCGCGGTCGACAATCACCGTGCCTTCGCTGGACTGCTCGATGATCTCGAACAACGAACGGATCGCCAGCGTGCGCACGCGCTTGTAATCCTTGAGGCTTTCGGTGGGGTTCATGGTCGGATCCGGATTAGGTAGTGCCTGTCAGGCCGTCATCGCGAGCAAGCTCGCTCCCACACTCGATCTTCGGCGCGACGCAGCCCTCTGTGGGAGCGAGCTTGCTCGCGATGGGCGCGATACGGAGCCAGGTCATGCGCCGCATTATGCCCACCCCGGATGCGCCGCCGCCAACAACTCCTTGGTATAGGGATGCTGGGGTGAGTCGAACACGTCATGGCTGGCGCCTTGCTCGACCACTTTGCCGTCCTTGATCACGATCATGTCGTGGGCCAGGGCGCGAATCACTGCCAGGTCATGGCTGATGAACAGGTAGGTCAAGCCGTACTTTTCCTGGAGCTGACGGAGCAGGGCGACCACTTGCTTTTGCACCGTGCGGTCCAGGGCCGATGTGGGTTCATCCAACAAAATCAACGCCGGCTTGAGCACTAACGCCCGGGCAATGGCGATGCGTTGGCGCTGGCCACCGGAGAATTCGTGGGGGTAGCGATGGCGGGTCTGCGGGTCGAGGCCGACTTCCTTGAGGGCCTGGATCACCTGGGCTTCGCACTGCTCGGCACTGGACGGGCTGTGCACCTCAAGGCCTTCGCTGATGATCTGCTGCACCGACATCCGCGGGCTGAGGCTGCCGAACGGGTCCTGGAACACCACCTGCATCTGCTTGCGCCATGGCCGCAGCGCTTTCTGCGACAGATGATCGAGGGCCTGGCCCTGGAAACGAATGCTGCCTTCGGACTCGATCAGCCGCAGGATCGCCTGGCCCAGCGTGGACTTGCCGGAGCCGGATTCGCCGACGATGCCCAGTGTCTTGCCGCGCTGGATGCTCAGGCTGATGCCGTCCACGGCGTGCAGGTATTCCTTGCGCCGAAACAGACCGCCGCCCAGGGGGAAACTCACGCGCAGGTCTTGTACCTGCAACACGTCCTCGCGGTCGTCCCGGGGCAGGGCCTCGCCTTCCGGTTCGGCATGCAGCAGCTCGCAGCTGTAGGGGTGTTTCGGCGCGCTGAAGAGGGCTTCGCACGGCGCCTGTTCGACGATTTCCCCGGCCTTCATCACACAGACCCGTTGAGCGATGCTGCGCACCAGATTGAGGTCGTGGCTGATCAACAGCAATGACATGCCGAGCCGTTGTTGCAGGGATTTGAGCAGCAACAGAATCTTGCGCTGCACGGTTACGTCCAGCGCGGTGGTCGGCTCGTCGGCAATCAACAGTTCCGGCTCGCAGGCCAGGGCCATGGCAATCATCACCCGTTGCCGCTGGCCGCCCGACAGTTGATGAGGGTAGGCCTTGAGGCGTTCGGTGGGTTTCTGGATGCCCACCAAGGCCAGCAGTTCCAGGATGCGTTGGCGCGCCGCTTTACCACCCAGGCCCTTGTGCAGCATCAGGGTTTCACCGATCTGCTTTTCGACGCTGTGCAGCGGGTTCAGCGACGTCATCGGCTCCTGGAAAATCATCGCGATCCGGTTACCGCGCAGCTCCCGCAGGGTCTGGGCGTCGGCCCCCACCAATTCCTGACCACGATAACGAACGCTGCCGGTGGTGCGGGCTTCGTTCTCGGGCAGCAATTGCAGGATCGAATGGGCGGTCACCGACTTGCCCGAGCCCGACTCGCCCACCAGCGCCAGGCACTCGCCGGGGCGGATGTCCAGGCACAGGTTGCGCACCACGGTTTGGTCGTTGAAGGCCACGTTCAGGTCGCGGATTTCGATCAGGTTGTCGCTCATCTCAAGGTTCCGCTTCATGGCTGTTTTCAAGAGCGTGGATCGAACGCGTCTCGCAACGCCTCGCCGATAAATACCAACAGGGAAAGAATCAGCGCCAGGGTGAAGAACGCCGTCAGCCCGAGCCATGGCGCTTGCAGGTTCTGTTTGCCCTGGCCGATCAACTCGCCCAGCGACGCGCTACCGGCCGGCATGCCGAACCCGAGGAAGTCCAGGGCCGTGAGTGTCGAGATTGCCCCGGTGAGAATGAAAGGCAGGTAACTCAGGGTGGCGTTCATCGCATTGGGCAGGATGTGCCGGACGATCACCTTGCGGTCGCTGAGCCCCAGGGCCCTGGCGGCTTTCACGTATTCGAGGTTGCGCCCGCGCAGGAACTCGGCCCGTACCACGTCTACCAGGGCCAGCCAGGAAAACAGCGCCATGATCCCCAGCAGCCACCAGAAATTCGGTTCCACGAAGCCGGACAAAATGATCAACAGATAGAGCACTGGCAGTCCGGACCAGACTTCCAGCAAGCGCTGCCCCAGCAAGTCCACCCAGCCGCCGTAATAACCTTGCAACGCACCGGCGGCAATGCCGATCAGCGCGCTGATGGCGGTCAGGGCCAGGGCGAACAGGATCGATACTCGCGCCCCGAAAATCACCCGGGCCAGCACATCCCGGGACTGGTCATCGGTGCCCAGCCAGTTCACCGATGAGGGCGGGCTCGGGGCCGGCTGGCTGAGGTCATAGTTGGGCGTGTCGTCGCTGAACGGGATCGGTGGGAACAACAGCCAGCCGCCGTCCTTGTGGATCAGGTTCTGCACATAGCTGCTGCGGTAATCGGCCTGGAACGGCAACTGCCCGCCAAACTCCTGCTCGGTGTGGCGCTTGAATACGGGGAAATACAGCGAGCCCTGGTAGCTCACCACCAGCGGCTTGTCATTGGCGATCAGTTCGCCGCCCAGGGTCAGGATGAACAAACCGATGAACAGCCACAGCGACCACCAGCCGCGACGGTTTTTCTTGAAACGCTCGAAGCGCCGGCGGCCCAAGGGTGAAAACTTGAACATCAGGCATTCCTCGCGGCGAAGTCGATGCGCGGGTCCACCAGGGTGTAGCAGAGGTCGCCGATGAGTTTGATGAGCAGGCCGAACAACGTGAAGATGAACAGCGAGCCGAACACCACCGGATAGTCCCGGGATACGGCGGCCTCGTAGCTCATACGCCCCAGGCCATCGAGGGAAAAGATCACCTCGATCAGCAGCGAGCCGGCAAAAAACACGCTGATGAACGCCTGTGGAATACCGGACACCACCAGCAGCATCGCGTTGCGGAACACGTGGCCATACAGCACCCGCCGTTCGCTCATGCCCTTGGCCCGTGCCGTGACCACGTACTGGCGGGTGATTTCATTGAGGAACGAGTTCTTGGTCAGGATCGTCAGGGTGGCGAAGCCGCCGATCACCAGGGACGTCACCGGCAGCACCAGGTGCCAGAAGTAATCGGCGATCTTGCCCAGGGTCGACAGCGACTCGAAGTTATCCGACACCAGCCCGCGCACCGGAAACCAGTTCAACGACGTGCCGCCAGCGAACACCACGATCAGGAACATCGCGAAAAGGAACGCCGGCATGGCATAGCCAATGATGATCGCCGTGCTGCTCCACACATCGAACGCGGAACCGTGACGCACGGCCTTGCGGATCCCCAAGGGAATCGACACCAGGTAGGTGATCAGTGTTGCCCAGAGCCCGAGGGAAATGGTCACCGGCATTTTTTCCAGGATCAGGTCGGTGACCGTGGCGCCGCGGAAGAAGCTTTTACCGAAGTCCAGGCGGGCGTAGCTGCTGAGCATCAGCCACAGGCGTTCATGGGCCGGTTTGTCGAAGCCGTATTGTTTTTCGATGTCCTTGATCAACTGTGGGTCGAGACCGCGACTGGCCCGGGAACTGCCAGTCATGGTGTTGCCCGAACTGCCGACGCTGGCGCCGCCGATGCCTTGCAGGTGAGCGATGGCCTGTTCCACCGGCCCCCCTGGCGCGGCCTGCACGATGACGAAGTTCACCAGCAGAATGATCACCAAGGTCGGAATGATCAGCAGCAGGCGCCGCGCGATATAAGCCCACAT